>JASLDD010000158.1 GCA_030151725.1 Solirubrobacteraceae bacterium
CCGGGGATGTTGCGGTCGAGCGTGTACTTGGACTTCTGTTTGGAGCGCTTGTCGGACACCTGGCGCTAACAATATCGAGGCGCGATTCAGGGCGACGCTGGGACAGCCCCAGCGCTTGTGCGCATCGCCTCGAACGCCTCAGCGGCGCCGTCGCAAACGAGGCTCTTCGCGCGCGTGTGCTCCGTGCTTGGACCCCACCCCACCGCGCGTGCGCCCGCGGCCCAAACGGCAGCTGCCAGATCCTCGCGTCCGGCTCCCTGCGCGAGCGCGCTGAGCGTGATCGTGTCGGCGAGCTCGGCCACCGCGACCGTGTCGCCGAGGTCCACAAGGCGGGCGAGACCGATCGCGTAGAGCTGATCGCCGACCAGCAGCCTGAGGTCCGCCTCCGGGACGTTCACGACGCGCGGCGAGCCGTAGTGCAGGAGGTAGCCCTCATAGATTGCCTCGACGAGCAGCTCATACTCCTCGCGCCTGCCCTCCGCGCGAGGGCCCTCCGCGGCGAGCCTCGCCGGCGAGACAGAGCTCGTGTCTGCATCGCTCGGCGTGGTGGAGACCAGCGAGGCCATCAGGCCGCCTTGCTCGCACAGCAGCGCGCGCAGACGCTCCACGCCATTCTGTGCACCGGTCTGCGCAGCCGCGCTCATCGGCGTTTGCTTTCGGGCAGGGCCGCAAACGCTGCAGCCGCTACCTCGAGCGTGCGCTCGATCTGCTCGCCCGTGTGCGCCAGCGAGGGGAACCACGCCTCGAACTGCGAGGGCGGCGGATACACGCCACGACCGAGAAGCTCCCGGCACCAGGCCGCATGTGTCTCCAGGTCGCACTCCTTGGCCTGCTGGAAGCTCCCAACCGGCTCGTCGCTGAAGAAGACCGTCAGCAGGCCCGGAGCGCTCGAGATCTGGACCGGGTAGCCGCCGGCTGCCTCGCGCAGGCCGCTCGCGAGACGCTCTGTGATGCTCGCCAGGCGCACATACGCGTCCTCGTCGAGCAGCTCGAGAGTCGCGAGTCCCGCTGCCACCGCCAGCGGGTTGCCCGACAGGGTGCCCGCCTGGTAGACCGCACCTGCGGGGCTCAGCATCTCCATCAGCTCGGCCCTACCGCCTACTGCCGCCGCGGGCAGCCCGCCACCGATGATCTTGCCCATGACCGTCAAGTCGCCGCTCACTCCCGCCAGCTCCTGAGCGCCGCCGCGTGCGACGCGAAAGCCGCTGATCACCTCGTCGAGCACCAGCAGCGCGCCGTTCTCATCGGCGCGCGTGCGCAGCAGCTCGAGAAAGCCCGCGCTTGCCGGCACGAGTCCCATGTTGGCCGGCATCGGCTCGGCGATGATCGCCGCCAGCTCGTAGCGCTCGGTGGCCGCCTGCAGCGCGTCGGGATCGTTCCACGGGATCACGATCGTCTGCGCGGCAGCCCCGGCCGGCACTCCTGGGCTCGCCGGCAGCGCCTGCGTGGCAAGACCCGAACCGGCCTCTGCCAACAGCCCGTCGAGGTGGCCGTGATAGGCGCCCGCGAACTTCAGGACCAGCTCGCGGCCCGTGGCCGCACGCGCGATACGCAGCGCCGTCATCGTCGCCTCGGTGCCCGAGGAGGTCATGCGCAGCATCCCCACGCTCTCCATCCGCGACGCCACCGCCTCTGCCATCTCCACCTCGCCGAGCGTGGGCGCGCCGAAGCTCGTCCCCCTGGCGGCCGCACGCGTGAGCGCCTCGAGCACGTGCGGGTGGGCATGCCCATGGATCAGCGGCCCCCACGAGCAGACGTAGTCGACGTAGCGGTTGCCGTCCACGTCGAGCAACTCCGCGCCTTCGCCCCGTTCGATGAAGATCGGCTCGCGGCCGATCGCCTGCATCGCGCGCACGGGCGAGTTGACCCCGCCTGGGATCCGCTGCAGAGCGCGCCGGTAGAGCTCCGCCGAGCGCGTATCCGTGAGCGAAGCCGTCACAAGCTCACGCTCAAGCGCGCGTCGACTCCCAGTTCTTGAAGTCCTCGGTGAAGTAGGTGAGGCGGATCTTCTTGAACTCGGTGGACGAGTACAGCGTGGCGCGCTCGTGGATCCCGGTCTGCTCGGCAATGGCGTCCAGCACCGCGTCGCACTCCTCCTTGGAGCGCCCGTGGGCCATCGTGAAGACCGAATACGGCCAGTCCTCGTAGGTCGGGCGCTGGTAGCAGTGCGAGACGCCGCGCACGGCGGCCATGCGACAGCCGATGTCGAAGATCCGATCGTCGGGAACCTTCCACACGCCCATGCCATTGGCCGAGAAACCGGCGCGGCGGTGAAAGAGAATGGCCGCAACGCGGCGCAACAGGCCGCGCTCCTGCATCCCGGCCAAATGGTCGAGGAAGCGCTCTTCGGTCATCCCGAGCGCGGCCGCGGCGGGCGCGTAGGGCTCCTCGACGACCGGCATGTCACCCTGCAGCGCCCTGATCACCGCGATGTCCGTCTCGTCGTAGGGCTGGGGCTCGAGCTCGATCGGCTCTTTCACCTCGGCGGCGCTTGCAAGAGCCTTGGTGTCGCCCTCCATCTCGAGATCCATGCGGATCTTGAACAGCCGCAGCGTCGGCAGCTGGCGCACCGACTCCGCGCCCGACTCGCGGGCCAGCACCTCGAGCGTGCCCTCCAAGCCCAGCTTCGAGTCGGGCTCCGTGGCGATCGTGAACCACAGGTTGAACTCGTGGTTGCGCAGGTAGTTGTGTGAGACGCCGGGATGCTGGTTGATGATCTGGGCGGCCCGATGGGGGTGCTCGGGATCGACCTTGGCGGCGACCAACATCGAGGAGTAGCCGAGCGCGCGGGTGTCGAAGATCGGCGTGACCTGGCGGATGATGCGCTTGTCGAGGAGGTGCTGCACGCGACTCATCACCTCGGCCTCGCTCACACCGCCCAGCTCGGCCACCCGCAGGTAGGGCCGGGGGGCGATCGGGAAGCTCCCCTGCATCAGGTTCAACAGCTTGCGGTCGACGTCGTCGAGCGCCACCGCCGCGCCGTCCTTGCGGCTGCGAAGCTTCGGCGTGGCCGCGGTCGCGCGCTGGGCGTCGGCGCTGTCGGGAATCAGGTCTGTTCTGCTAGCCATCTGGCTGCGTCCTTTGCGTGGTAGGAGATGATCGTGTCGGCGCCTGCGCGGCGCAGGGAGGTGAGGATCTCCAGCACCGCCGCCCGCTCATCGATGTAGCCGGCGGCCGCGCCGGCCTTGACCATCGCATACTCGCCGCTCACGTTGTAGGCCGCCACCGGCAGCTGCGTCGCCTGCTTGACAGCGCTGATCAGGTCGCCGTAGGCGAGCGCCGGCTTGACCATCACCATGTCGGCGCCCTCCTGGCCGTCCAGGAGGGCCTCGCGCACGGCTTCGCGCCCGTTGGCCGGGTCCATCTGGTAGCCGCGCCTGTCGCCCTGCGCGGGCGTCGAGTCGGCGGCTTCGCGGAAGGGCCCATAGAAGGCCGAGGCGAACTTGGCCGAGTAGGCGAGGATCGGGGTGTCCGCAAAGCCCTCCGCGTCCAGCTCCTCCCTGATCGCGCCCACGCGTCCGTCCATCATGTCCGAGGGTGCGACGAGGTCGGCTCCCGCCCGAGCGTGGCTGACCGCAGTGCGGGCGAGCAGTTCGAGCGAGGCGTCGTTGTCGACCGCTCCGTCCGTCCTCAGCACTCCACAATGGCCGTGGGCGGTGTACTCGCACAGGCACACATCGGTGGCCACCAGCAGATCCGGCACGGCCTGCTTGATCGCACGCGTGGCCGACTGCACGACTCCTTCCTCATCCCAGGCGCCCGATCCCTCCTCGTCCTTCTCCGTCGGTATGCCGAACAGCATCACCGCTGCCAGCCCGAGCGCTGCCGCCTCCTGGGCCTCGGCCACGGCTGCCGCCAGAGTCAGGCGCTCCACGCCGGGCATCGTCGCGATCGGCTCGCGCTCGTCGGCGACGAACATCGGCAGCACGAGCTGACCGGCACGAAGGTCCGTCTCGCGAACGAGACCGCGCAGCGATGCGCTCGCCCGCAGTCTGCGCATGCGCGTCTGTGGAAAGGCCATGCCCTCTCAGGTTAGAGCCTCCCAGGCGCAGTGGCGCTCACTCGGCGCCGCGCAGCCCCCAGCGCGCGAGCGCGCCGAAGAGCACCGTCAGACCAGCCAGATGCACGAGCGAGCCACCGATCGCCGGCGCGGCACCGTTGACCGCCGCATCGAGCGCCTGCAGGGAGGCCTTGAAGGGAAAGAGAAATGAGACCACCCCAATCACTCCATAGAAAGCGCCAGAAACCGCGCCGCTGGGCACCAGCGCGAGGAACGCCAGCGGCAGCGAGGACAGGAAGGCCAGCAGCGACGCTGCGCGCACCTCGCGCGCGAGCGCGCCGATCGCGACCCCGAGCGCACCAAACGCCACCGCGCCGAACACCAGCGCCAGCGCCCACAGGCCGAAACGGTTCCAGTCGAGCGCCACGAAGCCTCCGACGCCCGCCAGCATCGCCAGCGCGAGCACGAATGAGCACCCTGCCGCCAGCAGGCCCTTCTCGGCGAGCAGCAGCGCTCGCGAGATCAGCGCCGGGGGGCCCCTGATCAGGCGTTCGAGCGTGCGCTCTTCGCGCTCGAGCGCAACGCCGCCGGCAGCCAGGAGCACGCATACGAACATCAGCGACACGCTCACCGCCACGACCACCGCGAACGTGTTCAGCGGCGTGCGCCTGCCGTGCAGGAGCGTGCTCTTGACCTCGATCGGCTGGCTGATCGTGGAGAGGACCCGCTTGCTCAGCGACAGGTTCTGAGCGGCGAAGCCGGCGAACGCCTCGATCCGTTCCAGTTCGCTTCGCACATGGCCGGGAGGCTGACGGGCGATGATCGCCTTCAGGCTCGGCGGGATCTGGCTCAGGCCGATCAGGTCTTCCGGAGCGCCGAGGATGCCCGAGTCCCCGCCCTGCAGCAATGTCTCGATCGCCTTGGCTGCCGCCTGCTGGATCTGGGCTGAGAAGGCTCTGTTGGCTTCGGCGATGGCCGAACTCAGCGAGGAGCGCACCAGCGACTGTTCGAGCGCATCGCCGTTGTAGATGACTTCCAGCTGGGCCTGCTCGATCGAGGAGGACAACCGCGCCGCGATGTTCGCGGGGATCACGACCGCCGCGATCGCCTCTCCCGACTTGACCTTCTCCACCGCCTGCGCTCGCGATGAGACACGCACCGATTGCACTTGGCTGAACAGCTGCTGGGCATAGTGGCTGATCGCAACGCGTTGGCTGCCGACCCTCACGGTCTCTCCCGGGGGGGTCTCATCGACGATCGCCACGTGTGGGCGCGAAGGGCTCCGAGAGATCGCGAACCCGATCAGCAGCGCTATCGCGACCGGATAGACGACAAGCAGCACGACCAGCAGGCGCGAGCGGCGCAGGATCAGCAGGTCCTTGCCCAGCAGCCACCTCACGCCGACCCCTCCTGCACAGCCAGGAATCTCACGAGCGCGGGCTCGAGAGCACCGTCCTGGGACTCCCCGCCCGCCGCCAGCAGCCCGTCCACGGACCCGTCGAAGAGCAACCGTCCGCCGGCCAGCACGAGCACGCGGTCGGCATGGCGCTGTGCCTCTCCGACGTTGTGCGAGGAGAAGATCACCGCGGTCTCGGCGAGTGTTGCGACGAACTCCCACAGCCGCTCGCGCTGCTGAGGATCGAGGGCCGCCGAGGGCTCATCCAGCGCGAGTACCGGTGGATCGGCGATCAGGCCGATCGCCACGTTCACGCGCTGGCGATTGCCGCCCGAGAGGCGCCCCACCGGCTCGTCTGCACGGTCTGCCAAGCCGGTCTGCTCGAGCATCCGCCTCACCGCGGTCGCTGGGTCGGCGACTTCCTCCAGCCGCGCGAACAGGGCGAGGTTCTCCGCCACCGTGAGCTTGGAGTAGAGCGCCGACTGCTGCGGTGCCCAGCCGATCTTCCGAGGATCGCCGCCAACGGTTCCCGAGCTCGGGCGCTGGACGCCCGCGAGAATCGACAGCAGCGTCGTCTTGCCGGCGCCGTTGGGACCGAGCACCGCCACGATCTCGCCTGCGTCGAGCGCAAAGCTGACATCCGTGAGCGCCTCCAGCTCGCCGTAGCGCTTGCCTAGAGCGCTGACGCTCAGTACCGCGCTCACAACAGCCGGCGGGACTCGCGCTCCCACGGCTCGAACGCGATGTGGCGCCCCAGGTAGACGGCCGTCTCCCGCAGGACCGAGAGGATCGGCAGCGAGATCAGAGCTCCCACCACGCCGTGCAGCTGCAACCCGAGCAGCAGGGCGAAGATCACCAGCAACGGGTTGATGCGCAGCGTGTGCCCGAAGATCTGCGGCGCCACGATGTGCCCCTCGAGTTGCTGGAGCGCCACGAACATGACCGCCACCCACAACGCCGAGACGGGGTCGCTGAACAGCGCGATCAACACAGCAGGCAGCGCCCCGATGATCGGCCCGATGTAGGGGACGAGCTCCATCAGGGCATAGAACACCGCGAAGGCGACCGCGAATCTGCGCCCGTCGGGGAAGATCCCGGTGACCCCGAGCACATACAGCGCAACGCCCGCGGTGGCGCCCATGATCAGGCTGAACAGCAGCTGACCGCCCACGTAGCGCGCCACCGCGCTCTGCACGAGGTGGGGGTAGTCATCGGCGGGGGTGCCGTCGCCGTCGGGCATGTATCTGCGCATCAGTTCGCCGATGCGCGGTCCGTAGAGCAGCATGTAGACCGACAGCACGAACACGAGCACGAAATCGAAGCCGGCGCTGACCACTTCTGTGAGCACGCCGCCGGCCGATGAGACGATCGAGCCGGCGCCCTTGATCAGCTTGTCCTGCAGCGTCTGCAGCGCGGTTTTGCCCTGCTTGAAGAACTGCACGTGCACGCCGTTGCTGTTGAGCGTTTTTTGCGCGCTGGCGAGCGATTTGTTGGCCTTCTTGACGAGCGTCGGCACATCGCGGCTAAACGATTCCACCTGGTTGGAGATAGGGTTGGCAAGAAGTACGCCAATCCCGCTCAGCATCAGGAAGAATGCAAGGTACACGGCAAGCACCGCCAGGCCGCGAGGGAGCCTCCCACGCTGCAGGAATGCGACAGCCGGGTTGAGAATCAGCGCGATCAGCGCCGCGACTATGAAGATGACCAGCACTTTCCCGGCGGCTTTCGCCACTGCCCAGATCGCGAGCAGCGAGATCGGCAGCAGCACGAGTTGCACCCAGCGCGGCACCACCGCGCGCGGCGGCTCGGGGTGCTCGGGCGGCGCGGAGTCGGTCAGCTCCTGCTCCTCCTTGCTCGGTGGCGCCGCCTCAGGGGCCTGTCCGGCCTCGGGCGTTTCCTCGGAGGTGCTACTCACAGCCCTGCTCCCATCGCCAGAGTATGGCTGAGCCAGAGGCGGCCGCCACGCCTGCCGCCGGCCCCGACACCGTCAGCATCTTGTTCGTCGGCGACGTCGTCGGGGGACTTGGAAAGCACACCCTGCTCGACTGCCTCCCGGTGCTTCGCGAGCGCCACGATCCCACGTTCGTCGTGGTCAACGGCGAGAACGCGGCAGGCGGACTGGGCATAACTCCCAAGATCGCCGAGCAAATGTTTGCGGCGGGAGTCGATGCGATCACGCTCGGCAACCACACTTATCACCGTCGCGAGATCTACCCCTACCTGGAAGGCGAGCGCCCAATCCTCCGGCCGGCCAACTTCCTGCGCAGCCAGCCCGGTCGTGGGGTGTGCGTGGTGGAGCGGGGCGGGGTGCGCCTCGGCGTGATCAACCTCAGCGGCAACCTCTACCTGCGTGCCGGGCGCTCGGCGTTCACCGAGATCGAGGTGGCGCTCGGCGAAGTCGGCGAGGTGGATCAGATCCTCGTTGACGTGCACGCCGAGGCAACCTCCGAGAAGGTCGCCATGGGCTGGCACCTCGACGGGCGCGTGACGGCCGTTCTCGGCACACACACCCACGTGCCGACCGCCGACGCGCGTGTTCTGCCCGGCGGGACCGCCTACATCACCGACGTTGGCATGACCGGCCCGCGCGGCGGTGTCATAGGCGTCAAGCGCGAGCAGGCGATCGAGTCGCTGCTCACGCAGATGCCCGTGCGCTTTGAGACCTCAGAAGAGGACCCCTGGCTGATGGGGGCGCTGATCTCCTGCTCGGGACGGCTTCGTGCGGCATCGATCGAGCAGGTGCTGATGCCACGACCCCCAACCGGCGGCGAGGCTCGCTGAATCCTCCCAGCAGCGCGATCATCACCAGGGGGAAGAACCACGGGATGTACAAGTAGAACCAGTGTTCGATCCCCAGCTGTAGCGCGATGATCACCGCCCCGCAGGCGGCCGCGAGGCCCACCAGGTCGGAGCGGCGGGGAAGCACTGCGAGGGCGAGGGCGAGGGCCACCGCGCCCAGCTCCACGATTTTCTCTGCTCCCGACCATCCGTAGAGGCCCCACACAGAGAACGGAGAGGCGCGGTTGGCCTGGTAGACGAACGTCCGCTCATAGATTTCGTGTAGCGAGTTGTGGCTCAACGCGGGGATGGCGGCGAGCGCAGCGGCCACCGCAAACGCGATCACGAACGAGGCCAGCGCGCGTGCGCGGCTTCGCGGAGCGAGCTCCTGTAGCCCATGCGTGGCCAAGATTGGAGCGAGCGCGAGCGGCGCGAACTTCGTTAGGCCCGCGAGGGCACCGAGCGCGCCCCGAGCCGCTGGTGCCGCACGTGAGCGATAGCTCGCCGCCAGCAGCGCGGCCAGCACCAGCACGGCCACCAGCGTGTCGTTGGAGTTGCTCTCGAGCGCAAACAGCGTGAACGGAAAGGAGACCCATGCGTAGGCCAGAGCCACGCCCAGCGTCGGCCCGCGCATGCGCCGGCCGATCAGGAACAGCAGTGCGGTGGCGAGCAGGTCGAAGAAGACCGCTGCGCCGTGGGCAGCGGGCAGGTCATCCCAGATGCCGCTCCAGCCGAAGATCTGCTCAAAGGGCACGTAGGCCTCGTAATTGAACGGCCCGTAGGTGTCGCCGTGTTCGTTGTCCGCCGGGAAGTTCCCGTAGAGCCGCTTGCCGTCGACGATCCGCTGTGCTCCGATCACTCCGGCGTAGCCGACGTCGATGACGTTGGCGTCCGTGACGTTCAGCCCGACACGAAAGCCGATTAGGAAGATCACCCCGATCGCCAGCCACGGCGTGGGGACGAGCAACCGTAGGGCTCGCCGCTCGGGAACCCGGCGCCCGCGTCGCAGCAAAGCGAGCATGCGCGCCAGGAGGTACAGCAGCGGTGGATACGCCAGCGGCACCGATGCGTAGATGTGGGCGTGGTTGAAGAACGCCAGCGACACCGAGAACGAGACCAGCACCAGCAGGTCGAGGTGCAGCAGCGAGAGCGGCCTGCGGAAGTCGAAGAAGGGGAGCAGGAACAACACGCACAGCGGCAGCCAGATGTAGAGGGCGTTCACGTGCTTGCCGAACGCACCCGGGTAGCCGCGAGCCATCGTCCACGCGACCTGAAATCCGGTCCACTGTTCCAGCACGCCACCGGAAAGGTCGCTGATGATGACCTGGCCGATCTCCTTCTTGCCTCCGCG
>JASLDD010000202.1 GCA_030151725.1 Solirubrobacteraceae bacterium
GCCACCCGCTGGGAGGCGCTCGCTGAGGAGACCGACGTGATCGTGCACGGCGGCGCGCTGACTGAATGGGGTCAGCCCGCCGCGCGCTATGAGGCAATCAACGTCCTCGGTACTGCGTATGTGATCGAGTTGGCGAAGCGCGCCCGCGCGCCGGTCTTGCTCGTCAGCACGAGCTTTGTCCACGCCCTCGAGCGCCGCTCGCCGGAGTTTCTTGCTGCCGACAACGTCGTCAAGCCGTATATCACCTCGAAGCTCCAAGCGGAGCAGATGCTACGGGACAGTGAAGTGCCGCATACGATCTTTCGTCCCACCAACCTGATTGGTGACTCGCGGACCGGCAAGAGCAGCCGGCCGCAGATCGTCCAGGCACTCTCCGACTGGATCTGCCGTGGCAAGGCGCCGTACTACCCGGCCCACCCGGGCAACCTCGTCGATCTCATTCCCCTCGATGTGCTCAGTGCGGCGATCGTCGGCACGATTGCCGCCAGGGACTTCGGAAGCGACTACTGGATCACCATGGGCGAGCGCGCAATGACTGTCGATGAATCGTTGGGCATCCTCTCCGAGCACGCCGACGCTATTGGCCGTCGGATCAGCACCGGACCGATCGTCGATCCGCGTCAGCTGCTGCCTGGCGCGCTCGAAGACGTTCCGGCAACGTCGCGTCCGTTCCTGAAGGTGATGATCGACGTGAGTGAAGTGACTCATGCCTGCGGCGGTGCGCTGCCGAGCTCTCTGCCCTTGCTTCGGGAGCGCTACCGGATTCCGGCCTTCACCGATACGGATTCCTACCGAGCAAGTCTCCGATACTGGGCGGCCGAGCGCGCCGGCCAACTCGAGATGACCGCGACATGACGGCGCCCGCAGGCAGCTGGGCTGCGCCCGATCTGAGCGCCACCGTGGCGCTCGTGACAGGCGCCTCGCGCGGGGTTGGCCGCGGCGTCGCGTTGGCTCTCGGCGATGCCGGTGCCACCGTCTATGTAACTGCACGCAGCATCCGCGGCGCGCCCAGCACCGAACAGCTGCCCGGCACGATCGAGGACACCGCTCAGGCTGTCACACAACGTGGCGGGACCGGCATACCGGTGCGCTGTGACCACACCGACGACCACGAAGTCGAGGCGCTGTTCGACCGCATCCGCACTGCCAACCAGGGGCTCGACCTGCTCGTCAACAACGCCTGGGCGGGTTATGAGCGTGGGGAGGAGGCCAGCTTCGACGCACCGTTCTGGCAGCAGCCGCTCTGGCGACACGACCTTTTCGCTGCCTCTTTGCGTGGTCAGCTTGTCGCCAGTCGGCTCGCCGCGCCGATAATGATCGGGCGCCCCGGGGGTCTGATCGTCAACGTGTCATTCACCGACGGCGACACCTATCTCGGGCAGACCGCCTACGACATCTGCAAGAACGCCTCCGATCGAATGGCTTTTGGGATGGCGCACGAGCTTCGAAAGCACGGTGTCGCCTGCGTCGCCCTGCATCCGGGGTTTGTCCGCACGGAGCGCGTCGAGGCCGCCTGGGAGATGCTCGGCGCGGGTCCCGCTCAGATCGTGCATACGCCCGAGTATGTGGGGCGCGCTGTCGTTTCACTCGCCTCCGATGCCGACCTGATGGCGATCACGGGTCAGCGGCTCGCCGTGGGCGAGCTCGCGGCCAAGTATCGCTTCACCGATGTCGACGGACGCCAACCGCCACCTTTCAGACTCGAAGGTCGCATGACGCTTGCGACGCGAATGGAGCGCCTCAACCGCGTCGCTCCAAGACGCCGGATCCCAGCGCCATGATGGCACCGGAATCTGCACGCGCCTACGTCGGCGCCTCGGCCGCCGCGATTCGACACCACTACGACGTCGGCAACGATTTCTTCGCGTTGTGGCTGGACCCAACGCGAACCTACTCGTGTGCGCTCTGGGAGGGGTCGACCGACACTTTGCAGGCCGCCCAGGAGCGAAAGCTGGACTACTTCGCCGCTCAAGCCAACTGCGCCGACGCTCGCGCCGTCCTGGACATCGGCTGTGGGTGGGGGGGACTGCTGCGTCGGCTCACAGATGTCCACAACGTAAAGCGCGCGGTCGGGCTCACCCTCAGTGCCAAGCAAGCCGAGCACGTCGCCGGGTGGGACGACGAGCGTCTGGATGTGCGTGTCCAGAACTGGGCCGAGCACACACCGGCCGAGCCCTATGACGCGATCGTCTCGATCGGCGCGTTTGAGCACTTCGCCGGCTTCTCGATGACCCGTGCTGCGCGCATCGCCGCCTACCGTCACTTCTTCGATTGTGCCCACGCCTGGCTTGAGCCAGGCGGGCGCCTGGCCGTGCAGAGCAATGTGAAGGGCAACAACGTTCGCATGGATCGCCAGACGGTTCGTGACTTGCTCTTCGTCGTCGATCATGTCTTCCCGCAGTCCGAGCTGCCATGGGCCTCAGAGCTGATCGAGGCGAGCGAGCGACGCTTCGACATCGTAAGCGCCCGCAACGACCCCGAGCATTACGAGCGCACCTGCAGTGAATGGCTTGCGCGCCTGCGCGATACTCGTCGCCAAGGCGAGGAGCTCGTCGGTGCCGAGATGGTGCGTGACTACGAGCGCTACCTCTCCGCCGCAATCAACGCGTTCAAACAGCGCCATCTTGGCCTGCTGCGAGTCGTCTTCGAGCGCGTCTGAGCAGGACGGTCATGGCTGCCACGAAGAGCATCCAAGCCGACGGGGAGCGACTCGCTAGGACTGAGAGCACCATCTATTGGCGGGACACGGAGCTCGTCGAGCCTGGCCGCCCGCTGAGGGGCGAGGTTCGCTGCGATGTGTGCATCGTCGGCGGCGGCTACACGGGCATGTGGACTGCTTACTTCCTCAAGCGCGCCGACCCCTCGATCGACATCCACATCCTCGAGGCCGACTACGCGGGCGCGGGCGCCTCGGGTCATAACGACGGGTTCATCACACCGACGATCGGACACAGCCTCTGGACCCTTGTCCACGGCTTCGGGGCTGAGATGGCGAAGACCGCTTATGCCGTAGCCGGGCGCTCGATCCTCGAGATCGGACGCTTCTGCGGATCTCACCACATCGATGCCGAGCTGGAACCCAATGGCTTTTGTCTGGTCGCGACCAACAAGGGCCAGCTTGTGCGCCTTGAGCGCGATCTGGACCTTGCAGAGCAGCTGGGCACGCGCAACGCCCTTACCCTTTTGCGCGATGAGGAAGCGCAGGCAACACTCGGCTCACCGGCAGTCCTCGCCGCGCTGAAGACCAGCGCGGGTGCGCTCGTCAATCCGCATCGGCTCGCTCGCGGGCTGGCCCGGGTTCTGCGAGAAGAAGGCGTTCACCTGCACGAGGGCACCCGTGCGCTTACCTTGACCCCGAGCGTTGGTGCGACCAAGGTCAGCACGCCGAAAGGCACCGTCAAGGCCGAGCGTGTGGTGCTGGCCACAAACGCCTACCAACATCAGTTCGCTCCATTTCGAAAGCACATCAAGCCCGTGTGGAGCTATGCCATGGTGAGTCGTCCGCTTACCGACCGCGAGCTCGAGCAGGTCCACTGGCCTGGGCGTGAGGGATTCGTCGAGGCGCGCAACTTCATCATCTTCGCGCGGCTGACAGCCGACAATCGGTTGCTCATCGGAGGCGGACCGGCGCCCTACCACTATGGGTGTGACATGCGCGACCGTCACATCACGAACGTGCAGGTAACTCGCGCATTGCGCCAAGCGCTCAGTCGCTACTTCCCGCCCTGGCGGGACCTGCACTTCACTCACGTCTACGGCGGCTGCATTGCGATCACGCGCGATCTCATCCCACATGTCGGTGATCGCGGTGACGGCACCTATTACGCTCATGGCTACTGCGGTAACGGAATTGCGATGACGCACGCCGCGGGCAAGGCGCTTCGCGATCTCATCCTCGACCGTGAAAGCAGCTATACGCAACTGCTGTTCGTCAACGGCCGCGAGCCTGCCTTCCCGCCCGAGCCGCTCGCGTTTCTCGCTGCGCGAGGCCTCTCGAAGGTGCTCGCATGGCAGGATCGCTGCCCGCCGCTCAGCGGGCGCCAGATCGTTTGACGCTGCCGCATTGCCTTTCTTGTGAACACCGCTGGTGCTCCTTACAGTAAATGAATGACTAACTACCAGCCTCCGCTGCGCGATATTCGCTTCGCACTTGAAGTTGTTGGCTTCTCTGAGCTCGCCGAGCTCTCTGTCTTCTCGCACGCCGACCCCGAGACCTTCTCGAGCCTGCTCGAGCAGTCCGGCCGCTTCGCCGCCAACGTGCTCGCGCCGCTCAACAAGATCGGTGACCGCCAAGGGGCGAAGCTCGATTCGATAAGCGGAACAGTGGCCGCGCCGGAAGGGTGGGCCGCCGCCTACCAGCAGTTTCGTCAGACCGGCTGGGGAGCGATCTCACTGGACCCCGCTCACGGTGGCGGCGGCTTCCCGTGGCTGGCCGGGATGGCAGTCCAAGACGTCCTCACCGCCGCCAATCTTGCGTGGTGCCTATGCCCGCAACTCACCCAAGGCGCAATTCACATGCTGCAGCGTTGGGGAGACGGCGAGCTTCACGAGACAATTCTGCGCAAGATGATCGCCGGCGAGTGGACGGGAACCATGGCCGTCAGCGAGCCCCAGTCAGGCAGCTACGTTGGCGCGCTCAAAGCCACTGCCGAGCCCGCCGAGGACGGTACCTGGCGCGTGAGCGGCGGCAAGATCTTCATCACCTACGGTGAACATGAGCTCTCGGAGAACATCGTCCATCTTGTGCTCGCCCGCGCCCCCGGTGCACCTCCGGGAATGAAGGGCATCTCGTGCTTCATCGTTCCCAAGTATCAGGTTAACGATGACGGCTCCCTCGGAGACCGCAATGCGGTCACTTGCACCGCAATCGAGCGCAAGCTCGGCCTTCACGCCAGCCCCACGTGTGCACTCTCGTTCGACAATGCCGTCGGCTACCTGATCGGCGAGCAGCACTGCGGCATGCGCTACATGTTCACGATGATGAACCTCTCACGCTTGGGGGTTGCCCTCAGCGGTGTTGCGGTGGCCGAGCGTGCCTATCAACAGGCCTACGCCTATGCACAGGAGCGCCGGCAGGGACGCGCGATGGGAGCTGAGGCGGGCACCGAATCTCCGATCGCCGAGCATCCCGATGTGCAGCGCATGCTGCGCACGATGCGCGCGTACATCGATGCGATGCGGGCCCTCGTCTACACGAACACACATGCCATCGATATGGCCAACCACCACCCCGACACGGATGTGCGCCAGGCCAACGAGGAGCTTGCCGAGATCCTCACGCCGGTGTCGAAGGCGTGGTGCACCGAAACGGCGTGCGAGGTCGCCTCGCTCGCGATGCAAGTGCACGGTGGCGCTGGCTATATCGAGGACACAGGCGCCGCTCAGCACTATCGCGACATTCGCGCCAGCGCGATCTACGAGGGCACTAACGGGGTCCAGGGTCTCGACCTTGTCGGGCGCAAGCTTGCCATGCGTGCCGGCGCAGCCGTCAAGGACCTGATTGCGCGTATGGCCTCGCTCGACAACGAGCTTGCGGATGTCGAGGCGCTCGGTGACATTCGCGCCGGCCTGGCTGACGGCACCGACGCGCTGGACTGCGCGACCAATTGGATCTTCGAAAACGGTCTGAGTGATCCCACCGCCGCCATGGCGGCTGCAACTCCTTACCTGCGGATCTTCGGCATTGTTGCCGGCGGCTGGCTGATCGCCCGCCAGGGCCTTTCCGCACACGTGCTCAGCGCCCAGAGCGAGGACCACTTCCTTGCCGAGAAGCTCAACAGCGCACGCTATTACGCTCTGCACATACTCCCGCAGGCTCGTGGGCTGCTCGGTGCTGTCAAAGCTGGAAAGCAGGCTCTATTCGAGCCGGCGTCCAGTGAGTTGGCCGTCGTCTGAGGAGCAAGCATGAATTTCGCACAGCTACCGGCACCACCCGATTCGATCGACACCGCCGAAGTGGGGTTCGAGCAAGGCGTTCCGCGCGGCCTCGCTCATCAGCGTGCGCTTGCGGAGGTGCTGGTGACCGACTCCGTGCAGATCGGTGTAGATGAGTTTCTCCTCGGCACGCAGCTTCCGCGATCGCACATCACATGGTCGGACAGAGCAGTGCCCTTCCATGACCCGCTGGTCACCGTGGAGGCCGCCCGTCAAGCCGGGTTCGTGCTCGCGCACCGCTACTACGGGGTCCCCGCTGATTTCGCGTTCATCTCACAGCAGATCACCTTCGAGGTTCTCGACGTCGACGCTTACCGCGACGACGAGCAAGGTCCGCCGGAGGCGCTCCTGCGGATACGGCTTGCCGACAAGCAGGAGCGCGACGGAGCGCTCTTCAGCATGTCCTTCGAGGGCGAGCTAACGATCAACGGCGCCGTCGCCAAGACGATGAGCGGCACGATGCTCTTCCTTGCGCCGGGCGACTTCGCAGGCCTGCGCGAGCACCTACGCTCGCAGAAGCCACTCGATCGGGTGCGGCGCGTCTCGCCCCCGCAGCCGGTGTCCCCTGAGGTCGTCGGTCGCCGCCTGCCGCGCAACGTGGTGATCGGCGAGAGCGTCTCCCAGCCGGGATCCGACGGACGCTCCCGGTTGGAGCTGATCGTCGACCAGCACCACCCGTGCTTCTTCGATCATCCGCAAGATCACGTGCCGGGGCCGCTGATCCTCGAGGCTTACCGACAAGCCGCGGTTCTCACCGCCGTGCGCGCCGGTGCGCTCTCCTCGCCCGCGGCCGTGCTCTCAGGGTGTGCGCTGCAGTTCTCTGAGTTCGCAGAGCTCGACGCCATCGTCGAGTGCACCGCGGCGGTCATCGATGGTGGCGGGCATGGCTGCGCTACCGTCGGGGTGGCCTTGCATCAGTTCGGCAAGCAGCTCGGGGAGGCTCGGCTCGAGCTCACAGGTGTCTCTTAAGCGCCCCGGAGCACGTGTGGGCATAACAACCAGCAGCCACCTCGCGGATCTGACGCACGAGCCGCTCGGGAGGCACGACGCAACCCTCACTCGGCTCGTGGCTGCCGCCACGCGCTGGCGTGATACAGCACCCGCCGATCGGGCAGTGCTCTTGGCACGCGTTATCGCCGACACAGTCAAAGAGGCGCAGGCGTGGGTCGAGGCCGCAAGCCACGCAAAGGGATATGCCCCCGGATCAACCGGAGCAGGAGAGGAGTGGTTGGCCGGTCCCGGGCTGCTGATCCGCAACGCTCGCCTGCTGCGAGAGTCACTGATCGAGCTGGCCGGCGGTCGAAAGCCGCGCATCGCCGGAGGACTCCACACACGTCCCGACGGGCAGCTCATAGCCCACGTATTCCCAGCCTGGCGATACGACCGCCTGCTGCTCTTCGGCGTCACCGGGGAGATTTGGATGAAGCCCGGTGTCACCCGGCGCGACCTCGCCTCCACGCAGGCGCTCGCCTACGACTCGCCGGCGCGGGCGGCCGGTGTCGCGCTGGTGCTCGGCGCCGGCAACATGGCGAGCATCGGCCCGCGTGACGCCTTGAGCAAGCTGTTCGTTGAGGGCAAGGTCGTGCTGCTCAAGACCAACCCTGTAAACGCATACCTGCGCCCCCATTGGGAACGCGCGCTCGCCTGCCTGATCGAGGATGGCTTTCTGGCCATTGTCGACGCTGACGCGCAAACGAGCGCCGCGTTGGTGGAGCGCGAGGAGATCGACGAAGTCCACCTGACCGGCTCCTCGAGAACTCACGATGCGATCGTCTTCGGGGCTCCGGAAAGCGGTGCTCGTGAGCTCCGCGCTCGCGGTGATGTGCGGTTGCGCAAGCCGATCACGAGCGAGCTTGGCAGCGTCTCTCCGGTGATTGTCGTGCCCGGGCCATGGTCGGCGAGCGATCTGCGCTACCAGGCTGAAAGCATCGTCTCGATGCTGGTCCACAACTCAGGGTTCGACTGTCTGGCAGTGCGTGCACTGCTCACTTCGGCCTCTTGGGCGCAGCGCACGGCGCTTCTCGAGTGCATCCGCAGGTCGCTCGCGCAAACCCCAAATCGCGAGCCCTACTACCCCGGTGCGGTGGAGCGCACTGAAGCGTTCCGCACGGGACACAGCTCAGCTGAAACCTTTGGTGATGGCGCAATGCCGTGGGTGCTGATTCCCGGCCTGCGCGCCGATGCCGAGGACATGTGCTTCACCACCGAGGCATTCTGTGGGACCTTCGCCGAGATACCGCTCGCACAGCACGACTCGGCCGCGTTCCTCGAGGATGCGGTTCGATTCTGCAACGAGAAGCTGTGGGGCACTCTCGCCGTGACGATCCTCGTACACCCCAGGTCAATGCGCGACCCGCGGGTGCTTGGCGCCCTCGCCGGTGCCGTCGCCGATCTACGGTATGGCAGCGTAGCGGTCAATGTTCCCCACTCGTTGAGCTTCGCTGCGACGATAACCACGTGGGGAGCCTATCCCGGGCACACCGCCAAGGACATCCAATCCGGGAATGGCGTGGTCGGCAACACGCTCATGTTCAGCCGCGCCCAGAAGTCCGTCATGCGCGGGCCTTGGCGCAGCATCCCCAAGCCTGTTTGGTTCCCAAGCAGTCGCGCGACTCTTCCTGCGTCGCGGCGGATCACAGAGATGGAAGCCACGCCGTCTTGGCGGACAGCCGTCCGCCTTGCCGCCGCTGCAGTGCACAGCTGAGCGTGGTTTGCATGGAGGTCGACACCGGTGACACGATCATGAGGATGCAGTCATCGACTCCTGCTCAGCACGACGTATGCGACTCCAGCCCGGGCCAGGATCTACGCGGACAGCGCTACGCGATCGTCGGAGGCGGCGTATCCGGGCTGGCAGCCGCCTGGTACCTGCAGCAGCGTGGAGCACACACCCACATCTTCGAGCGAGATCACGAGCTCGGTGGCCGCGCTGCGTCCGGTCAGCTCGGTGAGCGCACCGTAACCCTCGGCGGTAAGAACATAGGACGCAAGTACGCACGCTTTCGCGCCTTCACCGCAAGCCTCGGTTCGCACCCCTACGAATATTTCGGCATCAACAGCTCGCGAGTCATCGGGGGAAGGGTCGTGCGTTTCGACTCAGATCACCGTGCACGCCTGATGCGCCAGCTCCCCCGTGTGCGGCCCATCGACCTCGCCCGCCTGGGTCGCCTGGTGCAGATCATCCGCAACGACCCTGACGCGCGCTACCTGAGCCAGGAGACCTGCGGCACCCTCACCAGTCGCTACGGCACGCGCAAAGTGCACGATCTGTTCGGCAACCATATGCGCGAACTGTTGCTTCGCTCGGTGACCGTGCGTCTGAGTGCTGCCGAGCCAGATGAGGTTCCCGCGGCCAACGTGCTGCCCTACATCGCGATGCTGACCGATACCTATGAGCAGCTCGCGGGCGGCATTCACCATGTCGTCAGTGCCGCCCAGGCACGCTCGGAGGTCTCGCTCGGCAGCGATGTGCGTGCGCTACAGGTCGAGCAAGGGAGAGTGACAGGCCTCGAAGTCACACAATCAAATGGCCAGCGGACCCGCAACGAGTTTGACGGGGTGGTGGTGGCCACACCGGCCACTGCCGCCGCAACCCTGCTCTCGGGGTTGGCGCCCAAGAGTGCGGCACTGCTGCGCGAGGTGCGTTACTTCCCGCTCGTCGTCGTCTTGGCCGAGTATGAGCAGCCTGTGTTCAACGCCGACGTGCGAGCCGTCGTCTTCGGCCCAGACCACGAGCTCAGCAACGCCGGCGCCTACGGTGTCGAAGATCTCAACCTTGTGCGTTACACCTTTAGCGGACGCAAGGCGCGTGCGCTGACGACTGATGAGCCCGATCCCGAGCGGCTGGTGAAACTCGCCGAGCGGACCGTTGGTTCACACGCCAACGTGAGCAGCAACCGTCGCCGTGCAGTGATTGCGCGACGCTTCCTGCCGGGTCTGTGCGCCTATCACCCCGAACAAGGCCGGATGCTCTCCACGCTGAGAACGCTCCCTCGAGAGATCTCTGGGCTGGCGCTCACCGGGGATTACTTGCGCGGATGCTCGATCGAGTCGTGCTTTGCGGCCTCAGAGCAGGCAATTGGGGAGTTGCGGGTGACAACTCGCCACGGGCTCCTCCAGGCGGTCAGGTGACGATGAATCGGCGCTGGAAGGTGCTCCTGCTCGCGTCTGTGGGCGCCTTCCTCGCGTTCCTCGACGCAACGATCGTCAACATCGTCTTCCCGGAAATCTACCGTTCGTTCCGCAGCGATTCACTATCGACGCTCTCCTGGGTTCTGAGCGCATACAACATCGTGTTCGCGGCACTGCTGATCCCCGTCGGTCGGATCGCCGACCTTGTGGGTCGGCGCCGCGTTTTCCTCGGCGGCCTCGTTGTGTTCGCGATCGGCTCGTCGCTGTGCGCGATCGCTCCGTCGGCCTCCGCGCTCATCGGTGCGCGGGTACTGCAGGCGGTCGGCGCCGCGCTCATCGTGCCCTCCTCGGTCGCATTTCTTCTCGCGGAGTTTCCGATTGGCCAGCGCGCAATGGCTGTGGGGTTGTGGAGTGGGGTGGCTGGCATTGCCGCCGCAATTGGGCCTTCGCTCGGAGGTCTGCTGATCAGCGTGGGCAGTTGGAGACTAGTGTTCCTGGTCAACGTCCCAGTGGGCATCCTCGCGGGCGTCATCGGTGCGAGTGTGCTCAGCGAGACTCGAGAAGCCCGTCATTCAGGCCTGCCGGACCTCTGGGGCGTTCTGATCGTCACGGCCGCGATTGGCGCGCTCGCGCTGGCGATCGTCGAGGGACCCCAGTGGGGATGGAGCAGCGTTCAGATCGTCGTAGCGTTTGCGGCGGCAGGCGTGCTCATGCCGCTGTTTGTGTGGCGCTGTTCACGTCACCGCTCGCCGGTGCTCGACCTGTCCCTTTTCCGGTTGCGCTCCTTGAGCGTTGGTAACGCAGGAACGCTCATCTTCTCAGCCGGGTTCTACGGGATGCTCCTCTGCCATGTGCTCTTTCTGACGACAGTGTGGGGTTACACAGTGCTCGATGCGGGCTTGGCGATGAGCGTCGCTCCACTAGTGGCCGGAGCAGTTGCTGGATTGAGTGGCCGCGCCACCGATCGGTTCGGCCCGCGCTCGCTTGCGATCCCTGGAGCCCTGGCGTTCGCGGCAGGTAACCTCTGGTTTGTCGTTCGTGTTGGGTCGACGGCGCATTTCTTGACACAATGGCTGCCGGGTGCCGCACTCTGCGGTGTCGGTGTCGGTCTGGCTTATCCAGCCCTCGGGAGCGCTGCCGTCGCAGAGCTACCGCCTGAACGCTTTGCTACTGGCAGCTCGCTGAACGCCGTATTTCGGCAGGTCGGTGGTGTGATCGGGATCTCGGTGATTGTCGCCATCATCCAGGCTGCGGGACCTAGAGCGGGGCTCGCGCCGTTCGTTTCCGGATGGCGGTTTGCCATGTCGATGGGACTGACTGCGTTTGCGGCCTCACTGGGTCTCGGGCGTGTCACGGAGCAATCCAAACAAGCAGCGCACTCGACTGCTCAGACGTTCCGCAGCGCCTTTCACTGATCCATCCAGCGGTCGCACGCTTGCCTGCGACCGCAAGCATCCGTGCGAGCGACGCTGGCGGATCTCCTGGCGTCGGGAGACGATTTCAAGTGATCGGTGGATCGACCATGATCTGCCCCCGCAGATCCCCGTAGATCTCGCTCGATTTTGCCAACCGCGCGGCCGCGTTCACCAGCGGCAGCGCACCCAATGCCGCCAGCGCCAGCAGCAGGAACGCCTCTGTGGGGTGGTGGACGATCGTCTGCACGATCACCGCCAGCACGATGCCGCCGCCCTGACCCGCCATCCAGATCAGCGCCGTGGCTGCCCCGCCGTGGGCGCCCGCCCGTCGCTCGGTGAGGTCAAGCAGAACAGGCAGGCTGGTCAGCAAAAAGAAACCGATGACAGCCGCCGCGACGGCAAAGGCCGGGAGCCATTCGAGCGTTGCCAAGATCACGCAGCCCGCGCACGCCCCCAGCGCGGTGGCCTGCAGCAGCCTGTAGGTCTGTCCCCGGCGGGCAACCGCCGCCGGCAACGCCGCCGAGCCCACCAGCCCCACGATCACCATGGCTCCCAGCAGGCCCCCAGCGGCGCCCGAGGAGATCCCTGCCGGCTTCAGCAGAGCCTGCAGCCAAGTCGTGATCGCCACGAACACGCCAAAGCCGAGGAACGATACGCCCACCAGGTTGCGGATCAGGCGGTCGCCCCACACGACCCGCAGGGCACCCGCCGCCGGGAGCTCCACCTGACTGCTTCCATGCCCGGGAGTCCGCAAGGCGACGCTCATTGCCACCAGTGCCACGATTGCAAAGGCCGCGTTGACGATCAGCAGGCTGTGCAGGTTGCCCGAGCTCCCAAGTGCGGGACCGAGGGCGAAGCCGAGCAGCATGCCGCCAAAGATGGCCGCCGAGCCATACGCGATCCCGTCGGGGCGCTTCTCTGCCGGCAGATACTCCGTGGCGAGCTTCGTGATTGCGTTCAGCACCAGCGGCTGACCGGCCGCAACGATTATCTGTCCCGCCAGGGCCCACGCGAACGAGTCGCCGCCCAAACGCACCAGGCCGCCCACAGCCGTCAAGACGCCGCCTGCGATCAGCGACGAGCGAAACCAGCGGTCCAATGCCATCCCGGCGGGTATCGCCAGGACCACATACAACAGCGGGAACACCTCCGAGAGCCATCCCACGGCTCCTTCGGAGACGTGGAAGTGATGCGCGCTGGCGGTCGTGATCGGCGCGAACGTCAGCCACAGCAGCTGGCTGGCTGCCGCCACAGACGCATATGCGCCGACGATCCACCAGGGGTGGGGAGGGGCGGGTCCGGCCTCTGCGGGAGCGGTTGCAGAGCTCATCCTCAGTGCCGGCCGCGCCAACCCACACCGGGCCGGTCAGTCTGCCTGGTGCTCCTGGTCGGCTTCGCCGTCGACTCTGTCTTCTAGCTCGCTCTCGGCGGCTGCGTCGCGCATGATGCGCGACGGCGTGTGCTCATCGCCGTGGGAGGTGTGTTCGATGAGCTCCTGCTCCGCCAGCTCAAAGCCCTCCGACTCGCCTCCTCCGGCCTCCTCCACCGCGCGACGCTCCTCGCGCCGGCGCGCATCGAGGTCGCGGTCCTCGTCAAAGCTCCATGCGTCGCCGGTCATAAAGCCAAGCCTAGCCGCCTGGGCGCGGCGGCACAGTGCGGGTCAGATACCGAGCTGCTCGTGGGCGCTCTGCATGAGCGTCTTCACGCCCTTCAGCTCGCCCAGCGCCGCCAGCATCGCGTCGAGCTCGCAGTCGACCTTTTCAGGCCACTGCTTCTCGGGGTGATCGTCAAGTGTCTTCAGGCCGTTGCCCGTGATGATTGCCACGACAGTGTCGTCGGGGCCAAAGCGTCCCGTGGCGGCCAGTTTCTCGAGCACCGCGATCGTGGTGCCGCCGGCCGGCTCCGTCAGCAGGCCCTCCGTCGCTGCCAGCAGGTCGATGCCCGCGAAGATCTCGGGGTCTGTGGCAAAGCCGCCCGTGCCGCCCCGTTTGAGCACCGCGTCGATCACCAGGTAGCCGTCACCCGGCGCGCCGATCGCCAGCGAGTGCGCCGCCGTCTCCGGCGTCACCGCGTGGACCTCCGCTTCCTCGGCCAGGATCGCGCTTGCGATCGGGTTGCACCCGCTCGGCTGGGCGATGTGGATTTGCGTGGGATCCGTCTCTGAGAGCCCCAACAGCTGCAGCTCCACGAGGCCCTTGTGCAGGCGCGATGACAGTGTGCCGCCGGCGGCCGCCGTGATGATGTGGTCGGGCGAGTGCCAGTCGAGCTGCTCCACGATCTCGAATGCCGCCGTCTTGGCGCCCTCGGCGTAGAACGGGCGCAGCGTGATGTTGGCGAAGTCCATGCCCGTCTGTTCGGCCAGTTCGCGGCAGCGCTTGTTGGCTTCGTCGTAGTTCCCCTCCACCTGGCACACCTTCGCGCCCAGCGCCATGCACACCCGCGCCTTCGTGGTCTCCAGGCGGTTGGGGTAGAAGACATACGAGTCCACACCGGCCTTTGCCGCCAGCGACGCAACCGCCGTGCCGACGTTGCCCGTCGACACGCAGCCGATCTCCGTCTTGCCCCGCTCCAGCAGCCGCGCCACCGACATCGAGACCACGCGGTCCTTGTAGGAGAGGCTCGGCCGGTTGCTCGAGTCGTCCTTCAGGTACAGGTTGCTGAGCCCCAGCTCCGCGCCCAGGCGGTCGGCGCGGATCAGCGGCGTGTAGCCCGAGAACTGACCCACACGCGCCTGCGCCGAGGCATCGACGATCGGCAGCAGCTCCTCGAAATGCCACACGTTGCGGGGGCGCTCCTCGCTGGGGACGTCGCGAAAGTGGCGGGCGGCCAGTTCGTAGTCGTAGACCACGTCCAGACCCTTGCCGCAGTTCGGGCATGCGAACACCGTGTCGGCGAGCTCGTAGCGCTTGCCGCAGCGATGGCAGGCCAGGCCCGTCGCGCACGAGCGCGTCCGTTGGCTTGACCCGGGGACACTCTGTGTTGTCTGCGTGCTCATGCCGGCACACCGAACGATACGCCCGGCCACGGCGTCTGTGTGCTGTGCTCCTCCTGGCCGAGCGCGATCCACAGCTCCTCCGCAAGGTGCGGCGCCATTGGGCCGAGCATTTGGACGAGCGTTCCAAGCGCCTCCAGCAGCGCCTCCTTGTTGGCGCGTGTGAGGCCGGTCTCGCGCGCCTGCACTCGTTTCTCGAAGTCCTTGATCCGATCGAACAGGCGCATGACGTTGCGCACGGCGCTGTGCATTTCAAGGCTCTCCATGTCCTCGGTGGTGCGCTTGACAGCATTCTCACACCACTGGGTCAGTTTCAGCCTGAGGTGCTCCGAGGTGTCTCTAATCGGCTCGCCGCCCTCTGATGGGGCCGTCTCCTCGAGGCTCGCCTCACCGAGCTTGCGCAGCGCGTACTCCCATACCTGTCCTAGAAAGCGATGGCATCTCAGCACCGCCGAGTCGCTCCAGTTCAGCGAGCGTTGCGGGCGCGCCGCATAGAGGACCGCCAGGCGCACCGTATCGGCGCCATATTGCGCCACCAGCTCGTCCGGGTCGACCACGTTGCCCAGATGCTTGCTCATCTTGCGCCCATCGCGTATGACCATCTCGTGGAACAGGCAGCCCGCGAATGGCTCGCCATCGGCCAAGAAGGCCAGCGGGCCGATGTCGCGCAGCGCCTTTGTGACTATGCGCTGGTCGAACACGAAGTTGCCGCTGTCCGATCCCGCGACCAGGCGCTCCGACGGCAGCCAGTGGCGCAGGTCGGCAAGCGCCAGGATCTCCTCCAAGGACTCATCCCGCGCCTCCGGGGGTACGCACGCCGGCACCCACAGCCAGAGGGCGTCGAAGTGGCAGTCGAGCGTGTCCGTCTCGCGCCGCGCCGGCCCCCCGCACGTCGGACAGCTCGTGTTCACGAACTCCTCCAGCTCCGCCAGCGGATTGCCGGTGCCCGTCGGGCGCAAATCGAGCGGCAGCAGCACCGGCAGTTGATCCTTGGGGACGGGCACCGTCCCGCACTGCTCGCAGTAGACGATCGGGATCGGCGTGCCCCACGAGCGCTGCCGCGAGATGTTGAAGTCAAAAGCGCGGTAGCGCACCGCCGCACGGGTGCCCAGCCACACGGGCTCCTCCACTGCAGCGACCCCGTTCGACTCAGCCGCGTCAGCGGCCTCCCCTGCTGCCTCCTCCTCGCCCGCGGCCTCATCCGGCTCGACGATCCCGACCCGCCGCCCGATCACCTCATCGGTGTGGTCCTCAGAGGGGATTCCAAGGGCGGCAGTCACTCCGTAGCGCGAGTCCACCACGGGTGAGATGAGCACCGGGAGGCTCGCTCCGTCGGGCGCCAACAGCTGCCGCCCCGTATCGAGCACGGGCACCGTCTCGGCCTCGCGCGAGCTGCGCTCCCAGCCGCCCGAGCGCATCAGCTCGAGCTGCTCCAGCACGGCTGGGTCTGAGGCCCACAGCTCCGCGTCGGGGTGGCGTGCGGAGATCAGCACAAAGCGCGCACGATCGAGCGCAAGGGGATAGGGGGTGAACACGCTCAAGGCCCCATCCGGCCCCTGCAGATCGACCTCCACGCCATCCACGCGACCGAGCACGTAGTGCTGGGATGCGAGCGACACCTCGTCCCAGATGCCGCTGTCTGCGAGCTCCTGCAGACGGCTGTCGTTCTCCTCCAGGTAGGCGCTGATCTTCAAGTACCACTGCGGCAGCTCGATCAGGCGCACAGGGTTGTGGCAGCGCCAGCACGTGCCCCCCGCCTCGACCTGGATGGAGGCAAGCGTCGTTTCACACGTGTCGCACCAGTCGACGGTGCCGGTGCCGCGGTAGATCAGACCGGCCTCGAAAAGCTCCAGGAACAGCCACTGCGACCAGCGGTACATGTTGGCGTCCGAGCTCAGGAACGAGCGCTCCCAGTCGAAGGAGAACCCGAGGCGGTCGAGCTGTCCGGTCATGTGGGTGGCGCAGCGGTTGACCCAGTCGCTGGGCGGCTCCCCTCCGGCGATCGCGCCCAGCTCGGCGGGCAGACCGAAGGCGTCGAAGCCGAAGGCGAACAGCACGTCGTCGCCCCGCGCGCGGCGGAAGCGGGCGTAGGCGTCTCCGATCGAGTAGCTGCGCACGTGCCCGATGTGGATGTTGCCCGACGTGAACGGCGCGGAGGGCTTGATGTAGAGGTGTGGCGTCTCCTCCGCCAGGGGCGGAGTTCTGAAGGCGTCGCGCTCGCGCCAGGCCGCCTGACGACGGGCCTCCACGGCATGCGGCTCATAGCGTTTGTCGAGCACGTCGCTCATACCAATCGAGCATATCCAAGGCCCTCACCCCCAGGGTGGCGATTGCTATGCTCAGATTCACTTGGCTGCCGTCTCAGACAAGGCTCCCGCGGCCCTGCGCCGCACCCGATTTGGCCCCGTCGAGCACGGGGTCTTTTTGCCCCCGGCCCGCAACAGGGCGTCCGCTGCGACTGCGAGGATGTGACGATGGAGATTGAGATCGGACGTGGCAAGAAAGCCCGTCGCGCTTACGGATTCGACGACATCGCAATCGTGCC
>JASLDD010000209.1 GCA_030151725.1 Solirubrobacteraceae bacterium
CCACCGCTCACCAGCTGCTTGCCCGCGATCACGCCAAAGCGTTCGATCAGCGCCGTCGATTCGGCGAGCGCCGCATAGTGGGTGCCGGCCGCATCGTGGGCGATGCCGGGAAGATCGAGCGGCTCGCGCACCGCCACCACGGTCGCCAGATCGCCCCCCGCCTGGGTAACGGCGGCGCTCACCAGCGAGTTGATCTGATCGGAGGAGGAGCCGAGGAACACCAGCCCGACGTTGCGTCCGCTCAGCAGTTCGTGAACCGCGAGCGGATACAGGCCCTCGGAGAACGCTTCCTCATCGCCTAGGTGCTCCTGCAGCTGGGCGACCGTGGTGCGGGCCTGACCGACTTCCGCGTTGAGGTTGTGCACGATCCCGTTCTTGGCCGAGGAGACCAGGTTGGAGTCCCCGATGGCCACGCCTATGAGGACGCCGAGGGCCAGCGCGAACAGGACGGCCGCGAGTGACAGCGCGTGATAGCGAAAGTCGAACATGGAGCTTTGTGGGCGTTCAGCCGCCGGAGCCGAACAGCATCTGGAGCCTCAGCCAGAGCAGTTCCGCCACGTCGCGCAGCGCCGGAGTGAGTCCCACGACCGCGACCAGCGCGATCACACCCGCCCCGATCACCACCAGCAGGGGGGTCAGTCCCGGTCGCGGTTGGTAGAGACGGCTGACTCCCTTGGCGTCCACGAGGATCTCGCCGATGCGCAGGCGCGTGAGGAACGTCGAGGACATGCCTTTGCGGTTCCTGTCCAGGAACTCCACGAGGTTGAACTGCGAGCCCACGGACACGATCAGGCGTGCTCCCTTCTCTGCCGCGATCAGCATCGCCACGTCCTGGCTGGTGCCGGGGGCCGGCACCAGCTTGAACGCCAGGCCCATGTCTTCCAGGCGGTGGCGTCCGGGGGCGCGACCGTCGGGGTAGGAGTGCACGACCAGCTCGGCGCCGCAGCGCAGCGCGGCCTCGCCGGCGGAGTCCATGTCGCCGACGATCATGTTCGGCTTGAGCCCCTCCTCCAGCAGCGCGTCGGCGCCGCCGTCGACGGCCACGATCACGGGGCGCTTGTCGCGGATGAACGGGCGCAGGGCGCGCAGGTCGTGCTGGTGGCCCACGCCGCGAACGACCACCAGCGCGGAGCAGTCGCGGAAGTCCGTGGCAAAGCGCGGCAGCGCGATCCTTCCCGCAAGCAGCTCGCGCTCCTCGCGCATGTGCTCGATGGTGTTGTGTGCAAAGCGCTCCAGCGCCTCCCCGATCTCACTGCGCCGGGCGTCCGTCTCGGCACGCACGCGCTCGATGTCCAGCACCTCACCGCTCGCGAGCACCTTTCCCTTGCGCTCGACCTCGGCGCGGGTGCGCCCGTGGCCACCGCCGGCGACGAGCCTCACGGACAGGGGGTCGCCGTCGCGCACGCTGTCGAACAGCGAGTCGTCCGGCAGGTCCACGAGCACGATTCCCGCTTCCACGAGCAGCTGAGGCCCGAGGTTCGGATAGGAGCCACTGGAGGACGGCTTGCAGTTGAGCACCGCCACGACGCCCGCCGAGATCAGCTCCTCGGCGGACACGCGATCGATGTCGAGATGATCGATCAGCGCGATGTCGCCCTTGAGGAGGTGCTTGACGAGCAGCTTCGTGCGTCGCCCCGGTCGCACAGACCCTGCGACGGTGCGAGTTGGCGGGCGCACGCTGCCGGGAACCGCGCTCGAGGCAGGGGTCGATCGCGTAGCAGCCATCGCAAGCGAGAGTAACGCTCACAGGCCGTTGACGCAGCCCCTGAGAGGGTTCAGGCGCTCGCTCAGGCGGCGCGGAGCAGGTCGCGCGCGTGGCGGCGCGCGGTGCTGTCATCGTCGTCGGCGCCGAGCATGCGCACGAGCTCGCTCACCACGTCTGCCTTCTCGAGCTCGATCACCGTGGTGAGCGTGGGATCGGCGGAGGTGTCCTTGACGATCGAGAAATGGCGCTCGGCCAGCGAGGCGATCTGCGGCAGATGCGTGATGCAGATGACCTGTCGCATTCCCGCCAGATCGCGCAGCCGGGCGCCGACAGCGCGCGCCGTCTGACCGCCGATACCGGCATCCACCTCGTCGAAGACCAGGGTGGCATCCCCTTCGGAGGCGTTCGCCACGCTCATGATCGCGAGCATCACACGTGAGAGCTCACCGCCGGAGGCGATCTCGCGAAGCGGCGCCGCAGGCACCCCGGGGTTGGGCGCGATCAGGAACTCAACGCTGTCAGCCCCAGCCGGGCCGGCCTCGCGCTCGCCGATGTGCACCGCAAAGGACGCCTCCGCCATCGCCAGCGCAGAGAGCTGCTCGCGAACATCCAGCGCGAACTGCTCCGCCGCCCCTTGACGCTCCCGACGCAGAGCCTGGACGTGCTCGTCGAGCTCGGCGCGCACCTGCTGAAGCTCAGCGGTGCTCTGCTCGAAAGCACTCTCGGCGCCCGCCAGCTCCTCGCGGCGCGCGCGGGCGCCGGCCGCGAAGTCGAGCACCGCCTCGATGCTGCCGCCGTGCTTGCGCATCAGACGCTCGATTGCGGCAAGGCGCGCTTCGATCCCATCGAGTGACACCTCCGCGCCGTCGAAACGCTCGCCCAGCCCCTCGAGCGCCAGGCCGGCCGCCTGCTCGGTGTAGCCGCGCAACTCCGCTGCGAGCTCCTGAGACTCGATCAGCACCCCGCGCACGCGCCCGCCGAGCTCATCGAGCGCCGGGTCCACGCCCTCGACAGCCTCGAGCCCGGCCATTGCAGCGCCCAGTGTCTGCGACTGCGCCACCGCTTCGGCCCCTTCGGGCACAAGCGCCTCGGCAGCCGACAAAACCATTGGAGAGAGAACCCATGTTGAAAGCCTATCGTGACCATGTGGCAGAACGTGCCGCACTGGGCATCCCCCCGCTGCCTCTGGATGCCAAGC
>JASLDD010000239.1 GCA_030151725.1 Solirubrobacteraceae bacterium
GGCCCGCATCCGCTGCTGCCGTTCGAGAAGATCATCCAGATCATCCTCATCGGCAATTTCAACACGCTGCGCTTCGCCGCCGCCGCCATGATCGCCAACGAGCCCCTGCAGGAGGGCGAACGGGGGGTGTGCGTGAACACAGCCTCGATCGCCGCCTACGACGGCCAGGTCGGCCAGATCGCATACGCGGCCTCCAAGGGCGGGGTCGTGGGCATGACGCTGCCGGCCGCCCGCGACCTGGCCCAATACGGCATCCGCGTCAACACGATCGCTCCCGGCCTGTTCGACACTCCACTGCTGGCAGCACTGCCAGAGGAGGCACGCACCAAGCTCGGGGCCGGCATCCCCTACCCCCAACGACTGGGGCGCCCTGCCGAGTACGCGCAGCTGGCCTGCCAGATCGTGGAGAACCGCATGCTCAACGGCGAGACCATCCGTCTCGACGGCGCGCTGCGAATGCCGCCGCGCTGAGGACCCTCCCGCAAGCCGCCCACCAAGCCGATAAGAGCATCCCAGGATGGCGATAAAATCAAGAGCATGAGCAAGCGCACCAGCACCCCCCTGCTTTCGCCCGGCCATGAGGCCGAGTGGGCGGCGATCAATCGCGAAGAGGCCGAGCAGCTGCGCGCCAGCAACATGGCGCTCACCCCGGCCCAGCGGGTCAAGCAGGGCCAGCAGCTCTCCCAGCAGGCAGTCGGCTTGCTTGCCGCCTCGATACGAGCCGGCCATGCTCCCGCGCGAGCCTTCTGGTCCTGACCTGAGCGGCGTCGTCGCCGACGCCAACGCGGTGGGGCTGGAGTTCGTCGTGATCGGCGGGTTCAGCGTGATCTACCACGGCTACATACGCGCGACCAAGGACAGCGATCTGCTCGTTCCCGACGGTCCCGACGCCGACGCAGCGGTGCTGCGCTTTCTCGAGCAGACAGACGGGCGGCGACTGCGCGACGACAAGCAGCTCACACTCGAGGACATCGCCAGCGTCGAGCACCTGCGGATCGCCAGCAGGCGCGGGATCGTCGACATCATGCGCGGCGGGCTCCCGCCCCTCGACTACGCGACCGTTGCCGCCGGAGCGCTGCATTTCGACATCGATGGCCAGCCCACCCGTGTGGCCGGACTGGCGAGCATCGTGGGCTTCAAGCGCCTGGCAGGCAGGCCCCAGGACCGCATGGATCTGGCCGAGCTGCAAGCGATCTACGGCGAGCTGCCAGTCGAGCCGATCCCCGGCCTCGACACATAGCTCACGACGCCCGACTCCCGCAACGCGCTTCCTTGGGGACTACGACACCCCAGCCGCCGGAGGCGGCCCATAAAAAAAATCGATGATCGCCTTGTATATCCCTCGCTGAGGACTGCGTATAACCATCGCTATACGCAGTCCTCAGGCGGAGTTATTTGCCTAGTTGAGACGCTCCACCAGCATCGCCATGCCCATGCCGCCCGCCACGCACATCGACTCGATGCCATAGGTCCCTTCACGCGCCTCCAGGCCGTTGAGCAGCGTCGTCATGATGCGTGCGCCTGTCATCCCAAATGGGTGCCCCAGGGCGATCGCGCCGCCAAACGGGTTGAGTTTCTCGTCATCGATCCCCAGCTCTTCCTTGCAGGGAACGATCTGGGCTGCAAACGCCTCGTTGATCTCCACGATGTCGATGTCGCTCATCGACATGCCCGTGTTCTTCAGGAGCTGCTTGATCGCGGGAATCGGGCCGATGCCCATCACCTCCGGACGGATCGCCGCTACAGTCGATGCCACAATCCGCGCTTTCGGCGTGAAGCCACCCTCGCGGGCGCGCTCCTCGGACATGATCAGCAGCGCCGCCGCGCCGTCGTTCAGCGGGCATGCGTTGCCCGCCGTGACCGTCCCGTCCTCCTTGAACGCCGGGCGCAGCGCGCCCAGCTTCTCAAGCGTCGTGCCGGCCCGCGGCCCATCGTCCTTCGTCACGACCTGCTCAGGCACGTCGATCTCGTTGCCCTCGCGGTCCTTGTCCTTGTGCGCCGGCGCCGTAACAGGCACGATCTCCTTGTCAAAGTGGCCCGACGCCTGCGACTCCACTGCGCGCGACTGCGAGATCACAGCCCATTCGTCCTGCGCCTGGCGGCTCACGTTGTACTCATCCGCTACGTTCTCAGCCGTCAGTCCCATCGGGATGTACACGTTGTAGATCGATCCCTCAGAGCCGTCCAGCTCATGGTGGAACTCAAATGGAGCGCTTTCTCCTGCTCGCGACACAGCCTCGACGCCGGCCGCAACGTACGTGTCGCCCTCGCCTGCCTTGATCGCATGGAAGGCCATGCGCGTCGTCTGCAGCGACGAGGCGCAGAAGCGGTTCACCGTTGTGCCCGGCACATGGAAGTCGATGCCCGCCAACAGCGACGCATTGCGACCGATGTTGTAGCCCGACTCGCCCTCCGCAAAGCCACAGCCCATCATCACGTCCACAATCGATCCAGAGTCCAGCTGCGGGTTGCGCTCCAGCAGCGCTTTCAGCGGGATCGCCGCCAGGTCGTCCGCCCGTACAGATTTCAACGACCCCTTGATCGCCCGCCCGATCGGCGTGCGGATGGCGTCCACGATTACAGCTTCAGGCATTTAGGGCTCTCTCCTTGGTCGATTTCTCCGCGCGGGCGACTATGCCGCCGAGAGGCGCGGGGCCGGGAATCCTACGGGATCAGTTATAGGTCGAGGCGGCTGACGCCGAGCTCATCGAAGCCCACGTGATGGGCGAGCTCGTGGCGTACGGTGCGGGTGACCTGGTCGCGCAGCAGATCGCCGTCGTGGCCGAAGTCCCGGCGCAGCGTGTCTCGGAAGATCACTATCCGGTCGTGCGTGTCCTCGCGCGTGGCGCCGTCACCCTGGTAGAGCCCGTACGCCCCCCGGCGACGCCCGCCATCGGAGATCACGACGGCAACATGCTCAAGCGCATTGCGTAGGAGGTCGGGCAGATCGTCCAACGCATCGCGCACCAGCTCCTCGAAGTCCTCGTCGTCGAGCGGATCGAGCTCCATGAACTCGTTTTCATCAGGCGCCACAGCCAAGCCTTCGCGTGCCAGCTCTTCGGAGTGGCGCACAATCTCTTCGAACTCCGACTCCGACTCCGGGTCCCGCCAGTTGGCCAGCCGCACAGCCACAAACGCCACGCTGCCCATCAGCGCAGCGGCAACGATCACGCCCAGCGCCACATCCTCCAGGGCTCTCACCGCCCCAATCGAGCTGAATCCCTGGCTGACCACCAGCACCACCAGGCCTGCCGACATCGCGATCAGGGCTGTCACGCCGACTCGCCGAACGTGGCTCGTGGATCCAGACGGGGACGAGTTGCGCATTGCCACGCAGATGATGGCAGAGCGGACACCACGTGTATCCACCTTGCCCTCCCGCTCCCCTCCCATCCTGCTCAAGGCACCTCCAGACGATCCGCCGTCTGCACCCAGCCTCAGGCTACTCGGCCACGCAACGCAGCCCGCCCTCCAGGTGCTGATCGTGAGAGCCATTCACACCACCTGCCTTCCAGCGCGCCCGCACGTCGATGCTGTGATGGCCCGGCGGGAGTTCCAGCGAGATCGTGGTGGTCCCCGAAGGCCCGTCGAAGCTGAACGACGTAGTCAAGATCTCCGCGCGGTCCACGTACAGGATCTCGGTGACCGTGTTTCCAAGAACGTCCGGGAAGTTCGCAAACGACAGCGTCACAGACGTGCACGAGAAATCCACGCTGTCGTGCGGGAGTTCCAGCAGCACCGGGTTCGACGTCTGCGTCAACGGCGGACCGTCGCCCGGCGGTGGGGTGGCCGTCACCGTGGCCTCGTTTTCATACACACCCAGCGCCTGCTCTTCGGGCGTCAGGCGATGGCTGCACATATACGTCGCCGATTCTCCCGGGGCAAGCGGTCCTGAGGGGCCACCGCTGAGTGTGTCGGCGTCGCAGTGCTCGTCCACAAATCCATGGAGCGCCAACCTCACCCTGCCCGTGTTCCGCACCACGATCTCGTATGTGACCGTCTCACGACGTGTGCCGAAGATCACCCCCTTCGTAAAGCCCGCGCCCCCATGCGTCTGCTGCAGCTTTTCGATCGTGAAGCTCGCTCCCGGCTCGCGAACCGGGACCATCTCAGCCGCCTGCACACCTACAGGGCCCCATATCCCGAGTGCGCATGCCACGAGCAACAGGCGCAGCAGCGCCGTAGAGGTCCCAGCGCGCCGACGACCGCGCGCCGTCAGAGGAGCTGCGCTGTCAATGGAACCTGTCGATAGAGCCACCTGGCTATCAGGATAAGGCCGCCACGCGCCCCCTCATTAGACACATGTCCCACATTGGCCGGCCCTAATCACAAGCGCTGTCGCCTGTGGACAGCGGCTCAGCGCAGCGTGCGGGCGATCACTACGCGCTGGATCTCGTTCGTGCCCTCGTAGATCTGGGTGATCTTGGCGTCGCGCATCATGCGATCCACCGGGTACTCC
>JASLDD010000081.1 GCA_030151725.1 Solirubrobacteraceae bacterium
GAGAGGCCCTACGCTGCCTCAAGCGACACCTCGCGCGCCACATCCACCGACTCCTATCGATGCCACCAGCCAACCCCGACCGCCGGACACGGATCCAGCTAAACACCGCAATTTCCGTGCCCTGCTTGACATAGGAGCAACCCATGGACGTCGCCGAGCCGCCCCACCGTCCGCACGGCGAGCGCCGCTGATGGCCACGAAGACCAAGACTCGGCCGCCTGCGCCGCACGTCGCCGACACCCACGATCTGATCCGCGTGCAGGGCGCGCGCGTAAACAACCTCAAGGACGTAAGCGTCGAGATCCCCAAGCGCCGGTTGACGGTGTTCACGGGCGTGTCCGGATCGGGCAAGAGCTCGCTCGTGTTCGGCACGATCGCCGCGGAGTCCCAGCGGCTGATCAATGAGACCTACAGCGCCTTCGTGCAGGGCTTCATGCCGACGTTGGCTCGGCCCGAGGTCGACCTGCTGGAGGGTCTGACCACGGCGATCATCGTCGACCAGGAGCGAATGGGCTCCAATCCGCGCTCCACCGTCGGCACCGCCACAGATGCCAACGCGATGCTACGGATCGTCTTCAGCCGCCTGGCAAAGCCGCACATCGGCTCGCCCAAGGCCTACTCCTTCAACACTCCCTCCGTCACCGCGTCGGGCTCGATCACGGTCCAGCGCGGCGCCAAGAAGACCGTCAAACGGTCTTTCAGTGTCACCGGCGGCATGTGCCCGCGTTGCGAGGGGATCGGCAACATCACCGACCTCGACCTGGCGGAGCTGTTCGATGAGAGCAAGTCTCTCTCTGAGGGCGCGATCACCGCGCCCGGCTATACGGGCGGCGGGTGGAACTCCAGGCTCTACAGCGAGTCGGGCTTCGTCGACCCGGACAAGCCCATCCGCAAGTACTCCAAGAAGGAGCTGCACGACTTCCTCCACCACGAGCCCGTCAGGATGAAGATCGCGGGGATCAACATGACCTATGAAGGGCTGATCCCGCGGATCCAGAAGTCGATGCTCTCCAAGGACAAGGAGGCGATGCAGCCTCACATCCGGGCCTTCGTGGACCGGGCCGTCACCTTCACCACCTGCCCCGACTGCGGCGGGACGCGGCTCAGCGAGGGCGCTCGCTCGTCGAAGATCCAGGGCATCAACATCGGTGACGCCTGCGCCATGCAGATCAGCGATCTGGCCGACTGGGTCAGAGACCTCAATGAGCCCTCCGTGGCGCCGCTGCTCGAAGCACTGCTGCAGACGCTCGAGTCGTTCGTGGAGATCGGCCTCGGCTACCTCTCGCTTGACCGTTCGACCGGCACGCTATCCGGAGGCGAGGCGCAGCGCACGAAGATGATCCGCCAGCTCGGCTCCTCGCTGACGGACGCCACGTACGTCTTCGACGAGCCCACCACGGGCCTGCACCCGCATGACATCCAACGGATGAACGAGTTGCTGTATCGGCTGAGGGACAAGGGCAACACGGTGCTCGTCGTGGAGCACAAGCCTGAGACGATCGCCATCGCAGACCACGTTGTCGACCTCGGTCCCGGCGCCGGCACAGCGGGCGGCACCATCTGCTTCGAGGGAACCGTCGAGGGTCTGCGGGGTGCGGACACCATCACCGGCCGCCACCTCGACGACCGGGCCACTCTCAAGGACACGGTGCGGGAACCCACCGGCGCGCTTGAGATCCGTGGCGCGAACGCGCACAACCTGTGTGCCATCGACGTCGACATCCCGCTGGGGGTGCTCGTCGTCATCACCGGCGTGGCGGGCTCGGGCAAGAGCTCGCTCGTGAACGGGTCGATCCCGGCCGGAGTGGACGTGGTGTCGATCGACCAGGGCGCGATCCGTGGCTCGCGGCGAAGCAATCCGGCGACGTACACCGGCCTGCTCGAGCCGATCCGCAAGGCATTCGCCAAGGCCAACGGCGTGAAGCCGGCGCTGTTCAGCGCCAACTCGGAGGGCGCCTGCCCCAACTGCAATGGCGTTGGCGTCATTTACACCGATCTGGCGATGATGGCCGGCGTCGCCACCACCTGCGAGGTGTGCGAGGGCAAGCGCTTCGAGGCCTCGGTGCTCGAGCACCGCCTCGGCGGCCGCGACATCAGCGAGGTGCTCGCGATGTCGATCACCGAGGCTCAGGAGTTCTTCGCGGTCGGCGAGGCAGACACGCCGGCCGCGCATGCCATCCTCGAGCGACTTGCAGGCGTCGGGCTGGGCTACCTGAGCCTCGGCCAGCCTCTGCCCACGTTGTCTGGCGGAGAGCGTCAGCGACTAAAGCTGGCCACCCACATGGGGGAAAAAGGCGGCATCTACGTCCTCGACGAGCCCACCACTGGCCTCCATCTCGCCGACGTCGAGCAGCTGCTCGGACTGCTCGATCGGCTGGTCGACTCTGGCAAGTCGGTCATCGTGGTCGCACACCACCAGGCCGTCATGGCGCACGCCGACTGGATCATCGACCTCGGGCCCGGAGCCGGCCACGACGGCGGCCAGATCGTGTTCGAGGGCACACCCGCGGATCTCGTCGCCGCGCGCTCTACGCTCACGGGCGAGCACCTCGCCACCTACGTAGGCGGCTGACAGACGTACCCACCGACATAGCGGTGCGGCTCACTGCGTTGATGCGACCTCGCTCGCTCCTACACTCGCGGCGTGACGCAGGAAGAGCTCGCCAACCTCGCGCACCTGCGCCGAACTCGCGATCTGATGGATCGCGAGTTCGCCAGCCCGTTGGACGTCCCCGCGCTTGCCCGTGCCGCGCTGATGTCGACCGCGCACTTCTCGCGGCAGTTCCGAGCGGCGTATGGGGAGACGCCCTACGCCTACCTCATGACGCGGCGAATCGAGCGGGCCAAGGCGCTGCTGCGCGGCGGCGATCTATCGGTCACGGAGGTCTGCCTGGAGGTCGGGTGTACATCGCTCGGCTCGTTCAGCGCCCGCTTCACCCAGCTGGTGGGGGAGACCCCAACGGCCTATCGGGGACGCGATCACAGTGCGCTTGCCGGCGTGCCGGGCTGCATCGCCAAGGAGCTCACCCGCCCGAGTCACAGGCCGAGCAGGATCGGAGAAGCGGACACGGCGCTCGCCCACTAGCTTTGGGGCATGAACCTAACTCTCTCCACATGCTTCGTACTAATCCATGACCCTGACCAGGCGCTGGCCTTCTACCGCGACAGGCTCGGCCTCGAGCTGCGCAACGACGTCGCCCGCGGGG
>JASLDD010000082.1 GCA_030151725.1 Solirubrobacteraceae bacterium
GAGAGGCCCTACGCTGCCTCAAGCGACACCTCGCGCGCCACATCCACCGACTCCTATCGATGCCACCAGCCAACCCCGACCGCCGGACACGGATCCAGCTAAACACCGCAATTTCCGTGCCCTGCTTGACATAGGAGCAACACATGGCCAAGACCTGGGTGCTGGACACAGAGACCAAGGGCACCGGTGCCCATGTCTCACCGCTCGCTAACAAGCCAAAGCCGGCCGCCGAGCCCGCGCTCGCTCTCGTCGACTTGGGGCGGGCGCCGAGCCCTGCCAAGGAGCCCACGCCCGTCGCTCCTCTCAAATTCAAGGTCGTCGATGTCATGAGCGCGCGCGTGCTCGCCGAGCATGCCGATGCTCGCACGGTCGTGGAGCTGCTGGCGGACTTCAACAGCGTTGTCGACGCCCGAATCTAGGTGTGGGGCGTCGACGCCGCCCGCTGGCGGCTGTTGAGCCTCGGCGAGCAAAAGGCGCTGTGGCGGTTTCGCGAGCAGCGCACCACCGCCTGAACGCTACCGTTGCCCTCACATGTGGGCCCAGAGCGCCATCACCCTTGAGCCGCGACCGCGCGGCTTTCACCTGATCACACGCGACGTCGTCGAGGCGCTGCCGCAGCTCGGCGAGCTCACCGTGGGCATCCTGCACCTGTTCCTACGCCACACCTCCGCCGCGCTCACCCTCAACGAGAACGCAAGTCCCGACGTGCGCCGCGACTTCGCCTCCTACTTCGACCGCGCCGTCCCCGAGGAGGCCCCCTACTGGACCCACACCTTCGAGGGTCCCGACGACATGCCCGCCCACATCAAGTCCTCCCTGCTCGGTCCCGCCCTCTCCATTCCCGTCTCCCACGGCCGTCTCGCGCTTGGCACATGGCAGGGGATCTACCTGTGCGAGCATCGCGACTCAGGCGGTCGGCGCGAGCTGCTCGCAACTCTCTGGGGGGAGACAAACCCTCTTAGACCACGCCCGAGGATAGGCAAAACGATCTCCGCCGTCATATAGTTCAGCTTTCTGATCGACTTTGTAGACTGAGTCGTGTCGCATCCACTTCTCCGACTAAAAGACAAAGGAGACCCGATGTCAGTCACAGACCAGCTGCTCGACAACGCCGAGTCCTACGCCGCCCACTTCGGCAACGGCGATCTGCCGCTGCCGCCTGCGCGCAAAGTGGCAATCGTGGCCTGCATGGACGCGCGCCTGAACCCCTATGGACTGCTCGGCCTCCGCGAGGGGGACGCCCACGTGATTCGCAATGCCGGCGGCGTCATCACCGACGATGAGATCCGCTCGCTTGCCATCTCCCAGCGCCTGCTCGGCACCCAGGAGATCATCCTCATCCACCACACCGACTGCGGCATGCTGACCTTTACCGACGACGACTTCAAGCGCTCCGTGCAAGACGACGTCGGGATCAAGCCCGAGTGGGCCGCCGAGGCGTTCGACGATCTCGACGAGGACGTGCGCCAGTCGATCGCCCGCATCTACGCCAGTCCCTTCATCCCCCACAAGAACGTTCGCGGCTTCGTCTACCAGGTCGAGGACGGACGGCTGCGCGAGGTCAGCCTGCAGCCGGCCGGCGCTGCGAGCGTATGAACGCCTGAGCGGCGGCCACGCGCGCGATCGGCACACGGTAGGGCGAGCACGACACGTAGTCGATGCCCGAGTGGTGCAGGAAGTCGATCGAGTCGGGGTCGCCGCCGTGCTCTCCGCACACGCCAAGCTTGAGCTCCGGCTTGGCCGACCTTCCTAGCCACGCCCCCATGCGCACCATCTGCCCAACCCCCGGCGTGTCCAGCGTCTCAAACGGCGAGCGGTCAAGGATCTTCACGTCGATGTAGCGGGCCAGCACCCGGCCCTCGATGTCATCGCGGCTGAAGCCCAGCGCCGTCTGCGTGAGGTCGTTCGTGCCAAACGAGAAGAAGTCCGCATCGCCTGCGATCTGGTCCGCCTGAAAGCACGCCCTGGGAAGCTCGATCATGGTCCCGATCAAGTGGCCCGTGTGGCCCACCTGCTCGGCCACCCGCTCGATCAGCCCGCGCATCAGCTCAAGCTCCCGCTCATAGGCCACCAGCGGCACCATCACCTCCACGCGCGAGCCCGGCACGCGCGCCGCCGCCGCAAACAGGGCACGCGCCTGCATCTCATAGAGCGCCGGGAACAGGATGCCCAGGCGCACGCCGCGCGTGCCCAGCATCGGGTTCGACTCCTGCAGCTGCTCCACCCGGCGGCGCTCCGCCGAGCCCTCCGGCAGGTCCGAAGGGTGCGGCAGGAACTCGTGAAGCGGCGGGTCCAGCAGCCGCACCGTCACCGGCCGCCCGTCAACCGCGCGCAGGATCTGCTCGAAGTCCGACTCCTGCAGCGGGCGCAGCTGCTCGATCGCCTGCGTGCGCGTGGCGTCGTCGTCGGCCATGATCACCGCCGCCATCAGCGGCTGGCGGTCTCCCAGGAACATGTGCTCGGTACGGCACAGGCCGATGCCCTCCGCGCCCAGCTCGATCGCCTTCACGGCGTCCTCCGGCGTGTCCGCGTTTGCGCGCACGCCCAGCGTGCGCAGCTCATCGCACCACCCCAGCACCGTCTGGAACTGCTCGGAGACCTGCGGCTCGACCAGCGGCACGTCCTCCAGCGTGATCCGCCCGAGGCTGCCGTCGATCGCGATCCGCTCGCCCGGGCGCAGCGTGCGCTCGCCCACGTGCACCTCGCCCGCCGCCAGATCCACCTCGATCTCGCTCGCGCCCGTCACCGCCGGGCGCCCCATCCCGCGGGCCACCAGCGCCGCGTGGCTCGCCTTGCCGCCCTCGCTCGTGAGGATCCCGCGCGCCGCATGGAAGCCCGCCACGTCGTCCGCCTCCGTGAACGACCTGACGAGGATCACCTCGCGACCCTCCGCCGCGGCCGCCACCGCATCGGCGGCGCTGAGCACGATCTCGCCCTTTGCCGCCCCCGGCGATGCCGCCACGCCGTGCGCCAGCACCTCGTAATCGACGCTCGGATCGAACGTCGGGTGCAGAAGCGCATCCAGGGAGGCCGGGTCGATCGTTGCGATCGCCTCCTGCCTGTCCAGCAGCCCCTCCGCCACGGCGTCCACCGCGAAGCGCACAGCCGCCTGCGCAGGGCGCTTGGCGTTGCGCGTCTGCAGCATGTACAGCCGCCCCTCCTGCACCGTGAACTCCGTGTCCTGCATGTCGCCGTAGTGGCGCTCCAGGGTCGAGAGGATCTCCATCAGCTGATCGTGCACGTCCGGCAGCCAAGCGCGCAGCTCGCGGATGTCGCGCGGAGTGCGCACGCCGGAGACCACATCCTCGCCCTGCGCGTTCGGCAAGAAGTCGCCCGACGGCTCCGGCGCGCCCGTCAGCTCATCGCGCGAGAACGCAACCCCGCTGCCGCTGCTCTCGCCGAGATTGCCGAACACCATCTGCTGGACGTTCACCGCCGTGCCCCACTCGTCGGGAATCCTGTTGATGCGCCTGTAGGCCACCGCCCGCTCGCCTTGCCAGGAGTCGAACACCGCCCTGATCGCCCGCTGCAGCTGCTCCTGCGGATCCTGGGGGAAGTCGTAGAAATCCTGGAACTCGAGCGTCAGCTCGCGCAGCGCCTCGGCATCCAGCTCCGTGTCCAGCTTCACGCCGCGTGCTGCCTTGGCGGCAGCGATCGCCTGCTCGAAGCGCTCGCCCGCCACGCCCACGACCACGTTGCCGAACATCTGGGCAAAGCGCCTGTATGAGTCCCAAGCAAAGCGCTCGTTGCCCGAGCGCTCCGCCAGACCGAGCACCGTCTCGTCGTTGAGGCCCAGATTGAGCACCGTGTCGAGCATCCCTGGCATCGACTCGCGCGCACCCGAGCGCACCGACACGAGCAGCGGATCCCCGGCATCCCCCAGGCGTCGCCCGGCGCTCTGCTGCAGTCGCTCCAACGCCTCGGCCGTCTGCTCCTCGAGGCCCTCGGGGAACGAGCCGTCGCCCTGCATGTAGGCGACGCACGCCTCAGTCGTGATCGTGAAGCCCGCCGGCACCCGCTCCGCGCCCAGCACCCGAGTCATCTCGGCGACGTTTGCCCCCTTGCCCCCCAGCAGGTCGCGCAGCTCGCGTGAGCCGTCCGCGAAGTCCATCACCCAAGGGGCTACCGTCGCGCTCGCGCTGATCTCGATCACTCCTGTTTTTTCAGGCGCCGGGCCCGCCGCCAGGCGCTGTAGAGGGCCAACGATAGGCATATCCGTACCCGTAAGAGGTCCCCCATAGTCGTTGCATGTGCAACTACTTTGGTGTATGCTGCAGATATGGAACTTGGACTCGCCACATTCGCCGACCTCGCAAGCGGGATCGACCCCGCGCAGCGGATGCGCGACCTGATGGAGGAGGTGGAGCTGGCCGACCAGCTCGGTCTCGACGTGTTCGCCATCGGCGAGCATCACCGCCCCGACTTCCTCGTCTCCTCTCCCGCCGTCGTGCTCGGCGCGGCGGCCGTCAAGACAAAGCGGATCCGCCTCTCAAGCGCCGTCACCGTCCTCAGCTCAGACGACCCGGTGCGGGTCTTCCAGGACTTCGCCGAGGTCGACCTGCTGTCGGGCGGCCGCGCCGAGATCATGGCCGGGCGCGGCTCCTTCATCGAGTCCTTCCCCCTCTTCGGCTACGACCTCGACGACTACGACGAGCTGTACGCAGAGAAGCTCGAGCTGCTGCTGGCGATTCGCGAGCAGGCGCACGTGACCTGGGCGGGGCGCCACCGCGCGCCCCTGCAGCAGGCGGGCGTGTGGCCGCGCCCCGTGCAGGATCCGCTGCCCGTATGGGTCGCCGTGGGTGGCTCGCCCGAGTCGGTCATCCGCGCCGGCAAGCTCGGGCTGCCACTCACCCTCGCCATCATCGGCGGGCAGCCCGCGCGCTTTGCTCCCCTCGTGGAGCTCTACCGCGAGAGCCTGCGCCAGGCCGGGCACGACCCGGCTGTCGGCCGCATCGCGATCAATACGCATGCCTTCCTCGGCGCCACATCCGCTGCTGCCGACGCCGCCTTCGCAGCCCCCTATCTGGGGATGATGAACCGCATCGGACGCGAGCGCGGATGGCCCCCGGCGGGCGCCGCCCAATATCAGGCGCTGCGCGCACCCGACGGCGCCGTGGCCGCCGGCAGCCCCGAGCAGGTGGCCGAGAAGCTCCTCTACGAGCACGAGCTCTTCGGCCACGACCGCTACATCGCGCAGATGAGCGTCGGCGCCGTGGCCCACGCCGACGTGCTGCGTTCGATGGAGCTGTTCGGGACCGAGGTCGCGCCCGTGGTTCGCGAGGAGGTGGCGCGCCGCGCGCGTGGGACGGAGGAGCAGGCTGCCGCGTCGCCGGCGCCGGCTGTCCCGGCGGACTCCTCTGTCTAAGGGGCGGCCGGCACGGGTCCCGGCAGCACCCGGTCGAGCAGCTCACCCGCGGGTCGCGCTGCGAGCTCCTGGCGCAGGTCGGACCGGTAGCTGAGCAGGGCGAGGCTAGGCACGATCATGAAGTCGGCCACGTTCAGCTCCTCGCCGCCGAGCACCCCGGCGGCGATCCAGGCATCGACATGGTCGATCATCGGCGCAACGGCGTCCAGCAGCTCGGGCTCGTTTGCCTGACTCACCTTGAAGCTCATGCATGCGCCCCTCGAGGCGAACACGCGCATGGGCTCGTTGGGCGCGAGCAGCGGGCCGAGGCGACCGCGACCGCCCCGTTCGTGGAGCGCCTGCAGACCGTGGGTGGAGGCGGCGAGCACGACTCGACGGGCGGCCATCTGCAGGACGTCGTCGCCCCACGCCTCGGCCTCCTCGACAGCCCGGCGGCGGTCGGGGTCGACGGGCAGCAGGGGCGGCTCGGGGCGCAGGCGGTCGAGGTGGCGGGCAATCGCGTGGTTGGTCTGCACACGCTCGCCGTCGATCAGCAGCGCCGGCACGGTGCCGCCGCGATCGAGCATTTTGAGCATCCGTGGAGTTGAGCCGTCGACGCTGCGGATGGGGCTGCGGTGGCCGGGGAAGCCGCGCAAGCGCACAAGCAGAGGATGCAGTCCGGTCGGCAAATCCACGCGGCGATAGTCGAGGCCCTTGTGCTCGAGCATCAGCGTCGCCGAGCGGCAGGCATGCGAGCCGGGAATCGCATACAGGGTTGCGCGTTCCACATTTGCGACGCTATCAGCGCACGATCGGCCTGTGTTGCGCCGAGTCGAACAAGGCGCTCAGTCCCACCTGCAGGCGCTCGCCCGGATCGCCGCGGGCGATCCCGACGCGGGGCCCATCGCATCGCTGCCGCCGTCTGAGCGCTTTGGCTGGCTGGTCGCGCCCGCGAGCACCATCATCCAGCTCTCGCCCGTCCACACCGGGCTGTGCGCCGATCCGCAGGCGACGCTCGATCAGCTCTTCGGCGAGCTTGTCGAGTGATCCTGTCGGACGGTGGTCGTGAGGTCCAACTGCCAGTCGTTGGAGCGCCCCACGTGTCCCGGCGGGAACTCGAGCTCGCACTCGCCCAGCAGGGTGAAGCCGAGCTTTCGGCACACAGCATTTGAGGGTCCGTTGGCGGGGACGGGAAAGGCGTGCATGAAACGCCGCTTGCCCGCGGAACGTGCGATGGCGATCACCTGCGCGCCGGCAGCCGCGGCGATGCCGCGCCCCTGGAAGGCGGGGATGACCGACCAGCCCGTCTCATAGACCTCCTGCTCGCGCCAGGTTCGCTCCCAGAATCCGACCCAGCCAACTCCTTCGCCGCTCGCCTCATCGACTACCTTGAAGACGCCGTCGCTGTTCTCGTAGCGGGTCTGGCGTTCGGCGATCTTCTCGGGGCTGTTGGCGCCGCCGAGGTGGCGCATCATCTCGGGGTCCCCCATCAGCTTCTCGAGCAGCGGGAGATCCTCCGGGCCCCACGTCAGCAGGCGCACGGAGGGCCGGGGCATCGGCGCTGCGCTCAGCGTCGCGAGAACGCCACGACCGGGATCTCACGGTCGGTCTTGGCCTGGTAGTCGTCGTAGGCGGGCCACACCTCGGCCATCAGCGCCCAGCGGTAGCCACGCTCGCCGCCGGTCTCGCGATAGACGCGCACATGCTCGGCACCAAAGAGATCGTCATCTGAATCGGCCATCGGTTGCGAGTCTAGCGACGGCCGATCGCCGTTCAGGCGATGGGGGCTGGTTGGCGAGCGGCGCGAGGATCACGGCCACGAGCGCCAGCGGTGCGAACCAGAGGATGTAGCTGAAGGCGTAGTAGCCGAGGCACAACTCGACGGCGATCAGCACGGCGGCTGCCGCGGCGGCGATCCCGACAGCGTCCTGTCGGCGAGGCGCGCGCAGGAGCACGACGGCGAAGCCGCCCACGAGCGCGGCGAGCAACCCGTGGAGGATCCGGGAGGCCGTGCTTACCCAAGGCGCGCCCGCCGCATACGGTCCCTCCAGCAGCGCCCACAGGGAGCCGGAAGCGGGCCGCGAGCCCTGAAAGCCGAAGGTCCTCGACATGAACTCGCTGGGAGAGCTGTGTGCGAAGGCGGGAAGGAAGATCAGGGCGCTCAGCAGGGCAAAGGCTCCCGCGAACTCGAGGGCGGCCCGACGAGCGTCGCGTGGCCTCGGACTCCGATGGCCGGCGAGCAGCGGTAGCAGGGCGAGCGGGCTGAGCTTGGTCCAGACGGCGACCGCCGCCATCGCCCCCCGCTTCAGCGGCGAGCGCGCGACGAGCACTGTGCCGACGAGCGTGGCGGCGAGGATCGAGTCGTTGAAGCCAAAGGCTTCCTCGTAGAGGGTGAAGGGGTATGCCAGCCAGCAGAAGGCCAGCAGCACGCCGGCCGTGGGTCCGCGGATCTGGCGGCCGAGGGCGAACAGCAGGAAAGCCGTTAGCAACTCGAAGAACAGGGTGGTCAACCGCGCGGCGGTGTTGCGGTCGGCAAAGAGGGCGAAGGGAATGTATGCCTCGTAGTTGAGCGGGCCGTACGTGTCGGTGTGGGGGTCGACGCCGCTTGGCGAGAGCTGCTTGGCGTAGAGGGGCCTGCCGTGGACGATGCCGAGGGCTCCCCCTACCCCGCCTTCGGCGACGTCGGTTCGCGTCGTTCCCTCGAGCGCCCAGCTGATGTGCACGCCGGCCAGCACGACGATCCCGGCAAGCAACCAGGCGCGGGGCAAGAACACGCGCAGCGACGCGCCATCCTGGGCCTCCTTCGCGCTTCGTGCGATTCGTGCCAGCACGACCATGCGCGCACCGAGGTAGAGAAGTGGCGGATAGATGAGCAGCACGGGCCACGTGCGCATATCGCTCCAGCAGCCGAGCGCCACGACGAAGGAGATGAGCGCCAGCAGGTCGGCGTGGAGCAGGCGCCATGGCGAGCGCAGGTCGACAAGCGCGACCAGGAAGAGCCCGCAGAACGGCAGCAACGACCAGAAGTCCGTGACGGCGGGGAAGTCGAATCCGTCGCTGCTCAGATGGGGGACCAGGACGGCGGCCAGGAGCAGCGCGGCAAAGGCACTGCGCCTCGCCCGCGGCGCGCGGAGGAGTGTCGCCGGCGAGGACGATGCGAAACTGCTCATGCGATTGCATCGGCAGCCTCTGTGGCTCCCCTGAGCGCGGAGGACGGAGGCGGTCCCGTCTCAGATGGGGGTGCTAATCAGGCGCGGCCACCTAAAACCGCTCGGGCCGGCCCAAGGCACGGTCCCGTCTTCAGCCGCCGACGTAGACGCGCGCGAGCGACTCAGCCACGCACACCGGCTTCTCTCCACCCTCGCGCTCGAAGGTGCACTCGGTGACGATCTGCGCACCGCCGGGGATCTCATCGACGGAGACGAGCTTTGCGCGCATCCGCACCTTTCCGCCGACGGGCATCGGCGCGGGGAAGCGGACGCGGTTGAGCCCGTAGTTGACGCCAAAGGCGAAGCCCTCGAACTTGAACATGTCGTAGGAGAACCGCGGCGCGAGCGAGAGCGTGTAGTAGCCGTGAGCGATGGTGCCGCCGAAAGGGCTCTCTTTGGCGCGCTCGGGGTCGACGTGAATCCACTGATCGTCGCCTGTGACCTCAGCGAACCGGTCGATCTTCTCTTGGGTCACCAGATGCCAATCGCTGACCCCCAGCTCCTCGCCCACGTGGGCTTTGATCTCGTCCAATCCGGTGAGGGTCAACATGCTCTTCAGACTATTGACTCGCGCCCGCGATCGCCGCGCCGGCTCAAGCGCGCTCGCTGTCGATCGGGGCCATCGTGCCGAAGGTGCGGTTGCGATAGAGCAGAGGATCCGCCGGCGCGATCTCGGCGTGCTCGACCAAGCCGATCGCCACAAGGTGATCGCCGCCCTCGTACAACTGCTCGAGCGTGCACACGATCCAGGTTGCCGCGCCGGAGATGCGCGGCACCCCGAGGTGGAGCTCCCACTCGACCCCTTCGAACTTGTCGGGCCCTTTGCGCGCGAAGTTGACGGCCAAGCGCTCCTGGCCGTCGCTAAGCACGTTGACCCCAAAGACGCGTGACTCGCTGACCATCGCCAGCAGGTCCGAGCGGGCGTCGAGCGAGACGAGCACCATCGGGGGCTCGAGCGAGAGCGAGCAGAAGGCGCTGACGGTCGTGCCGTGCGGGCGGCCCTGGTGATGGCTCGTGACCACCGTCACCGGCGTGCAGACGCTGGCGAGCACTTCGCGGAAGGTCTCGGGCTCAAGCGCCGGGTGCTCGTCGCTCATCTCCCTACTATTGCCGAACATGCGGTCAGCGCCGCGTCGGCTGAGAGCGCGAGCTTCAAGCGATGTCGCGATCGCCCTCTGGCACGCGCCCTGGGAAGACGTAATAGACGGCGGTGAGCGCGCAGAGCGTGAGGCAGGCGGGGGCGCTCCAGAAGGAGAGCCCGAGCGCGACGACGTAGATCCCCTGACCTACGGCGTTACGGCGGATGAGTGCATTCAGCTCGGGTGGGGAGATTGGGCGTGTCAGAAGCTCGCCATGCCGCGATACGTAGCGCCAGGTGGCCGCGAAGCAGATGCCCATCGCGAGGAAGCTCCCTGAGTACACGGCTGCAGCCACATGCTGATCGCTGCCCGAGTGCAGGTAGCTCGCGAGCAGATCGGTTGGGAAGGGGATCAGCACCACGAACATGAGCAGCGGCAGGTTCAAGAACAGCAGCGTGCGGTCGACCTTGGCGATGCGATGAAACTGACCGTGGTGGTTGACCCAGATGATGCCGATGGTGAGGAAGCTGACGATGAAGGTGACGTAGTGGGGCCACTCGCGCCCAAGCGCGTCGGCGAGATGCCCGGGCGTGCTCTGGACGTGGAGGTCGAGCACGAGCAGCGTGGCCGCAATGGCGAACACGCCGTCGCTGAAGGCCTCGAGCCGCGCCTTGTTCATCGGTGCCCCACTTCCTCGACAGTCTTGCCAAGCGCCAGGACGCGACAGCGGCGCGCTCAGGAAGCGCTGCAGTCCGCCGGCATCGAGTACGACGCGCGGACCGGAACTCGACCCCGGCATACTCTGCTGGGTGATCGACCGTCGTTCTCTCGCCGTTGCGTGCGAGCTCAGGGGTGGATCGTGGCTTGGAGGTCTTCGAGGATTTCGACTGGCACACGGGAGCCTATTTCGTCCTCTTCTTCGACTACGATCCATGCGCCGGGGACACGCCGCGCGAACAGCCTGCCCGAACCGCCTGGCGCCTGGTAGATGCCGGGGTGCCCGGGGAGCGATCTCATCGCGGGCAGCGGCGGCGGGGTGGCACCTGGATGCGACGAGTCGAGCAGTACAGCGGCAGTGAGATGGTGTTGTTCTTCGCTGACATAGACGGTGTCCACACAGGAAATAAACGCGCGGCCGATCAGCCCACGGTAGGGCCTGATCTGGGTCGCGACATCGCCGGTGTAAACCACGACTTCGTGAGGGAGCTTAGCCGCGCTGAGGTTGCACACGCCCTTTGGTGGACGCGCGGGCCATTCCCAGCGCAGCGTTCCCGGCAGCCTGAACTCCTGCGGGCTGGTCGGCCTGCCCTTCCTGCGGATCGGGTTGCCGTGCGCGTCAAACGGCGTCATGCGCGGACACTTGAGCTCGATCCTCGGCCGCCCGTCGTGAACGGGAAC
>JASLDD010000092.1 GCA_030151725.1 Solirubrobacteraceae bacterium
CGAAAGGCCCCAAGGAGCACTACCTGACCTCGATGCAGGTTCTGAGCCCGGAAAGCCTCGCGGTCTATCCCAGCCGTGTGGGCACCAGTCGTGGCAACGCCTACACGCTGCCCGGAAACTTCAAATCGCTCGCGAGCGGGCTGCCTGTCTTCAGCAGCAGCAACTGCTCGAATTCAGCCCCCTCGGTGACCGGCCCAGCCAACGAAACGATCTCCGAAAGCATCATCCAGCAGATCACCGAATTCAAAGTCGCCAACAAGCCCGAAAGCTCCAACGAAGTCGCGGCGCCCCCGTGCCTCCAGCAGGGACCGTTCACGTTCAACGGCAAAACCAGCCAGTTCCCACAGGTGACCTACGGAGGAAAAGGATGACCACGGACGACTACCAGTATCACTCGGACGAGCTCGACCTCGCGGGCGATCCGGAGTCGGGCAACTGGTCGATCCGCTGCATCGATGTGCACAAGCGTCTGGGCGGCGTGCCTGTCCTCAATGGCCTGAACGTGGCCTTCCCCGACGACACCATCACGGTCGTGCTCGGCCCGTCGGGGACCGGCAAGAGCGTGCTGATCAAGCACATCATCGGGCTGATGTTCCCCGACTCGGGCGACCTGATCGTCAAAGGGCAGTCGATCCCCAGCCTGACGATGCCCAAGCTGCTCGAGCTGCGGCGCAAGATCGGCGTGCTCTTCCAGGACGGGGCGCTGTTCGGCTCGATGAACGTCTTCGACAACGTCGCCTTCCCGCTGCGCCAGCACACCGATTTCTCCGAGGCACAGATCGCAGAGCGCGTCACCCAGCGTCTGGCCGACGTCGGCTTGGGGGATGCGATGGACGATGCTCCCTCACAGCTCTCGGGCGGAATGCGCAAGCGAGCAGGCTTCGCGCGAGCGCTCGTGATGGAGCCCGACATCGTGATCTTCGACGAGCCCGACTCGGGTCTCGACCCGGTGCGCACGGCGCTGCTGTGCGAGTTGATCCAGGAGATGCACGCGATCCATGGCGGCACCTACCTGGTCGTCACCCACGACATCGCCTCGGCGCGGCGAATCGGCGAATACATCGCGCTGCTGTGGCGGGGGCGGATCGTGGAGGCGGGCGACGCAGCCAGGATGTTCTCCTCGGAGAACCCGTTCGTGCGCCAGTTCTTGAGCGGATCGGCAGAGGGCCCGCTGACGATGGATTGACCTGCGGTCGACCATATGCGAACATATGTTCGCATGGTCGTCTGCATGTACCTGCCGCGCTTTGAGCTTGTGGTGGCCGCTGGAGATCGCTCCAAGCTGGCTCAGCAGGCGCTGTCCGGGCGCCCTCTGGCGGTGGCGCCGCTGACGGGCTCCGAACAGCGCGTGGGTGAGGTGTCGGGCGCGGCGGAAGCCTGTGGCGTCAGTCGTGGGATGGCTCTGGGAGAGGCGCTCGCCCGCTGTCCCGAGCTGGAGCTGGTGGCTGGAGAGCCCGTGCGCGTGGCCGAGGTGTGGGAGGGCGCGATGCGTGCCCTGGAAGCGATCGGCGCGGCCGTCGAGCCGGCAGGACCGGGGCTGGCCTACTTCGAGACCGATGGCCTGCGCGGCCTGCACGGCGGCGATGAGGCGACGATCGCCGTCGCTCGCCGTGCGCTTGGCCAGCCCGCTCGCATCGGGGCCTCGCCCACGCGCTTCTGTGCGCTTGCGGCGGCCCTGGCTGTACGCTCGCGGCGGGCGTTGGTGCTCGATGGCAAACAGGCCAGGCGCTGGCTTGCGGGCCGCCCGGTAAGCCTGCTTGGTTTCCGTGAGCAGACAGCCGCAATGCTCGTGCCGCTGTCGCGCTTGGGCGTACGTACGCTCGGAGAGCTCGAGCGGATTGGGCGCTCGGCGCTCACGGATCGCTTTGGAGTAGCCGGGACGCTCGCTCACCGGTTGGCATGCGGAGAGGACAGCCCCCTGCAGCCGCGCCGCCTGGAGGAGTGTCTTGAGGAGTCGATGGCGGTGGGCGACGCGAGCTCCGGCATGGCGTTGAAGCGCGTGCTGAGCGTGCTCGTGAATAGGCTGCTCGCGCGTAGCGAGCGCCGAGGTCGCACGCTACGCGTCGTCACGCTCTCTGCGCAACTGCTCGCGGGTGGCGGCTGGCAAGAGCGCGTGGTCTTCCGCCAGGCGATCTGTGATCCCGAGCGCATCTGGCTGGCGTTGTCGGTGCGCCTGGCGGCGTTGCCCGCTCCGGCCGCCGGGCTGCGGTTGAGCGTCGAGCGCTTCGGTCATCCCTCGAGCGATCAGGGAGGGCTGTTCGAGAAGGATCCAGCCCACTCGGCCATACGCGCTGCCCGCCTACGGGAAGCCGTAGCCCAGGTGCGAGCGGTGGCCGGTCAGGACGGGGCGCTGCGCGCCGTGTGCGTGGATCCCGACTCGCGTGTGCCCGAGCGACGCGTGGTGCTCACGCCGATCCCGGAGTAGCGCCATCTCACCGCGCCCCCTCAACCAACCCAGACCGGCGCGCGTTCGCTGGAGCGACGGCGCGCCGGCGGCGGTGAACGGCGAAGCGGTGGAGGCGCTGCGCGAGTCGTGGCTGGTGGAGGATCGCTGGTGGGGCGATGGGCCCCTGCGCCGCCGCTACTGGGAGCTGCTGGGAGCACGCGGTCGCAACCTGGTCGTCTTCCACGATCTGTGCACGGGCGAGTGGTTCGCCCAATGAGATGGCCGTGAGCGCTTCGCCATACGGCGTCCTCGGTCGCTCGCGTTGCCATCTCAGATGGGCGCGCTGAATGGCTTCCTCGACTCCCTACGTCGAGCTGCACTGCCACTCGGCATACTCGTTCCTCGACGGCGCCTCGTTGCCCCAGGAGCTCGCCCAGCGAGCGGGCGAGCTTGGCTATGCGGCGCTCGCCCTGACCGATCACAACTCGGTCTCCGGCTCGATGGAGCTGGCCCTGAGCGCGCCCGAGCACGGAGTGCGGGCGATTCATGGCGCCGAGATCGATGTGGTCGGGATCCCTGGTGCTGCAGGGGAGCAGCCTGCGAGTCGCCACCTCACGCTGCTCGTGCGCGATGAGCAGGGCTGGAGGAACCTCTGCCGGATCCTCACCGTCGCCCACGCCCATACCCGCGAAGGATCGACGCGGCGGGAGCGCGGCGAGGCGGCGGTCGAGCTGCAGGTGGTGCTCGATCACGCTGCCGGCCTGGTCTGCCTGACCGGCTGCGCCGGGCGCTCCGCGGTCGGCGAGGGTCCTCGGAGCGAGGCCTCGGCGCGGCGGCTGCTCGAGGCGTTCGGTCGGGAGGATCTCTATGTGGAGCTGCAGCGTCCCTATGCCCGTCACGACCGCGCGCGCAATCGCTTCTTCTCCGCGCTCGCGCGGCGGCTGGGCATCGGATGCGTGGCCACGGGCAACGTGCACGCGCACATCCGCGCGCGGGCTGAGCTGCAGGACGCGCTGGTGGCGCTCCGCCACCACGCCACGCTCGATGCCTCAGAGCCGCTTCGGCGCGGCAACCACAGCCACGTGATGAGCACGCCAAAGGCCATGGCAAGCCGCTTTGCCGATCATCCCGAGGCCGTCCGTGAGACGCTGCTGCTCGCCGAACGCCTGACGTTCGATCTCACCAAGGACCTCGGCTACCGCTATCCGGGCGCCGAGGAGCAGGATGCCTCACGTCGCCTGGCCGAGCTGTGCTGGACGCGCCTGGGGGAGCGCTATGGGTCGGATCGCGCCCCCACGCCAGACGGTCACGCCGGCGCCCTGCTGGAGGCCACGGCGCGGCTGGAGCAGGAGCTCAGGGTGATAGACCGGCTTGGCCTGTCGGGCTTCTTCCTGCTCCACCACGAGATGCTCGAGCTGGCTCGGGAGGTCGCATTGGAGATCCGGGGGCCGGATTCGGTGCGCGCGCTGTTGGCCCCGGGACGCGGGCGGGGCTCGTCGGTCTCATCGCTGGTCTGCTACCTCACGGGTCTCTCGCACATCGATCCGATTGCCGGCAAGCTGGCGCTGGGGCGCTTCCTGCACGAAGACCTGCACGGCCTGCCCGACATCGACCTGGACTTCCCGCGCGACATCCGCGCGCGCCTGATCCCGCGCGTGCACGAGCGCTATGGCAGCGATCGTGCGGCGCTGGTGGCGGCCTTCCCGACGTTCCGCGTGCGCGGCGCGATCCGCGAGCTGGGGAAGGTCCTCGGCCTGCCCGCCGGCGAGATCGAGCGCGTCGCGCGCGGCGCCGAGCGCTGGGCATCCGGATCCGAGCATGACATCGCCGGGGCGCTGGCGGGCGCAGAAGGACAGTCCACAGGAGCGGGGAGGATCCGCTCAGAGCGTTGGCGCTGGCTGGCCAACCTGGTTGAGCAGGCGCACGGCCTGCCTCGCCACCTCTCCCAGCACTCCGGCGGGATGATCATCTCGACGCGTCCGCTGATCGACTGCTGTCCGGTGGTGCCTGCGGCGATGGAGGGCAGGCAGATGGTCCAGTGGGACAAGGACTCTTGCGCGGACGCGGGCTTCTTGAAGATCGACCTGCTGGGCTTGGGGATGCTCTCGGCGGTGGAGCGCTGCGTGGAGGAGGTGGAGCGCGTCCGTGGGGAGCGCATCGACCTGTCGCGGATCCCATTCGACGATCCCCAGACCTTCAAGGCGATCCGGACAGCGGACACCGTGGGGGTCTTCCAGATCGAGAGCCGTGCCCAGATGCAGTCGCTGCTGCGCACACGCCCCATGAACCTGGAGGACATCACCATCCAGGTGGCGATCGTGCGGCCCGGCCCGATCCAGGGCGGGGCGATCAACCCCTACATCGAGCGCCGCCAGCGCCTGCGCGAAGACCCTGCCTATGAGATCCCCTTCGAGCACCCATCGCTCGAGCCGGTCCTCGCTGAGACGCTCGGCACGATCATCTTCCAGGACCCGGTGATGCAGGTGGCCGAAGCCTTCGCCGGCTACAGGCCGGGGGAGGCCGACGGGCTGCGCCGGGCGATGAGCCGCAAGCGCTCACACGAGCTGCTCCAACGCCAGCGTGAGCGCTTCATCGAGGGCGCGCGTCGTCACGTGGGCGCCGACCACGCCACCGCGGAGCGGGTGTGGGGGATGGTCGAGGGGTTCGCCGGCTTCGGCTTTCCCAAGTCCCACAGCGCCGCCTTCGGGCTGCTGGCCTACCAGTCGACGTGGCTGCGGGTCCACTACGGCGCGGAGTTCCTGTGTGCGCTGATGAACGAGCAGCCGATGGGCTTCTACGCCCCCGACAGCCTCGTGCATGAGGCCGAAAACCGCGGGATCGGAGTGCTTGGACTGGACGTGAACACTTCAGAGGTGCAGTGCACGGTGCAGGAGGGTGCAGTGCGGCTGGGTCTGGGCTACGTCAAGGACGTGGTCAGGTCGGAGGCGCATGGCCTCGTGCGCGAGCGCGAGCAGGGCGGCCCGTACGTGGATCTGGGCGACTTGGCGGGGCGCTCTGGGGTCAGACGGGGGACGCTCGAACAGCTGGCGTGGGCGGGCGCCTGCGACTCCCTCATGTCCGACTCGGGAGCGCTGATCGCGCCCGCAGACAGGCGAGCGGCTCTGTGGCAGCTGGGGCTCGCCCCGGCGGCGGAGGCGGACTCGACCATGGAGGGCACACAGCTGGCGCTGCCGCTGGGGCTGCCGGCGGTGCCGCGCCTGCGCAAGCTCGGGCGCTGGCAGCGGTTGATCGCCGACTACTCCACCACCGGCGTCACAGTCGGCGACCATGCGCTTGCGATCCTGCGCGAGCGTCTGACGGTGGCAAAGCTCGCCACCAGCGCTCAGCTTGCCCGGCTGCCGAGCGGCTGCGAGGTGGCGGTGGCGGGACTGGTGATCGCCCGCCAGCGGCCGGGGACGGCTAAGGGAACGATGTTCCTACTGTTCGAGGACGAGTTCGGGACGATCAACCTGGTCGTCTCCAAGGACGTCTATGAGCGCCACCGCCTGCTGGCGCGCGCCGAGCCGCTGCTGCTCGCCCGGGGTCGCCTGGAGCGCTCCATCGAGCGGGGGAAAGGGGTGCAGGCACTGGGTGTGCGCGAAGGATCCACAGCGAAAAAAGGGGAGGGGGAGGAGGAGATCCGCCCGGTCATCAACGTGATCGTGCGCGAGCTGGCTCCCCTCGATCGCTTCCTCGACGTGGACCTCGAGGAAACAACCGCGCGCGCTGGTGCGAGCGTGCATCGCCTGCCCCCCGCCAATCAGTCGAGCGCAGGTCGAACAGACGCCACGGGGGAGGAGCAGCTGGACGAGGCTGACGTGGGATCGAGCATGCGCGCCGCCGCGCCGCCGGTGCAGAGTTTTGCGATGGGACGGCGACGCTAGACAACCAGCTCCAGCGTGGGCCTACAGGAAGTCGTTGCCTGTGAGGACGTAGAGGAAGGGAACGAACGGCACGATTGCCGCAATTCCCCATGCCAGCTTTCCGATCAGGCCGATATCGCTGCGGAAGAGCAGGTTGATCCAGATCAGCACGACAGCGATCGGGTGCAAAATGCAGAGCACCAGCTCGAGCACTTTCTTCATGGCTGTTGCTCCTCCCTCGGGGGTGTGATGACTCATGTCGAGTGTAGAAGGGGGAGACCGGCCAGGCGAGCGTGTGAGCTTCGCGGCGCCGGGGTAGCCTTCTCGCATCGCACGCCTGGGCAACACCGATCTCGACGTCTTCCCGCTCTGCCTGGGTGGCAACGTGTTCGGCTGGACGATCGACGAGGAGCGCTCCTTCGCGGTGCTCGACGCCTACTTCCATGCCGGCGGGAACTTCATCGACACGGCCGACATCTACGGTCGCCGCGGCCCTGACGGGATCGGGGCTTCCGAGAGGATCATCGGCCGCTGGATCGCCGCACGCGGCAACCGCGACGAGCTCGTGATCGCCACCAAGGTGGGCATGTCCACCGATATCCCCGGGCTCTCACCCAACTCCATCGCTCAGAGCCTTGAAGGCTCGCTGCAGCGCCTGGGCATCGACACCATCGACCTCTACTACGCCCACCGTGACGACCAGGACACTCCGTTGGAGGAGACCCTGGGCGCCTTTCACGAGCACGCCCAGGCCGGAAGGATCCGCTACGCAGCAGCCTCCAACTACAGCGCCGAGCGCCTGCGCGAGGCGCTCGAGATCGGCGAGCGCGAGGGCATGGCCGGCTATGTGGCACTGCAGCCACACTACAACCTCGTGGAGCGCTCCGAATATGAGCCGCAGCTGATGGACGTATGCAAGCAGGCCGGACTGTCCTGCATCCCCTACTTCGGCTTGGCACAGGGATTCCTCACCGGCAAGTACCGCCCCGACGGCGCTCAGGTCGACAGCCCCCGCGCGGCGAGCGTGCGCGACAGCTACTTCAACGAGCGCGGTTTCGCTGTGCTTGACGCGCTCGATGAGATCGCTGCAGCTCATAAAAGCTCGGTTGCGGCCGTTGCCCTGGCGTGGCTGGGGGCGCAGCCCACCGTGCTCGCCCCAATCGCCAGTGCGACCTCCCCTGAGCAACTCCTAGACCTGCTCGCTTCCACCAACCTTGAGCTCGCCCCGGGCGAGATCGAGCGGTTGAGTTCAGCCGGAGTCTGACAAGCGCTGTAGCACTGAGTGCTACACTGTGCACATGGCGAGAGAGGTATCTGTGCGCGATCTCCGCAACAGCACGGCCGACGTGGTTGCGAAGGTCAGATCTGGCGAGACGGTAACGCTGACCGTCAATCGTTCTCCCGTTGCGGACATCGTGCCGCACACCGAGCAGCGTGATCCATGGGTGTCATCCAACGTGCTGCGCGAGATCCTGCGCGAGGCGCCTGCCGATGAGGGGTTGCTGGCCGATCTCGCCGATGTGCGTGGCGCGCTCGTCGAAGACGCGTGACGCGCGCGATTGCCGACACGTCGGTGTTCGTCGCGCAGGAGGCTCAGCGCGAGCTGGGCGAGCTGCCGGATGAGATCGCAGTCTCCGTGATCACTGCCGCGGAGCTGGAGCTGGGGGTGCTGCGGGCGCGGGACCTCGATACGCGCGCCAGTCGCCTGGCAACGCTCTCACGCGTCCGCGCGACGTATCCGCTGCTCACGATCGATGCTGAGATCGCATCGTGCTTTGCACGCATCGCCGCGCATGAGTTGGCTGCGGGACGCAAGCTGCGACGGCATGACGCCTGGATCGCGGCAACAGCTCTGCGCCACGGGGTTTCGGTCGTAACTCAGGATGCGGATTTCTCCGTGTTCGAGTCAGTGAGCGTCATCCGCGCCTGATCCCTCCTCGAGCACGCGCAGGAAGTTCATCGAGGTCCAAATCGGGGCGAAGCCGAGCCGCGCGTAGAGCTCCTTGGCTCGCTCCTCATCGTCGGCGGTGATCCACAGGTCGCGAACGTCGCCGGCCCGCTCGATCGCGCTCAGAACGAGGGCGGTGCCGAGCCCGCGGCCACGGTGATCGGGATGCACGTAGACCTCGGTGACCTCCGCCGCGGCCCCGGTGCGCTCGAGTTGAGCGAACGCAATCGGACTTTCTCCGCCCTCGTGGATGACGAGCGTCTCGGCATCTCGCCTCATCGCCACCTCACGCGCCTGACGGGGATAGTCCCCAGTGCCGTCGCTATAGTCCATGTGCCAGAGCGCGCGCAAATACTGCGCGGCGTCATACGACACCGCATCGACGGCGACCTCCACGCGCGGTGCGGGGCGCTCGTGTCGCATCCACAGCAGGCGTGTCACGCGCCAGCCCATCGCCTCGAAGCGGGCTCGCCGCTGCTCGGCCGCGCTCAGGCACTCGAAGTCCAAGCGCCTGTGGTCGAGCCCGGCAAGCGCGTCGTCGGCGAAGGAGGCGAGCGCGTCAGCGTCCAGGCCGGGCTCGTCTTCGACGCGTACCACGTTGAAGTCGTAGTAGCGCGGATAGCTGCTCGCACGCACGACGGTGCCGTGTGCCCAGGCCTCGATCGAATCGCAGATGGCCGCGTGGCAGGCGTCGCGCCATGCCCGCGCTCGGGATCGTGCCGAGCTTTGCTGAGCGCCAACCTGGTCCAGATCCTTCATGCGCGCATTCCGTCCGGCTAGCTGTGGCCGAACGTCAGCAGTTGCCCATCGGGATCGCGCAGCGAGATCTCTCGCTCCTCGCGAGCGACCAAGTCCGAGGTCCCCTCCAGCCGCTGCTGGAGCTCCCCCAGGGTCTCGGCGCCGCTCAGCTCGAAGCTAACGCGTCGCAGACCGGGAGCATCGGGAGGGGTCGGAGCGCCGCCCTGACTCTGCCAGGAGTTGAGCCCGATGTGGTGGTGGTAGCCGCCGGCGGAGAGGAAGGCCGCGGAGGGAATCTGCGCCTGCTCCTCAAAGCCCAGCGCGTCGCGGTAGAAGGCGTCCGCGCGCGGGACGGCGGCGACCTTCAGGTGCACGTGTCCGATCGTGCTGCCGACTGCCATCCTCGCTGCGGGCTCGCCGAGTGACTGGGCGAGCAGGTCTTCGAGGTCGAGCGCCAGCGTGTACATGCGCACGCCATGGCCGTCGGCCGGGCGCTCCCACAGCTCACGCGGGCGATCGGCGTAGATCTCGATGCCCAACCCGTCTGGGTCGCTCAGGTAGAGAGCCTCGGAGACGCCGTGATCGGAGGCGCCCTCGAAGGGCCACTTGCCGGCGGCGACGCGGCGGACGGTGTCGGCCAGGGATGCGCGTGAGGGATGAAGCCAGGCCACGTGGAAGAGCCCTGTGCTGCCGTGAGGGGCCGGGGTTGGACTCTGCAGGCGCGTCAGCTCGAGCGCTGGGTGCTCATGATCGAGCCCCAGTCGCGCGGTCTCGTCGTCGTTTTCGATCAGCGGCAGGCCAAGGACGCGCTCGTAGAAGTCGAGGCTGCGTGGCAGGTCGCTCACGGCCAGCTGCACCGAGTCGATGCGAAGATCAGGATCAATTGGGCTCATGGCTTTCAGAAGACGTTGGGTCACGCGCCGCTGAGGGGTAGTGTGATGCTCAGTATGAACTTCCGCAAACTCGGCTCCAGCGACATCGAGGTATCGGAGATCAGCCTCGGCTCCTGGCTGACGTACTCGGGAGGGGTCGAGCGCGAACAGGCCAAGGCGTGCGTGGATGCGGCGTTCGAGGCGGGCATCAACTTCATCGACACCGCAAACGTATACGGGCGCGGTGCCTCCGAGACGCTGCTGGGCGAGGTGCTCGCCGGGCGCGAGCGCTCCTCCTATGTGCTCGCCACGAAGGTCTACTTCCCGATGTCCGACAGCGATCGCGGCCTTTCGGCGGCGCAGATCCACAAGCAGATCGACGCGTCGCTGCAGCGGCTGCAGACGGACTACGTGGATCTCTACCAGTGCCACCGCTTTGACTCCGAGACGCCGCTCGAGGAGACGATGGAGGCGCTCACGGATGTCGTACGCGCGGGCAAGGCACGACACATCGGCTTCAGCGAGTGGCCTGTGGAGAAGATCGACGAGTCCCTTGCGATCTCCGGCGCCGAACGCTGGGTATCCAGCCAGCCGCAGTACTCGATGCTGTGGCGGTCGCCCGAGGCGGAGGTGATCCCGCTGTGTGAGCGCGAGGACATCTCTCAGATCGTGTGGTCGCCGCTCGCGCAGGGTGTGCTGACGGGGAAGTACACCCCCGGCGAGCCACCCCCGTCGGACTCGCGCGCGGCGAGCGAGAGCATGAGCGCGTTCATTGACCGTCTGGTCACACCGGTGGTGCTCGAAGCTGTCCAGCGGCTCGTTCCGGTCGCTGAGCAGGCGGGACTGAGCATGGCGCAGATGGCGCTGGCATGGGTTTTGCGCCAGCCCAACGTGGCCTCGGCGATCGTGGGGGCAAGCCGCCCCGAGCAGGTTCACGCCAACGCCTCCGCCTCGGGGATCGTGCTGAGCGAGGACACGCTCACCGCGATCGATGAGGCGCTCGGCGACGTGGTCGTGCGCTGACCACGTCGCCTGCGCCCGCCCCTGTCTTGCTCAGCCGGCCTTGACGGCTGAGATGTCGAGCAGGATCTTGACCTTGTCGCCGACGACCACGTTGCCCGATCCGAGGGCCATGTTGAACTTCATCTCGTAGTCGGAGCGGTTGATCTGAGAGCTCGCCGAGAGACCCACGCGGGGGTTGCCTTCGTGGTCGGTCTCGGTGCCCTCGAGGGTTGCGGTGAGCTTGAGGGGGCGTGTGACGCCGTGGATCGAGAAGTCGCCCTCGATCTCGAAGGTGTCCTCGTCGACGGCGGTCACGGACGTCGAGGAGAAGGTGATCTTGGGGTGGTTCTCGGCGTCGAAGAAGTCAGCCGAGCGCAGGTGCCCATCGCGCTGGGGCTCGCGGGTGTCGACGCTTGCGACCTCCGCGGAGCCGTGGGCCTTGACGCCCTCGGGGGTCACCTCGAGGGTGCCCTCGAACTCCTTGAACTGGCCCTTGACGGTGGCGATGCCGAGATGTTTGACCTGGAATTCGACGCTCGAGTGGACCGGATCGACCTTCCAGGTGCCCGTGGGGAGGGGGGTCTGGGTGGGGAGTGCTGACTCTGCTGTTGACATCGGAAGTCCTTTCGGAAGATGAATGAAAGCAACGCTGTTGTGTTGACTCTAGCAACGTTGTTTGCACACACAACTTAATTTGCTGTGGACGACGATACTCAGCGGGGCTGGACGACGAGCGTCTGGAAGGCCCGTCCGACTGGGCCGTCGATGTCGTGGAGCACGCTCTCGGCCACGCCGCTGCCGCCGCTGTGCAGGAGCGTGCGGGCATCGAGGCCGATCCACTCGCCGCGCGGCTGGCGCTGCAGGTGGATGGTGAGATCGGCGTTGATGAACAGGTAGTCGGCAAACGGGAGCGCGGCGCTGACGCCGTTGCCGAAGTCGGCTGTGGCGGCGAGGCGCGCAAGCGGGGAGAGCGGCTCGTCGGGGAGCAGGGGGTGGCGCGGGCGCATCCATACGCGCGCGGGTCCCAGCTGCGTGGGGTCATCCAGCCAGCGCATCTCCATCGAGACCGCGAAGCTCGCCACACCGGGGTCGTCGAGCGCGAACAGGACAGGCGTGCCCGCATCGGGTCCCTCCATCGGCTCACCGGCGATCGACTCCTCCGCCGAGCTGGGCAGCCCCTCGGGCACAGCCTGCACGCGCAGGGCGCTTGCGCGACAGATCAGATCCTCGCCCGCGTGGATTTCGCCGGCCAGCTCCTGCACGCGCCGCCCTGGGCGCACGATCCGCGTGGACAGCGTCAGTGGGGCGAGTGGCACGGGTCGCAGCAGCTCGAAGCCCAGACGTCCGATCACGAGCTCGGCGCCCGGCTGCATGCGCTCGAAGGCCGACGCCATCAGCGCGGCGGGGGCGCCGCCGTGCAGCGCCCGTGGATCCCAGGGCCCGCGTGCGTGGTCGGTCGGCAGGAAGTGCTCGCCGTCGGCGAGGAAGATGCTCTCGGCCATGCGAAGCTCTAGCTCGGCATACGCGCGACGAACTCGGCGAGCTTGCCGGGGTCGCGCAGCGGGGCGCCGTGGCCGAAGCACGTCAGCCGGGGCCGCAGCTCGGCCAGGCGGCGGGCCGACTGGCGGTTGCGCGCGGGGTCGGGCGTGAACACATCGGGCGGCTCGTGCAGCCCGGGGATACCGGTCATGACGTTCATGTTGTTGAGCACGTCGCCGAGGATCAGCACGCGATCGGACTCGCGCCAGTAGGCGACCTGCCCGCGCGAGTGCCCTGGGCTCTCGAGGACTGTGAAGCCGGCTACCTCGTCGCCCTCCACGAGCGCGCGGGCGACGGGATGCGGGGGACCGGTCCAGAAGCGCTGCTGGAGCCAGTTGAGCCATCCGGGCGCCTGCGAGTTGCGCACGCCGCCGGGGGTCTCCATTGCGGGCACGTCGCCCTGGCCGCACCACAGCGGGATGTCGAGGCGCTCGCAGATCGCGTGGCTCGATCCCTGGTGGTCGGGATGGGCGTGGGTGAGGGCGTGGGCGCTCAGCTTGTGCCCGGCGATCTGGCGCATGATCCGCTTCTCGGCCTGCCTGGTGGCGGCGTCGATCAGCACGTCCTGTACGAGGTAGACGTTGATCGAGTTGGGCGGCCAGCCCTTCAGCTGGTGGACGCCGTCGGCGAGCTGCTTCATGGTGTGCTGGTCCTCTCATGGATGGTCATGTGCGCAGCTGCTCCCAGGAGAAGCCGCGGATGGCGAAATACAGCCCGAAGATGCCCCAGAGTCCGATCACGGCCAGCGCGTCGAGGTGGCTGGGGGTGTGCGCGCCGGCGACCATGGCGCTAGAGAGCCCTTCGATCAAGGGCGTCAGTGGGAGCGCGTCGGCGATCGTCCTGACGAAGCCGGGGGCGCTGCTGGAGTCGAAGACGTAGAAGGACACGAACACCACGGGCAGGAAGACGGCGTTGACATAGGCGGCGGTGGACTCGAAGTTGGGGATGACGTGCGCGAAGGCGACGCCGAGGGCGGCGAAGGAGACGACGCCGACGAGCACGAACACGACGAGCGTGGCCACGTGGGGCGGCCAGCCGATGCCGAACACGACGCGTCCGGCCACGACCACGATCGCGATCTGCAGGGCTGTGTTGGTGACGGCGTTGGCGGCCACGCCGCCGAAGTAGGCGCGCGTCGGCAGCGGCGTGCCGCGGATGCGCTTGAGCACGCCGCGCTCGCGCAGGAACACGATGTTGTAGGCGAGGGCGGTGAAGGTGGTCGACATGACGCTCATGCCGGCGATCGCCGGGAGCAGCTTGTTGAGGTCGTGCTGGCTACCGCTGAGGATGGCGCCGCCGGCGGCGAGGAACAGCAGCGGCAGCACGAAATTGAAGAAGGCGGCGCTGGGGTTGCGCCAGAACATGCGCCGCTCGAGGCGGTACTGGCGCCAGCTCAGGGTGAGCGTGTCAGGCATCGGCGGTCAGCTCCAGGTAGACGTCCTCGAGCGTGGGGCGCGCCACGGAGAGCTCCTCGAGGCTCTCGCCTCGAGCGAGCGCCTCGCCGGTCAGCTCGTGCAGCAGCCGCGTCGGGTCCTCGGTCTCGTGCTCGACGAGCTCGCCATCGGCGTCGCGATAGGCGACGCGGTAGTGCGCAGCGCCCACGCCGAGCTCGCGTGGGGGGCCGATGGCGAGCACGCGGCCGTCCTTGACGATCGCCACTCGATCGGCCAGCGCCTGGGCCTCCTCGAGGTAGTGGGTGGTGAGCAGGATGGTCTTGCCGAGCGCGCGCAGCGAGCGCACGGTCTCCCAGGCGGCGCGCCGGGCCTCCGGGTCGAAGCCGGTGGTGGGCTCGTCGAGGAAGATCAGCTCGGGGTCGCCCACCAGCGCCAGGGCGAAGTCCAAGCGCCTGAGCTGCCCGCCGGAGAGCTTGCGGCTGCGCACGTCTGCCTTCTCCTGCAGGCCCGCCAGCTCGAGCACCTCCTCGACGTCCCGCGGGTGCGGGTAGAAGCTCGCCCAGTGGCGCAGCGCCTCGCGGGGGGTGATGTGGCTGTAGATGCCGCCCGACTGCAGCACGATGCCGATCCGGCGGCGCAGCTCGATGGAGCGCCCAGCGGGGTCATACCCGAGCACGGAGACCTCGCCGCCGGTGCGCGCGCGATAGCCCTCGAGGATCTCGACGGTGGTCGTCTTGCCGGCGCCGTTGGGTCCCAGGAGGCCGAACACCTCGCCGCGCTGGACGGTGATGTCGATGCCGCGCACGGCCTCGTAGTCGCCGTAGCGCTTGCGCAGATCGCTGACCTCGATCGCGGGGGACGTCGCGTTCACGCCCTTGATCATCTCACCGAGCGCGACTGCGCCCGCTGCTCCTACCAGTGCACGCCCCTCGTGAGAGTCGCCATGGCGATCTGCTCGAAAGATGCGTGCTCCTCGACGTCGGGGTTGCCTTTGGCGGCGGCCGAGTCGGGGAAGACGCGGTAGGCGAGATGCAGCAGGCGGTCCATGGTGCTGGGCGAGAGGCTGTATGCGACTTCGCCGAACTTGCCCACGCGCGTGCCCATCTCCTTGGGGCGGCTGCGCAGCGCCTCGCAGATCATGTCGCCGGCCTCGTCGGGGCTGATGGCGGGGAAGGCGTCGTACATCTTGGTGGGGGCGATCATGGGCGTGCGCACGAGCGGCATGTGGATGGTCGTGAAGGTGACCCCGTCGCCGATCACCTCGGAGGAGACAACGCGCGTGAAGGCGTCGAGGGCGGCCTTGGAGGCGACATAAGCCGAAAAACGCGGCGGGTTGGTCTGCACGCCGATGGAGGACACGTTGACGATGTGCCCGGAGCCGCGCTCGCGCATGTGCGGCAGCAGTCCGATGATGAGCTTGACGGCGCCGAAGTAGTTGAGCTGGATGGTGCGTTCGAAGTCGTGGAAGCGGTCGTAGCTGAGTGCGATGGAGCGACGGATGGAGCGCCCGGCGTTGTTGACGAGCATGTCGATGTTGCGGTGGTCGGCCAGCACGCGCTCGAGCAGCCGTTCGATCGACTCGATGTCGGCGAGGTCGGCCGAGTAGACGTAGGCGGTCCCGCCGCCGGCGACGATCTCGGCGCGCACTTCCTCGAGGTTCTCGACGCTGCGGGCCACCAGCAGTGGCACGCCGCCGGCGGCGGCGACCTTCAGGGCGGTCGAGCGCCCGATGCCGGAGGAGGCGCCGGTGATCAGGACGTGGCGGCCGTTGAGGGCCTCCTTGAGCGTGCGCCCGCGGCGGAGGTCGGGGTCCATCTCGCGCTCCCAGTAGTCCCACAGGCGGGCGGCGTACTCCTGTAGCGGCGGCGGCTGCTCGAGCGGCGAGCCGGCGAGCGCGCGGGTGGCCTCGCGGGTGTCGAAGCGCGGCACGAGCTCCATGTGGGCGAGCACCTCGGAGGGGATCCCGAGCTCGCGCAGCGCCAGGTTGCGCAACTGGCGCCAGGGCGGCAGCGAGGCGGCGAGCGCGAGCGGCCACTTGGGGACGGCGTCGGTGAGGCGTTTGTCGAGGCTGACGGCGAAGCGCGGTGCGTGGGCGGCCACGGCGAGCTCGTTGATGAGCTCGTCCACGCGCTGGGGGCGCGGGTCGGTGAGGCTGAAGGCGCGCCCGTCGAGGTTGGGCTCGTGGGCGATGTGCTCGAGCGCCCCGGCGACCCAGTCGACGGGCACGACGTTGGTGTAGCCGAGGTCGAGCCCCACGAGGGGGACCCACTCGGGCAGCAGGTGGCGCATGCGCTGGATGGCCTTGAAGAAGTAGTAGGGGCCGTCGACCTTTTCCATCTCACCGGTTTGCGAGTCGCCGACGACGATCCCGGGGCGGTAGACGCGCCAGGGGATGTAGGGCTGGTCGCGCACGATGCGCTCGGACTCGAACTTGGTGCGGTGGTAGGGCGAGGGCAGCCGCTGACCCTCGTCGAACATGTCCTCCTCGAAGACGCCCTTGTAGGTGCCGGCGACGGCGATCGAGGAGACGTGATGCAGGTGTTTGGCATCGACGGCGCGCGCCAGTTCGACGGCGTGGGTCGTTCCGCCGACGTTGACGGCGGTGTTGCGCTCGGCGGGCGCCGTCATGTCGTAGACGGCGGCGAGATGGAAGAAGTGGGTGATCTTGCCGCGCAGCTCGCTGACCTGTTCCTGCTCGACGCCGAGCAGGGGCCTGCGCAGGTCGCCGATCACGGGCACGACGCGCGTGGCGGCGGAGCTTCCGGCGAGGATGCTCCAGCGCTCGATGAGGTCGTCGAGGCGGGGTTTTGAGGTCTCGCGCACGAGCACGTAGATCTTGCCCTGGCGCTTCTCCAAGAGCCGTTCCACGAGACGGCTCCCGATGAAGCCGGTTGCGCCTGTGACGAAGTAAGCCATCCCCTACGAGAGCCTACCTCGAATGGGGGGCCGGAGGGCGCCTTGTGTCCAATGATGCGTATCTTCTATGGAGGAAAGTCCCAGATAGTCGAAACTATCGGTAGAGAGCGGTGAATCGCGTGGGCCCTCAATCCAAGTCGGGCCCCGCCAAGCGCGGTCGCGACCCATCCGGCGAGGCCGTCGCGGCCGTCGCCCCCCTACAGGCGCTCGAGCTGTCGACCGCCCTGCAGTTGGCCGCGCTCGTGGAGTCCTCCGAGGATGCGGTGATCGTGCTTTCGCTGGACGGTCTGATCGCGACGTGGAGCGCGGGGGCGGAGCGGCTGTTTGGCTACTCCCAGACTGAGGTCGTGGGTCAGCGGGCGACGATGCTCTCGCCAACGGCTCGACACGAGGAGGCCTCGCTGTTGGTCCAGCGGATGCTGGCGGGCGGTGCGGTGGAGCGGATCGAGACCGAGTACGCGGCCAGCGACGGCAGCGTGTTGACCGTCTCGCTGGTGATCTCGCCGATCAACGCAAGCTCGGGGGCACTGGTGGGGGTCGCGGCGATCGTGCGCGACAGGACCGCCCAGAGCCTCGCGGCGGGCGAACTGCAGGCGAGCGACGAACTGTATAGGTCGGTTGTGGAGGCGTTGAACGACGGCGTGGTGCTGCAGGACGCCTCGGGACGGATCGTGACGGTCAACGAAGGAGCGGAGCGCATCCTGCAGCGGGAGAAGGGCGAGCTGATCGGCCACAGCTCACTGCTGGGAGGCGGTCCCGATGGGTCGATCCTCGGGTTGATCCACGAGGACGGAACGCCGTTCCTGGAGAGCGAGAAGCCTGCGATGATGAGCCTGCGCACGGGAGAGGCGCAGGTGAACGTGGTGATGGGCATCGAGCGTGGCGACGGATCGCGGAGCTGGATGTCGATCAACAGCCGTGCGCTGCGCCATCCCCACGCACGCCGCCCGTTCGCAGCGGTGTCGTCGCTCACGGACATCACCTCGATCAGGGAGAGCGTCGAGGAACTGAAGGCGGCGAGGTTCGCGGATCTGGAGCGTTTGGCGCTGACGGCCGAGTATCGCGACGACCAGACTCATCGCCACACGTTGCGGGTGGCGATCACGGCGGAGCGAATCGCCGCGGAGCTGGCCCTCGATGATGAGACGCGCAGCACGATCCGGCATGCGGCGCCGCTGCATGACGTGGGCAAGATCGGCATCCCGGACAGCATCCTGCTCAAGCCGGGAAAGCTTACGAGTGAGGAGTTCGAGGAGATGAAGAGGCACACCACGATCGGTGCGCGGATCCTCGGCGACAGCGAGTTCCCGACTTTGAGAATGGGCAGGGAAATCGCCCTGACGCATCACGAGCGCTGGGATGGCCGGGGCTATCCGGCGGGTTTGCGCGGGGAGGCGATTCCGCTGGCGGGACGGATTGTGGCGGTGGCAGATGTGTTCGACGCGATAACCCACGCGCGCCCCTACAAAGACGCGCTTCCTGCGAGCTATGCGTTCGCGGAGATCGAAAGGGCAAGCGGGAGCCAGTTCGACGCTGCGGTGGTGAGCGCGTTCCTCGCTTGCACTCCGCAGGCTGACTAGCGCTCAAGCCCCGGCGCCCGCTCCGCCGCGGCCCTCCCCGGCGGCGAACCGAGCCGCGCCGCGGGCGCCTTCCTCGAACACCTCGGGGCCCGCCTGGGCCTCCATCTCGAGACCCTCGCGGAGGGTCATGCCGAGACCCTCGATGGCGGCGCGGCGGTCGGCGAGCATGGTGCGCTGGGGAAAGCGGGCCAGACCCTCGGCCAGCGCGAGCGCGCGCTGCAGGTGCTGACCCGGGGGGACCACCTCGGTGAGCAGGCCCATGGCGAGTGCCTCCTGGGCACCGAGCATGCGGCCGGTGAGGATCAGGTCGAGGGCTCGTCCCAGGCCGACGATGCGGGGCAGTCGCTGGGTGCCGCCGTCGATCAGGGGCACGCCCCAGCGGCGCTCGGGGTAGCCGAGGGTGGAGGTGTCGGTGGCGATGCGCAGATCGCACCACAGCGCCAGCTCGAGGCCACCGGCGAGGGCGAAGCCGGAGACGGCGGCGATGGTGGGCTTGGAAGGTGTCAGTCGCGTGAAGCCCATGGGGCCCTCGGGGCTCATCAGACGAGGCACGAACGTCTCTGTCGCCTTGAGGTCGGCGCCGGCGCAGAAGGAGACACCGCCTGCGCCGGTCAGGACGAGCACGCGGGCGTCGTCTTCATCCTCGAAGCGCAGATAGGCCTCGTGGAGCAGCTCGGCGGTGGGACCGTCGACGGCGTTGCGGCGATGGGGCCGGTCGATAGTTACGACGGCAGCGGCGCCGCGGCGCTCGTAGGCGACTGGCGGCGGCTGCTGCTGTGGAGGGCTCGACGGCGAGTCGGAGCCGTCTCGCTCGATCTCGCTCATCGTGGTGCGGGGTCTACCAGCCGCCGCGCCAGCGGGCGTTGCCCTCGTAGGCCTTGTGGGCCGCTTTGCGGGCTTCCTTGCGCTTGTCGAGCGCTTTTTGGAGCATGCTCATGGTGAACACGAACAGGGGGAAGAAGATGATGAGGATGAAGCCGGCATTGGTGACGACCTTGTCGTTGGTGGCCCCGTAGAAGCCGCGGCCGTCGTTGGCGGCCTCGGCGACGGGGGCCGCGAACAGGAGCAGCGCGAGCGTGAGGGGGGCGAGCTTTGCGAGAAGGCGGTGGCGCATGGAGGCAATCCTACATAAGCGCACGGGGGCGCTGAGGCGCAGCCGCCTACCATCAGCAGCCGATGGCTCTGTTGATTGCATCTGACATGCACAAGGACATGGCGGGAGCGCCGCTGCTGCGCGGCGTGTCGTTCAAGCTGGAGCGCCGCGAACGGATGACGATCGCGGGGCGCAACGGTGCGGGCAAGACGACGCTGCTGCGGATGCTGGCGGGGGAGACGTCGATCGACCGCGGCGAGCTGAGCGTGGCGAAGGGGGTACGGATCGTGCTGCACGACCAGCGCCCACCGCGGGAGCGGGGGATGGCGCTGCGGGAGTACCTGCTGTCGGGTTGCGCTGAGGAGCTGCAGATCGAGGCGGAGCTGTCGAGCCTCGAGACGAAGATGGCGGCGGGGACGGCCGACGAGGCGACGCTGGCGCGCTACGCCAGGGCGCAGGCCAACTTGGAGGCGCGGGGTGGCTATCTGTGGCGCAACAGGGCAACGGCGATGGCCCACGGATTGGGCTTTCGCGATCGGGACCTGGACCGGCCGCTGGACACGTTCTCGGGCGGGCAGTTGACGCGCGCGTCGTTGGCGCGAGCGCTTGCGACGAGCGCGGATGTGCTGCTGCTGGACGAGCCCACCAACCACCTGGACATCGAGTCGCTGGAGTGGCTGGAGCAGACGCTTGTGAGCCTGGATTCGGCGATCGTGCTGGTGGCCCACGACCGCTGGTTCCTGGAGGCGGTGGGCACAGCGGTGCTCGAGCTGGAGGCGGGACGGTCACGCTTCTTTGCAGGCACATGGCATCAGTGGCGCCGCGAGCAGGCGGCCCGGGAGATGGCGCTGGGCAAGGCGATCGACAAGCAGCAGGCGGAGATAGAGCGCATGGAGCGCTTCATCGAGCGCTTCCGCTACAAGGCCAGCAAGGCCAAACAGGCGCAGTCGCGTGTCAAGAAACTGTCGAAGATCGAGCGCATAGAGCGCGATCCCAAGGACGCCAAGGGGTTGGAGTTCGCGTTTGCGGCGCCGGAGCGCACGGGGCGTGTGATCTTCGAGCTGCTCGACGGTCGGGTAGAGATCGGCGAGCCGCCGAAGGGACCGGTGCTGCTGCTGAAGCACGCGGAGCTGTGGCTGGAACGCGGAGAGCATGTGTCGCTGGTGGGACCAAACGGCACGGGCAAGACGACGCTGATTGAGACGCTGGCGGGGCGCAGGCCGTTGGCGGCGGGCAAATTGAGCACGGGGCACAACGTCAAGGTGGGCTACCTCTCCCAGCACGCGGACGAGCTGGGGGCGGGGGGGACGGCGGAGCAGAGCGTGCTCGATGCCGCCCAGCGCGCCACGGGCCTCAGCCCAGGGAAAGCGCGGGCACTGCTGGGGCGCTTCCTGTTCTCGGGCGAGGAGGCGGAGAAACCGCTGAGCGGGCTCTCGGGCGGCGAGCGCAGGCGCCTGTCGCTGGCTGTTCTGGTCCAGTCGGGTGCCAACGTGCTGATCCTGGACGAGCCGACGAACCACCTGGACATCGAGAGCCGCGAGGCGCTGGAGGATGCCCTCCGCGGGTTCCCGGGCGCGATCCTGCTCGTTTCCCACGACCGCGCGCTGCTTGATGCGGTGGGCACGCGCACGGTGGCGGTGGAGGAGGGCTCGCTGCACAGCTACGTGGGCGGCTGGCCGGAGTACGTGCGGGTGCGCGATGAGCGCAGGGCGGCGGAGACTGAGAGCGGGTCCTCGAATGGGAGCGGGAGCGGAAAGGCCGGCCCACATGTGGTCCGGCCAGGAGGGGCGCATGCGCCCCTCCGCCAGCCTGCACATGTGCAGGCTGGAACAGCAAATGGAACGGGGTCGGTTGAGAACATCAAGCCAAAGGGCAAGGCCAAGGCGAAGGGGCCGTCCAAGAACAGGCTCAGCGACCAGCAGAAGGCGGAGAAGGCGGTGGAAGCGGCTGAGGTGTCGCTGAAGGAGCTCGAAGTGGAGCTGGCCGATCCGGCGGCGTGGGTCACGCGCTATGAGTCGGCCAAGTCCGAAGCCCGCCACACGGCCGCCAAGCGCGCGGTCGACGAGGCCTACGCACGCCTGGAGGCGCTGATTGGTTAGACAGCGCGAATGCACGCGTCGACATCGGACGCGTTCAGCAATCGCGCGAGATCGTCAGGATCGCTCGTGAGCACGGTGTCGCCGCTTTGCACGAGCAGTGCGAGCGCGCCGTCGACGACATCGCTGGTTTCGCTTTGTGCCAGCAGGAGACCGCAGCGTCGCGCGGCGATCTCGTCGAGCGGCCTCTCCAAGATTCCCCCCAGCGCTCGCGTGAGCCGCGCCTGCCGGGCGGGATCGCGCCACGCCTGGGCAACACATGCGGCTGAGGTGATCGCCTCGTGGCCCTCCCGAGCCGCGAGGGCGAGCAGGGCGCCGAGCTTGCGATCGCCTCGATCGAGGGCGATCAGGGCGCCGGCGTCGAAGACGAGGGCAGCCATCTGGCGGCCTCGCTCAGCTCATCCTCGGTGTACGGGCCGCCGGTGGCAGCGGCGATCTCTGCGGCCACGCCGGCAAGCGTGTCCGAGCGCAGTCGGGCGGCGGCGGCGTCTGCCAGCCAGCCTGACACCCCGCTGGGTCCGGCTGCCTCGCGGACCCGCTGATACAGGTCGTCTTCGAAGCTCACGCTGATCTTTGCCACCAGTTCAGGGTAGCACCCTTGGTACTACTGCCGGACGGAGGTAATCTCTCAGCATGAGCGACTCGATGAAAACCGCGCGCAACGTGGCCATCATCGTGGCCATAGCAGCCGCCGTCTACTTCATCCCCGGTGGAGGCCGCGCGGCGCGTACGTTCGAAGCGGTGCTGTGGAGCGCATTTGCCGTGGGCATCGGCTACCTGCTCCTGCGCATGTATCGCGAATACAGGATCACGCTGCATGGTCTTGGCGACCGCCATCGCGCGCTGCTCTACGGGGGTGTTGCGGTGGCTGTGTTCGCGTTCGTGGCGCGCACGCGGATGTTCCAGACAGGCTTCGGCGAGCTCGCCTGGTTCATCTTGATCCTGGGCGTCATCTACGCGGCGCTGGAGGTCTATCGCCACGCGCGCTCCTATTGAGCGCCAAGCCAGATAGGGGCTTGGGCTCGCGCCTATCCTCGGGTCATGGCGACGAGTGAGCTACAGGACGAGCGCGGTGGGGAGGCCACCGTCGCCGAGCAGCGCCGCGCCCTGCCCGATCAGCCCGGCGTGTACCTGTTCAGGGACGCCAAAGGGCGTGTGGTGTATGTCGGCAAGGCCAAGTCGGTGCGCAAGCGCGTGGCCTCGCATTTCTCAAAGGCGCAGGTGCCGTCGAGCCCCGGGCACGCCGAGATGGTGGCAAGCGTGGCGCACATCGAGTGCGTGGTCGTGGCCACGGAGGCAGAGGCTCTGCTGGCAGAGCAGAGCTTCATCAAGCAGTACAGGCCCCGCTTCAACATCCGCCTGCGGGACGACAAGTCTTACCCGTTCATCGCGATATCACTCGACGAGGACTACCCCCGCGTGTACTTCACACGCGAGCGCCATCGAAGCGCCCGGGCCTACTTCGGTCCCTACTCCAACGCCAAGCGCGTGCGTGCCACCCTGGAGGTGCTGGCCAAGGTGTTCATGTTCCGCTCGTGCACCGGCGCAGAGCCGGGCAGGCGCAGCGGCAGCCCGTGTCTGGACTACTACATCAAGCGCTGCGAGGCCCCATGTGTGGGGTATGTCTCCAAGGAGGACTACCGCAAGAGCATCGACGGGGTGATCGACTTTCTCTCAGGCCGCTTCTCGGCGATCGAGCGCGACCTGGAGGCGCGGATGCGCGCGGCGGCCGCCGAGGAGGAGTTCGAGCAGGCGACCCTGGAGCGCAACCGCCTGCAGGCCGTACGCTCGCTGCTCGAGCGCCGGCGCGTGACCAGCGAGTCGGTCGGCACGTTCGACGCGGTGGCCGTGGCGGTGGACGGGCGCGAGGCCAACGCCCAGGTCTTCCAGGTGCGCGACGGCGTGCTCTCAGACAGGCAGTCCTTCTATTTGGCCAATGAGACCGAGCGCGACATCGGCGAGGTGGCAGAGGAGTTCATGCTGCAGTACTACGGCGGGCAGATCTCGATACCCGCCCTGCTCGTCACCCAACGCGAGCTGGAGAGCAATGAAGCGCTCGTAGACGCGCTGTCGAGCCGCCGCGAAGGGCCGGTTGAGATCCGGGCGGCCGAGCGGGGGGAGAAGCGGCGCATCCTCGAACTGGCCGAGCGCAACGCCCGCCTGGCGCTCGATCAGGAGAAGCTGCGCTCTGAGCGACGTCGCCAAGGGCGCGTTGAGGCGCTGGACGGTCTCCAGCAGGCACTCGATCTCGACGTGCCTCCGATCCGCATCGAGTGCTTCGACATCTCCAACCTGGGCGGCACCCACACGGTCGCCTCGATGGTCGTGTTCGAGGGCGGAGCCCCCAAGAAGTCCGACTACCGGCGCTTCAAGGTGTTCACGGTCGGAGATGCATCGGCCGGCGAGGGCGCCAACGGGTCCCCGGGCGAGTACGGGCCGGACGACTTCGCGGCCATGGAGGAGGTGCTGGGCCGCCGCTACGCGCGCTGGGAGAGCCAGCGTGAGGTCTCACCCCACGACAAGGAGTACGACCCGAGCTTCGCAGCGCTGCCCAACGTGGTGGTGATCGACGGCGGCAAGGGCCAGCTGGCGGCCGGGCTGCGGGCGCTCCAGGGCTTCCGCGACCGCGGAGTGACCGTCATCTCACTGGCCAAGCGGATCGAGGAGGTGTTCATCCCGGGCCGCGAGCTGCCGCTGGTGATGGCCCACGACACCCCGGAGCTCCAGCTGCTGCAGCGGGTGCGCGACGAGGCCCACCGGTTCGCCATCACCCACCACCGCATCCGCCGCGACCGGGCCATGACCGCCTCGGTGCTCGACGACCTGCCCGGCGTC
>JASLDD010000125.1 GCA_030151725.1 Solirubrobacteraceae bacterium
CTCGCAGCTGACGGCTGTGGTGGACGGCACGATGCTCAAGGTGGTTGCCTGGTACGACAACGAGTGGGGCTACTCGAACCGTCTTGTAGACCTGGTTCAGAGGGTGCTGTGAGCCACGGATGGAAGTGCCCGAGCCAGACGGACGACGGATCTGGCCGGGGGATATCGTGAAGGAGCACGACAAAATGGGAGAGGGTCGATGAGGAGCATTGACGAGTTGGACGTGCGCGGCAAGCGTGTGCTGGTGCGGGTCGACTTCAATGTGCCGCTGACCCACGAAGCGAACACAGATGCCTCGGCTGGTGGCGTTCCGCTCGTGAGCGACGACACACGGATAGAGGCGGCGCTGGCCACGATCGAAGAGCTGCGCGCAGGTGGAGCGCGCCTAGTGCTCGTGTCTCATCTGGGAAGGCCCAAGGGAAAATTCGTGCCTGAGCTGTCGCTGGCTCCCGTGGCAGATCGCCTGCGCGAGCTGACTGGCGCGAAGGTTACGCTGGCGCCGGAAGTGGTGGGCGAGCAGGTCACGGCGCTTGCCGAGGAGCTGCAGGAGGGCGACATCCTGGTGCTGGAGAACGTGCGTTTCGAGCCGGGGGAGACGAGCAACGACCCCGAGCTTGCACGGGCGCTGGCGGATCTGGCCGACGTGTACGTCGACGACGCTTTTGGCGTTGCCCACCGTGCGCACGCGAGCAACGAGGGCATCACGCATCTGCTGCCGAGCGCCGCCGGAAGGCTGCTCGAACGGGAGGTCAAGACGCTCACTGAGATCCTTGAGCATCCCCGTCACCCGCTCGTGGCGATCGTCGGTGGCGCCAAGGTCGCGGACAAGATCGCCGTGATCGAGCGATTCCTGGAGATCGCCGACGTGGTCATGATCGGCGGCGCCATGTGCTTCCCGTTCCTCTGTGCCCAGGGTCATGCGGTTGGGAAGTCGCTGTGCGCGGACGAAGATGTCGGGCATGCGCGTCAGGCTCTGTCGCGGGCCAGCGACACCCACACGCCGCTCCCCGGCAGGGCACGCCTGCTTGTTCCCAGCGATTTGGTGATCGGCGATCGGCTGGCCGAGGACGCCGAGCATCGCGTGCTGCATGGAGTCGAGGTGCCGGAAGGTTGGATGGGCCTTGACATCGGCCCTGAGACCGTCGAGCGCTACAGCGCCGAGATCGCGCGGGCGGGCTCGGCGTTCTGGAACGGGCCGATGGGCGCATTCGAGTTGGAGCCCTTCGCTGCCGGCACACGCGGAATCGCCGAAGCGGTCGCCAAGGCGCCGGGCCTGACGGTGGTCGGCGGTGGCGATTCGGCCGCCGCACTGGCCCAGTTCGGGCTGGAGGGCGACGTCGATCACCTCTCGACTGGCGGTGGCGCCACGCTCGAGCTGGTGGAGGGCAAGTCCCTTCCGGGCGTGCAGGCGCTGGAAGGCGCAGGGGTGGCCGGCTGATGGCTCGTGTGCCGCTGATTGCAGGCAACTGGAAGATGCACAAGACGGAGGAGCAGGCCGAGGACTACATCCAGGCGCTGCTTCCCCGCGTCTCTGCAGTGGACGGAGTCGATGTGGCCATCTGCGTTCCCTTCACCGACCTGCGCGCCATGATCGACAGCGCGCGCGGCTCGCGCGTGGAGGTGTATGCGCAGAACATGCACTACGAGGCCGAGGGCGCCTTCACGGGCGAGATCTCAGCGCCGATGCTCAGCGAGCTCGACGCTCGGGGCGTGGTGCTCGGGCACTCCGAGCGCCGCGGCCTGTTCGGCGAGACCGACAAGGCGCTGGCGCTGAAGGTCCCCGCCGCCCTGGCGGCGGGCCTCGTGCCGATCCTGTGCGTGGGGGAGAGCGAGCAGGAGCGCGACAACGACGACACCGATCGCAAGCTGCGCCAGCAGATCAAGGACGACCTCGCCGGCGTCCCTGCCGAGCGCCTGTCGGAGGTCGTGATTGCCTATGAGCCGATCTGGGCGATCGGCACGGGACGGGTCGCCACGCCCGAGCAGGCACAGGAGGCGATCGCCTTCATCAGGGCGCTTGTCGGCGACCGCGACAAGGCGGCCGCGGATCAGGTCCGTGTCCTCTATGGCGGTTCGGTCAAGCCCGAGAACGCAGCCGAGCTGCTGGCGCTGGCGGACGTGGATGGAGCGCTTGTAGGCGGCGCATCGCTTGAGGCGGAGTCGTTCGCAGCAATCGTGGCCACAGCAGCTGAATTGCAGCCGGCCGCTCGATGAGCATCCCGGCGGGGCCTGCGAGCCTGCCGGCTCGCCACGCCTGCCTGATCGTGCTCGATGGCTGGGGCCTGGCCGAGCCCGGCCCGGGCAATGCCGTCTCGCTTGCCCGCACACCGGTCTTCGACGAGCTCTGGAAGACCTACCCGCATACACAGCTCACGGCCTGGGGACGAGCAGTTGGCCTGCCGGAAGGGCAGATGGGAAACAGCGAGGTGGGACACCTGAACCTCGGAGCGGGCTCAGTCGTGCGCCAGGACCTTGTCCGCATCGACGATGCCGTCGCCGACGGCTCGCTGGCTCAGAACGAGATCCTCCGTGCGGCGTTCGCCGACGCCGGCCGCGTGCACCTGATCGGCCTCGTCTCCGACGGGGGCGTTCACTCCTCGTTGGGTCACCTGCGCGCGCTGATCGGCTTGGGCCACGAGCTGGCTGTCAAGGATCTGGTCGTGCACGCCTTCACCGACGGGCGCGACACGCTCCCGCATGCCGGCGCCGGCTTCCTGCGTGACCTCGAACGCATCCCCGGCGCGCGGGTGGGCTCGGTCGTGGGGCGCTACTGGGCGATGGATCGCGATCGTCGCTGGGATCGCACGCAGCGCTCATACGACGTGCTCGTCCAGGGCGAGGCTCCGCACCGAGCGGCGAGCGGCCAGCAGGCGGTCGAAGATGCCTACCGCCGTGGCGAGAGCGATGAGTTCATCGAGCCGACGCTCGTGGGAGAGGAGGCTCAGATCAGGCCCGGCGACAGCGTGATCGCGTTCAACTTCCGCCCCGATCGCATGCGCCAGATCACGCGCGCGTTGAGCGAGCCGGGATTCGGCGAGGGCTCGGAGGATCTGCCCGGCTGGAGCGGGCGTGGAGGCGTGGCGCCGATCGCGCGCTACGCCACCCTGACCAGCTACGAGGAGGACTGGTCCTACCCAGTCGTGTTCTCACCCGAGCATCCCGCCACGACCCTCTCGCGAGTGCTTGCCCAGGAGGGCGCCTCTCAGCTGCATGTGGCCGAGACCGAGAAGTACCCCCACGTGACCTACTTCTTCAACGGCGGCGACGAGGCGCCGCTGAAGGGCGAGCGCCGCGAGATGGTGCCCTCGCCGAGGGATGTGCCGACCTACGACCACAAGCCGCAGATGAGCGCATCCGAGGCCGCCCACGCGTTTGTGGGCGCCTGGCAAGCGGACGTTCCCCGCTTCGGGATCATCAACTTCGCCAACGCCGACATGGTTGGCCATACGGGTGTGATTCCCGCTGCCATTCAGGCGATCGAGACAGTCGACGAGTGCCTGGGGCGGGTGGTGAGCGCGGTCCACGAGAGTGGCGGGGTGTGCCTGGTGACAGCGGACCATGGAAATGCCGACCACATGCTCGAGCCCGACGGCAGCCCCAACACGCAGCACTCTATGAACCCTGTGCCGCTGATCCTCACGAGTCCTGCGACCGCATTGCGATCGAGCGGGGGGATCCTGGCGGACGTGGCGCCGACGGTGCTCGAGGCCCTGGGGATCGAGCAGTCGCCCGCCATGAGTGGCCATTCGCTACTCGACGCCCGCTAAATTGAGGGGGTGGACATGGAGGAGATGAACGACTCGCCGAAGCGCTCCAGGCGTTTGCTGGCTGCGTTCTTCATCGGCGCGGGCGTGAACCACTTCATCCAACCGCGTCCCTACGAAAAGATCGTGCCCCCGTCGCTGCAGGGCAGCGCCAAGCGCGTCGTGGTGCTGAGCGGCGTGGCCGAGATCGCGGGCGGCCTCGGCGTGCTGCTGCCGGCTACCCGCCGTCTGTCGGGGCTCGGTTTGATCGCGCTGCTGGCCGCCGTGTTTCCGTCCAACCTATACATGGCCCAGAAGCCGGAGCACTTCAGCAAGATCCCCCGCTGGGCGCTCTATGGGCGCCTCCCGCTGCAGCCGCTGATGATGCTGTGGTCGTGGAAAGCCACCCGGCGATGACACTCTCCACCCGAGAAATCGGCCGCTGCGCTGCTATGTTCGCTTGATTGGACCTTTAGGTTCTGACCGTCATGTCAACCGTAACCGCCGTCAAGATCTCCACCCCCGAGCAGGAGTCCCTCACACTGGGGGAGCTTCGGGCCTGGCGCGGTCTGCTCAGAGCACACGCCTGCCTCGCCAAGCGCCTCGACGCTGAGCTGGAGCGAGCGCATGGGCTGCCCATGACCTCCTATGAGGTTCTCAATCACCTGCAGGAGGCGACGGGGGGACGGATGCGCATGTGCGACCTGGCCGAGCAGGCACAGCTGTCGCGCAGCGGCCTCACGCGGATGGTCGACCGGCTCGAGCGCGAGGGTCTGCTCGAGCGCTGCTCGTGCGACCACGATGCACGCGGCTCATACGCCTGCCTCACAGGTGCGGGACGCCAGCGCGTCGAAGACGCTCACGGGACCCACCTGGCGGTCGTCCGCGAGCACTTCTTCTCTCGCTTCTCCGAGGCAGAGCTGAGTGTTCTGGCGGACATGTGGGAGCGAATCGCTCCCTGCAGCAGCGGCTGCTGAAGCGCCGCTCCTCTCCTCACGCTCCCCCGCACGGAGCATAGCCCTGCACCATCTGGATGCAGGCCGTGGTATATGCGAAATCCGTACGCCTACACATGTTCTCTCGCTGAGCACTGTATAGCCATGGCGCACAATCCGCGCGGTCTATAAGTCTCTGACCATCCGTGAGCGAACTCCTGGTCGCCAACACGAACTCCTCATAAAACTTGATATGCATCGACTGAGGTTTTATAATGGGCTCTGTCCGTTAGCACAGAACCTTTGGAGGTAAGTCAAATGGCATTGGTTAGATGGGAGCCGGCTCGCGAGCTGCAGACGATTCAGCAGGAGATGAACCGGCTGTTTGGGACGTTCTTCGACAGCCCCACCGCCGGTGGCGCAAACGGTGCCGCCACGACACGCTGGGTGCCTGCGGTTGACCTGGTTGAGGAGGACGAGCAGTTCGTCCTGCGCGCCGACCTGCCCGGCATGAGCGAGGACGAGGTCAGCGTGGAGCTGGAGGAGGACGTCCTCACGATCTCCGGCGAGCGCAAGAGCGAGCACGAGGAGCGCAAGGACGGCCACTACCGACTGGAGCGCGCGAGCGGACGCTTTGCTCGCTCGCTGACGCTCCCCGAGGGCGTCGACCCGCAGAGCATCCAGGCGCACTTCGACAAGGGTGTGCTGGAGGTGCGGATCCCCAAGCCAGAGCAGCGCAAGCCGCGCCGAGTGGCGATCAACGTCGGCGGCGGCCCCGCGACGATCGAGGGCTCTGAGAGCACAGGCGCGTAGCGCTCACGACTCAGGCTCGTCGGCCACGTCAGCACGATGGCGGCCCGTCTTGGTGACGGCGCCGCCATCCTCTGCAGCGTGGTCGTGTATGCGGCGGCTGCGGCGGTGCATCACAACGGCGCTGATCACGGCCACGGCCACCGCCGCCAGCCCATACAGCCCGAACGCTTCAATGGCGTTGCCGGCCGAGTGCCCGAGGGAGTAGGCGATCACGCCGATCGCGGTCGCCCACGTGATGCCCCCGAGCGCGTTCCACAGGACGAACGAGCGCCAATGCATGTGTGTGGCGCCCGCCAGCCACGATGCCCACACCCGCAACCCCAGCACGAAGCGCCCGAAGAACACCGCCTTCGGACCATGGCGGTCGAAGAACGGCTGTCCCGTGAGCAGCACCTGTTTTCTCTGGCGCAGAAACGGGCCCGGACGCTCCAGAAGCCAGCGCCCGCCCTTGCGCCCGATCAGATAGCCGAGGTTGTCGCCCACGATCGCCCCGCCGGCCGCCAGCGCGATCACGAGCTCGATTTTGAGCTTGCCCTGGCTTGCCAGCACGGCTGCCGTTATCAGGGCCGTCTCGCCGGGCACGGGCACCCCGCCGGACTCGCTCATGACGATCAGGAAGAGCAGCGGATAGCCAAAGACCTGGACCAGGTGTTTGACGTCGATGATGGACGCGAGCATGGGTGTGCACTCCTAGGATGCCGCAGTCGGGGCTCACGTCCGCGAACACTTTCTCGGAAGGGCGCCCAAACGCGCCGGCGTGGGCGCTCCCGTCGCTACTGCGTGTTTTCGGAGACGAGCTGTTTGAGCGCTTGGCTGGCCTGCTGCACGTCTGAGTAGACCACATTGCGCAGCACCACTTTCGATTCTTCCGGGGCGGTGATCAGGACTACCGCCACGATCACCAGCGCGAGCGCCATCAGTGCCAGCAGTGCGAGCAGCAGCCTGCTCCTGCGCTGCCGAGGCGCCGCCGCGGCTCTCGCGGGCACCGCGCTTGCGGGCTTGGCCCGTGGCGGCCCCTGCCGGGGGCGTCGGGGGGTCACGGCCTTGGTTGGGGCCGTCGCACCGCGCCGCCCCGCAGCCGACGGCGATGCGAGCACGCTCGTGGCCTGCGTCGCCGGCGCCACCCGCCCGGCCGGGCGCTCGCCCGGTGCGATGCCCTTGGCGCCGTCGCTGAGCCCGCGTCGCATCTCCTGGGCCGTGCTGTAGCGGTCGCGCGGGTCCAGCGCCAGCGCCACCGCCACCGCGTCGGCGAGCTCCGGGCTGACCGCCGCCACGATCGTGTCCAGCGTGGGGGGCTCCTCCTGCTGCTGCTTGAGGGCAAGCTCTGTCAGCGAGGTGGCCTCGTAGGGCAGGCGGCCTGAGATCAGCTGGTAGGTGACGACTCCCAGCGCATACAGATCAGCGCTCGGACCGGCCTCCTCGCCACGGGCCTGCTCGGGCGCCAGGTAGGCGGCTGTGCCGAGCACCGAGCCCACCTGCGTGATGCTCGACTGCTCTGTCGCCTTGGCGATGCCGAAGTCCGCCAGCTTGACCTCCCCTTCACGCGCCCGCAGGAGGTTGCCGGGCTTGACGTCGCGATGGACCACGCCGTGGCGGTGGGCGTAGTGGAGCCCCTCGCATGCCTGTTCGATGATCCGCAGCGCCTCATCGACCTCCACCCAGCCGTCGTCGCGCAGGATCTCCGCGCAGGAAGCTCCCTGGATGTACTCCATCACGATGAAGTACTGATCTGTGCGCTGATCGCGGCCCGAGTCGAACACCTGAACGATGTTGGGATGCACGAGCCGCGCTGCCGCCTGGGCCTCGCGCTGGAAGCGCGACACAAAGGCCGGGTCGTCGGCCAGGTGCTCCGCCAGGAGCTTCACAGCCACCTGACGCTCAAGGCGCATGTCCATGGCCAGGTGCACTGTCGACATGCCGCCAAAGCCCAGCCGGCCCTCCAGGCGATAGCGCCCCGCGATCTCACCCACGTCGCTCATTTGCCGGCGCCTTCCTGGCCCTGCCCGTTTTCGCCCACGCCGCCGCCCGGGCCTACGCCGCCGCCTTTCGTTTCTTCTTCCGCCGGCGGCGTTTCGCCCACTCCCGGGGCCGGCGTGCCGCCGCCCGGGCCTGGGGTTTCGGGGGTTTCGGTGGGCGTGATCGGCGTGGTGGCTGTCTGAGTTTCAGTGGATGTGGTCGTCGGCGTCGTCGTCGCCGTGGTGGTGGTCTTTTCGGTGGTGGCCGTGGTGGACGTCTGAGTGGTCGGCTGGACGCACAGTTCCTTTGCCCGCACCCGCAGGTTGGAGATGCCGAGGTGCAGGTTGTTGCGCAGGCCCGAGTCGACCGTCGATGGGAGAGCGGCGAAGTCTTCTTCTGTCTTTCGCAGCGCAGCTTCGGTCGTCGAGCAGTCCCCGCCCGCGTTTTCGGCCGCGTCGCGCACAGCTTCGAAGTCGCTCAGCAGCGGGCCCGCATGGGCCACCGGGATCAGCGCCTTGCCCGAGCCGCCGCAGGAGACCAGCAGCGCGGCTGCCAGTCCTGCCAGTCCTGCCAGCGGCGCCCGCAGGATGCGGCTGCGCGGACGGGCGCGCTTGCGCTGCTGCGTGGGCGGTTGTCGGGGCTGCACGATCATTGACCGTACTCCAGGCGCTCGGCCAGCGAATCCGGCAGCCGCGCCGCGCGGATGGCCGCCGCTGCGCCGGCCACGTCGTAGTCGGCCCGGTGAAATGAGGCAGCCATCCCGTCCAGGTCGAGCAGCAGCCACGAGGCGCGCTTGTCGCCGTCGCGCGGCTGGCCCACACTGCCGGGGTTGAGCAGCCACTCGCCGTCCGCCACATCCAGGACCGTTCCCTCGCGACGGGGCTCGCCGGTGGCCATCTCTCCCTCGTGGCGCTCAAAGGACAGCGCAACATGGGAGTGGCCGATCAGGCAGATGCGATGGGACTGGGCATCCAGGCATAGCTCCGCCAGGAGGGTCGAGAGCACGTACTCCCAAACGGGATCACGGGGGCTTGCGTGGTAGAGGCCTACAGCCGTCTCCTCGCCCTTCGGTCGCAGTCCTTCAAGGAAGGCGAGGTTCTCTGGTGCGATCACCTCTCTGGTCCATTGCGCCGCCACGCTGGCCCCCCGGGAGAACTCGTCCATCGGGATCTCGCCAGTGACCGCCATGTCGTGGTTGCCCGCCAGGCACACCGCTGCATGTTCCCGTGCCAGCTCCACACAGGCGTCGGGCTCTGCCCCGTATCCAACGAGGTCGCCAAGGCACCACAACTCGGACGCGTCGCTGGCAGCGACCGCCTCGAGCGTCGCCTCAAAGGCGTGCCGATTGGCATGGATGTCGGAGATGACTGCGACCTTCATCGTTGCAGGGTATGAAGTACCCCTATTCTGCAATCCCGCTGCGGCTCATCCCCCTGCAAGCGCGCCGCCACCGCAGCATGCGCGCCCTTCACGGCCCGCAGGCCGGGTCCTACTCGGGGTCTGTGCCCGCCTCGGTGCCGCCGTACTCGGGCAGGTTCTTGATGCCCTCACGGGTACGCCACTTGGAGTAGTTGTCCTCCATTGCGTCTATCAACTCGCGCATGAAGCGCGGCGACAGATTTACGCGAGAAACCACCACGCCGGGAACCTCGTCCGCCTCGACCTCGTGGTCGACGCGCGCGAAGGTGACCGTGAACTCATAGTCGGAGTGGCTGACGTTCGCGAAGTTCGCGTACACGCCGCCCATGATCTCGGGAGATAGATGGATGTTTATGTGACGCTCTGCGCCTGAGTCTTGGTCGTTCACGCAGCTAGTATCGCAATCCCCGACCACGGATCCATGACCGAGCCGACTTTTGACCACGCCAGTTCTGCCGCAGTGCCACTCGTGAGCGCCTCTACGCCCCCGCTGGAGGACCTGCGCCAGGCTGTTTTGGGCGTGGCTGAGGAGCTCGCCGGCGCCGGCTCGCCGAGCAGGGCCGCGATCACGCTCGAGCATCCCCGCCGAGTCGAGTTCGGCGACTACTCCACCAACGCCGCCCTGCTGCTCGCGCCGGGATTGGGCGCGCCGCCGCGAGAGATCGCCGAGCGGCTGGGCGGCGCCCTGCAGACGCGCTTGGGTTCGCGCCTCGACCACTTCGAGGTGGCAGGGCCGGGCTTTGTGAACCTGTTCATGGCCGATTCGTGGCTGACGGGCGCGTTGGCCGAGGTGTTGGCGGCAGGAGATACCTTTGGGGGCGGCGGAGCAAAGACGGTGGAACGGGTGCTCGTGGAGTTCGTGTCGGCCAACCCCACGGGCCCGATGCACGTGGGTCACGCCCGCAACGCGTCTTACGGAGATGCGCTTGCGCGGATGCTGACGCTGCACGGCCACCGGGTCGAGCGCGAGTACTACGTCAACGACGCCGGCTCCCAGGTGCGCAAGTTCGGTGAGTCCGTGCAGGCGCTAGCGCACGGGAAAGACCCGCCCGAGGACGGCTACCAGGGCGATTATGTGGCGGAGCTCGCGGCGCGTCTCCCCGATGCGACGAGTATGGATGTGGCCGATCTGGGACGGGCTGCGGTGGGGCTGATGGTCGAGGGCATCGAGGCCTCGCTGGCCGCCTTTCGCGTGGAGGGCTTCGACCGCTGGTCCTTTGAGAGCGCCATGCACGAGGGCGACCCCAGCCCCGTGGAGCACGCCCTGTCGATCCTGGCCGAGCAGGGGAGTACGTATGAGCACGACGGCGCACTGTGGCTGCGCACGACGGACTTCGGCGACGACAAGGACCGCGTGCTGGTGCGCTCAAGCGGCGAGCACACTTACTTCGCCTCCGACATCGCCTACCACCAGGACAAGCGCGAGCGCGGCTTCCAGCGCCAGATCGACGTGTGGGGAGCAGACCACCACGGCTATGTGCTGCGGATGAAGGCTGCGTATGAGGCGCTGGGGGGCGACCCCGGCGAGCTCGAGCTGCTGATCATGCAGCTGGTGCACCTGATGCGCTCCGGTGAGCGCGAGCAGATGTCCAAGCGCTCCGGCCAGTTCGTCTCGCTGGAGGACCTGGTGGCGGAGATCGGGGTGGATGCCGCGCGCTGGTATCTGCTGGCGCGCTCGCACGACACGACCGTCGATCTCGACCTAGATCTGGCGCGCGAGCAGTCAAACGAGAACCCCGTCTACTACGTGCAGTACGCGCATGCGCGCATTGCCTCAATGCTGGCGCGGGCGGGAGTCGAGCGCGTGGAGGTAGCGCTTGCAGCTGTGCGCGACGGCGGCCTCCAGGCGCTGGAGCCGGCCGAGCGTTCGCTGATCGAGCAGCTGCTTGCCTTCCCGGGGGAGCTGGCGGAGGCCGTCGAGCGCCGCGCGCCTCACCGCATAGCCGCCTACGCGCTGGAGCTCGCCCAAGGCTTTACGGCCTTCTACAGAGACTGCCGTGTGCTCGGCGCCGAGCCTGAGGTAGTCGAGTCGCTGCGGATAGCCCTGTGCGTTGCCAGTGGTCGCACGATCGCACGCTGCCTGGGGCTGCTCGGCGTCACGGCACCAGAGCACATGTAAGACGCGCGATCAGGGATCGAAGCGGGCAAGGTCGGCGTCGAGCCTTGCAGCGTCGGGACCGGCGAGAGGAGCTTTGGGGGCTGAGCCGTCCAGTGCTGCTGGACCCTGGCGGCGGCTTTGGCTGGCATGACGACGCCACCGCGGCAGGAGCACCACGAGCAGCGCCCCCAGCGCGAGCACGACGGCCAACGGCACGAGGTAGGCGGTCAGGTCGAAGCCGTGCGCCCCGGGCAGGCCGAGCACGGCGGGACCGTATTGGCCGACGAGCGCTTGCTTGACCTGTGCTTCGGTGTCGCCCCGATCGATCAGTCCCTGGATGAATGAGCGCTCGCGGTCTGCTTGCGGGGACTGGGCGACGTTGAGCGGGATTTTGCACGTCACGCACATGACTTGACGCTCGATCACAGGCAGCGAAGTGCGGGGCGCAGCGGCGGAAGCGCGCGATATCCCGAGAGCGCACGCCCACAGGGCGCAGATGGCTGCGAGAGCCGCGATCAACAGGGCCATCCGACGGCGGAGACGTGCTGTGATGGAGTCGCTCACGAGCTCTCCGCGAGCTGGATGGCCTTCCTCAGGAACGGCTCTTCGATCTCGCCGCGGGAGATCGCCACGATGTGTCCTTGGCGGTCGATCACAAAGCTCTCAGGCAGCTGGTCTGTTCCATATGAGTGGGCGAACGTGCCGTTGTTGTCGCGCAGGTTGGGGTACGTGAGCCGATAGCGGCGGGCAAAGATCTGCGAGTCGGGTGACGCATCGAGGTAGGTGACACCCAGCACTGTGCCTCCGTGGCGTTCGAGCTGGCTCTGGGCGTGCTCGAGCAGCGGCGCCTCAACCTGGCAGGGTTCGCACCAGGATGCCCAGAAGTTCAGCACGACGACCTTGCCTCGCAACGATGCGAGCGAGCGGTCGCCCGAGCCTCCAAGTACGGGCAACGAGTGAGTTGCGTCCGGGGCCAGCGGATGCCGGCCATGGGCAACGAGGTCATCGAGGGTGCGGCTGGCCGCCTGGTGGGACACCCCATAGATGAGCAGACCGATCAGGGCCACGCCGACGAGCGAGGCGAAGATGGGCAGGGCACGACGTCTCACGGCCACCAAGACTAGACGTAGCAGCGTAATATCCGACGCAGCGCGGCGGTAGCTCAGTTGGTAGAGCGCAAGCTTCCCAAGCTTGAGGTCGCGGGTTCGACCCCCGTCCGCCGCTTGCAGCGCAAGAGCGATATTTGGCTCTGGGATGCCCTATTCAGGCATCACGAATTGGGAAGCTCAGCCGGCAAGTACGACAATAACGGGCAAGTCGGACATGGATCTGCGGTAACGGTGCGGTAATGGCTCATAGCTGAGCTACGACGCATTCGAGTGCGGATAGCTACCGTGCTGGTCTGTTGGTGGTTGTGGGCGCTCTTGTTGCTCCAGTGTCGTGCGCGGCGTCTCCGGAAGGCACACGATCGACGGAAGGCTTTGGTCCGGAAAGCGAGCCGACCCTCATCGCTGCTGGGGCGGACGGTGGGATGTGGTTCACCGACGACGGCCATCCTGCCGCAATCGGGAGCTTTACGCCATGCCCGTACTGCTCGGCGGTCCTCTGACGCCGACGATCACCGAGTTCAGCTCTGGGCGGAACTGTTCGCGAGTCGCCTCCACGCCTCGGATGGCCGGGAAGCCAGCGACCTCCTCCGACGAACTGCCCGAGCTGGCCTGCGCGCGCTCCCCATGCTCGCGGCGTCTCCGAGCGGCTTTCGCGCATCTATGGGGTCTTTCGCGGCTCTCAGGTACTCTTAGGTGACCTCGGAAATCGCTCGTTTGGGGGAGTGTGGGGAGAGTGCTCAGCCCGATCTGATGGACAGAATCTGTGGATGGACAGGCTATTTCCTGGGCGCGCGGATGGAAGAGCCAAGTGGTGCGCAGCGCGAGGTTTAGCGCGGAGCTGGTACACCACCGCCCAGCGTGCCCGCTCCCCCTTTGCACGTGAAAGTGAAAGCGGT
>JASLDD010000196.1 GCA_030151725.1 Solirubrobacteraceae bacterium
TAGAGCTTGGGCAGGCTGCGCCCGGCGATCTTTTGCCCGGAGCCATCCTGGTAGTCCTGGTTGTTGCCCGTCTCGACTTCTCCAAAGGTTTGGAGCACGGAATAGCGATCTTGACCGGGATAGACATAGCCACCGATCTGCTGCACCGCTCCGATCAGTGCGACGGCGCACACGGGAATCGCGAACCACTTCCAGACGCGGGCGCGCCGGGCAGGGCTCCTGCCGAGCAGCACGAGCGCTGCCAGGACCGCCGCACACAGCATTAGGACGACGTACACGTCCAGGCGATAGCTGAACTGCATCATCGTGTAGGGCCGCGGCAGGGCGAGCAGCAGCCCTACGTGTGTCATGACCGCCGTGACGAGAATGGCCACGGCGCAGCAGATCAGGAGGATCCGTGTCCAGGTCTTGCCCCAGCTGCTTCTCGGCAGAATGACGACTGCCACAAGCACCCAGACAATCGCCAACACGGGGAGCGCCAAGGCGAGGTAGTAAGGCGCTGGGAGGCCAATGCCCGAAGTTCGCGAGAGGGTCAGCAGATGCCTGGTTGACACGAGCCAAGCGGTCGTGCGGATCGTGATCTGTGCGTTGTGATATTCGCCGCCGAGGCGCGTCCGCGAGGAATAGACGACTGCCGGCAGCAGATACCAGGCGCTCACTAGAGCAGCGGGCACCACGATGGCGCCCACACGCGCCAGCGCTCGGCCAGAGAGATACGGACGGACAGCGGGCACGAGGACGACGACGGCCAGACCCGTGAGACCGAGCGTGGTCAGAGCAAGCAGGATTGTGAGGTTGTGACTCCCGAAGAACAGGAGACTGCTCGAGGCCAGAGCAAGCACGGACGAACAGCGCGGCCGGTCGGCTCGCAGGACGCTGAGTCCAGAGGCAACCATCAAGGGGATCATCGAAATGCCCGTGAACTCGGGCCAATCTCCTTGTACGTAGACGATCGCTATGTAGTACGTGGAGGTGACGAAGATCACGCCCGGCACCAGCGCCACCCAGCGACCCAAGCCTGCCATGCGCCCGAGCCAGTACCAACCGCCAAGGACAGCTGCGAAGTCCAGCACGTATATGAGGACGTAGGCCTGGACCGGGCCGACGAGCAGCGCCATTGCGCCGGCTATCGAGTAAAGCGTTCCGGCGTAGAACGCGAAGATCGGGTTGAGCAGCGAATAAGAGCTGTTGAGGAAGAAGCTGGGCAGACCCCCCGATTCGATCGAGGCGCTCTGATGCCACACCAGCCAGAGGTCGTGCTCCCAGTCACCGGCAAAGCCGGAGTAGGTGAACAGCAGGGGCCAGATAAGCACCCCCAAGACCACTGCCAAGGCGCCACGGACGAGTAGTACCCGTGCGACTGATCTCGGTGGTCTTTCGCCCATTGCGATCCCGAGCGACCCCCTGCAGCCACGTTGACCACGAGGCGATGCGCTTCGAGCAAGGGCAACCTAGCGCCGCCTGGCCGTTACGTTTTCGAGGGCCGATCTTCAGGTGGGTGAAGGCCTTGAGATCAAGGCTTTTGGCGCTCCATCAGTAGGGCCGGATGTTTCCCATTTGATTGACGTCGCGAACGCGTCAAGCGGGCTGCGGAGGCGTCACCACTCGATGGCGCCTCCGCGACGGACTACGCGAGGACCGGCTCTAGCTCCTGCTCTAGCTTCTTCTTGGGGTAGGCGCCGACGACTGTCTTGACCGGCTGGCCGCCTTTGAACAGGATCATGGTTGGGATCGAGAGCACCTGGAAGCGCGCCGCCGTCTGGGGGTTCTCGTCGATGTCGAGCTTGACGATGCGCAGGTCGGGACGCTCAGCGGCGATCTCCTCGAGCACCGGCGCCACCACGCGGCAGGGACCGCACCAGGGGGCCCAGAAGTCGACGAGCACAGGACCCTCGGCCTCGATGACCTCGGCGTCGAAGTTGTTGTCGGTGATTTGGGTCAGGGTGCCTGCCATGAGGTCTTGTCTCCTTGGTCGCTTACCCATCACTATACAAAATGAAGGAAGGCTTCCCTCAGTGAACCGTGACGAGCCAGCCTTCGGAGTTGCGCACGATCGGCGGGTGGATGTGGGTCAGCGCGGTGAACAGGTGAGGCGAGACGTAGACCTCGATCAGTGCGGCGGCCACGAGCACGGGCACAGCTATGCAGACGGTCACCAAAGTGGCTGCGAGCAGCTGCTCCCACTCGCCGCGGCGGCTGGCGATGATCCAGGCGGCCAGCGGCAGGAAGAGCGCGATCAGCTCGGGGATGGCATGAGGAAGCACACCGAGCAGCAGCAGAGCCGGCGAGACGCCCAGGAAGTTGGAGACCCCGGCGAGGGTGTGTCCGATCAGGTATGCCTGGGCGCTCAGCGAGAAGGTAGTTGCGAGCACCACGAAGGCAATTGCCAGACGTCCACCGTGCTCGTGCACCCATCGCGAGACCCCGTGGTGATGCTCGGCCTGCAACGGCAGTGAGCTACCGGCAATGAAGCCGGCTACACAGGCCATGGCGTGCAGGGCGAGGACGAGCGCATTGCTGCGCAGCACGTGCAGCACATCCATCCCGTTGCCGACGCCGAAGGGCGGCTGCAGGGTGATGATCTGCTGGTAGCCGGGGTCGAGGTAGGCGACCGCCAAGACCGCCAGGAGCAGCCCACTTGCGGCTAGCGCCGAGCCGGCGACCCAGCGTCCAACGACCTTGCCGGGCGTCCGCTGCCACGCGCGCAACGTGGAGCGCGTGTGGCGTACGCCGTGGGCGAACGCGTAGGCCGAAGCATCCATCCCCTCTGCATCGGCGTTTGCAGCGTCTATCTAAAGCGCAGGCGAGGCACAAGCCACATCGCCTCGGCTGCGATCCGCCAAGACATCTTGCTTTGACCGTGCTGGCGGTCACGAAATACGATTGGCACCTCGACGACATTAAAGCCGGCCTGCACGGCGCGGTAGGTGAGCTCAACTTGGAATGCATAGCCCTGGGAGCGCACGCGGTCGAAGTGGATCGCCTCGAGCACCTCGCGCCGAAAGCACTTGAAGCCACCGGTCAAGTCCTTGACCTGCAGGCCGAGCACGAGCCGCGCGTAGGCCGAACCGCCCTCACTGATGAAGCGCCGCAGAAGGCCCCAGTCGCTGACCCCGCCACCGTCCACATAGCGTGAGCCCAGCGCAAGGTCGGCGTCGCCGCGCGCCGCATCGAGCAGCCTTGCCAGGTCGGCCGGGTCGTGTGAGAAGTCGCTGTCCATCTCCATCACGTATCCCGCCCCACCCTGCAGCGCGTGGCGAAACCCCGCCAGGTAGGCCGGCCCAATGCCGGTCTTCTCGGTGCGGTGGAGCACCTTAACCCACTCTTTCTCAGCGGCCAGTTCGTCTGCCATGCGCCCAGTGCCGTCGGGTGAGCCGTCGTCGACGACGAGCACGCGAAAGCCATCGGGGGCGGCCGTGGCGAGAACCTCACCGGCAGCCGTCACGATCGCCTTTACGTTCTCTGCCTCGTTGTAGGTGGGCAGTATCAGCCAGGGCTCGCCGGACATGGGTCGGCGTACCCTAGAGCGTGGGGCGCATCGGCGGCGCAGTGACACGAGTGGCGTCCTACCCTGGTGGCCGTGCCCGAGCTATCCAACAGCGCGATTGCTGAGGCCTTTGACGAGCTGGGAGACCTGTACGAGCTCGATGGCGCGATCGTGCATCGAGTGCTCGCCTACCGATCGGCAGCAAAGGCCGTGCGCAACGCATCGGTATCGGTCGCAAAGCTGGCCCGCGAGGGGCGCGCGATGGAGCTGCCCGGCATCGGCAAGACCCTCCAGGAGAAGATCCTCTCGTTGGTCGAGATAGGGACGATTCCCGCGGCGGAGAGACTGCGTGCCAAGTTCCCGCCGGGGCTGATCGCGATCACGCACCTTCCCGGGGTTGGTCCCAAGCGGGTGCGCTTGATGTACGCAGAGCTGGGAATCGATTCGCCACAGGCACTACGCGATGCCGCCCTGGCCCAGCGGCTGCGAACCGTCAAAGGGCTGGGCGCCAAGTTCGAGGCGAGTGTGCTGGAGGGGCTGAGCGCGATGGAAGCGCAACCGGAGGGCCGCGGCAGGGGCCGTCTGCTGCTTCCCCGGGCGCTCGAGATCGGCGAGGCGCTCGCCTCGGGCCTTGAGCGGTTGGGGGGGCCCGGCACGCACGTCCAAGTCGCAGGCTCGGCGCGGCGGTGGGCTGACAGCGTCAAGGACTTGGACCTCATCGCCACCACGACCCGGCCGATGACTCTCGCCAAGAGCCTTGCCAAGCTCGACGAGATCGAGCAGGTGAGCTCAACCGGGAAGGCCGGGGCGCGCGCACGCACTCACTCGGGCGTGGCGGTGGACCTCAGGATCGCGCGCCCCGATCAGATTGGCAATCTGCTGCAGCACTTCACCGGCTCGGGCACGCACAATGCGGCGCTGCGCGAAGCGGCGGTTCGCCGCGGCCTGCATGTCTCGGAGTACGGCGTGCTCGATGACGCCACCGGAATCACCGAGTGCTTCAAGAGCGAGCACGAGGTCTACGAGCGCTTGGGTATGGCCTACATCGAGCCGGAGCTGCGCGAGAACCGCGGCGAGCTGGAGGCGGCGCGCTCGGGGGAGCTGGCGCGGCTGATCGCACTGGAGGACATCCGCGGAGACCTTCACAGCCACACGATTGCCTCCGACGGGCACAACACGATCGAGGAGATGGGCAGAGCTGCCCGCGAACGCGGGTATGAGTACCTGGCGATCACAGACCACTCGGCCAGCCACGGCTTCGGCAACGATGTCTCCCCCGAGCAGCTGCGCCGCCAGATCGAGCTCGTGCACGAGGCCAACGCCCGCGCCGAGGGCATCGAGCTGCTGGCGGGCAGCGAGGTAAACATCATGCCCGACGGCTCGCTCGACTACGAGGACGAGCTGCTGGCCGAGCTGGACTGGGTGGTGGCGAGCGTTCACACCTCATTCGGGATGAGCGAGCAGGCGATGACCGAGCGCATGATCGCCGCCATCGAGCACCCGCTGGTCGACGTCATCGGCCACCCCACCGGCCGCCTGATCGAGCGGCGTGAGCCCTATGCGGTGGACCTCGATGCCGTGTTCGCCGCGGCAGCAAAGGCAGGGACAATGCTCGAGATCAACGCCAACCCCGATCGGCGCGACCTCTCAGATGTGAACGCGCGCGCCGCAACCCGCGCCGGAGTGCTGCTCACAATCGACTCGGATGCACACCGGATACACACGCTGCAGAACATGCGCTGGGGTATCGCAACCGCGCGGCGCGCGTGGCTGAGCGCGGCCGACGTGGCCAACACGCTCACTTGGGAGGAGCTGGCCCCGCGCCGCAAATCGGCAGCTCACAGACGCTCTTGAGCACTCACCGTTGGAGCTGGCCACCCACCGCGCCGGGGTCGTAGAACTTCGGCCTGTGCGATGGGCAGTAGAGACTCAGCTTGCCGGCAGAGTCCTCGTAGCGAACGATCCAGATCCCGGTTCCATCGCTCAGACGCGTGCACGGCGGACGCGAACTCGCGGTGAGCGCTTCGTGGATAACGGTCGCGACTGCAGATGATCTGCCGAATTCGGAGACCTGGGTGACTGCCGGGGAGAGCTTGGCGATGCGCAGCAGCGGCTCGAGCCCTTCGAGGGAGAAGTCGGGAAGCTGAATCTGGCTGTAGTTCAGCGAGAGGGTGCTCACGCCTTCGCTGTGCAATTGCTCGAACAGCTTCAGGACATCGCCGTCGCGACTCGGCGCTCCTGCCAAAAAGCCGTTAGTGGTGTAGAGCACGACGCGATCGGAGTACTGCTCGGTCGCAGGCAGGGGATGGGCCAGCGCGAGGATGACGTTGCCGCCCACCCCAAAGGTGGTGCCAAGCAGGTTTGCGATCACACCTACACCTAGAACCGCCATCGCCGCCAATCGCGGGCCCCGAGCAAGCCGTGCTATCCAGCCGGTGGCCAGGACTCCAAGGAAGGCGAGCAGGGGCAGGCCGTAGCGGATGTCGTGGTGAGCGTCGGGAAACGTGATCACGAACCACGCGGCCACGGCTGCAGCGAAGAACTCCAGGCGCACAGCAGGCTGCTCGCGGTTTCGCCACAGCGATACTCCCATCCAGATAACGCCCCCAACAAGCAGCAGGAACAGCGGAGCCAGCAGTTGAGAGTTGAGGACGCTCCAGAAGTACCACGTGAGGTTGGTCAACGAGAACGTGGGTGGGATGTTGCCCGGAGGCGTTCCAGGCCCAGAGCTTGAGAGCCTGATCATCCTTCCGATTTCGGAGAAATGCTCGATATACCAAGGCGTGCCAACGAGCAGTGCGACACCCGCGAAGGCGAGAAAGCCACGCCAGTTTCGCCACCCCCCGTGAACGAGCAGGATGATCGTGAGACCAACCAGGAACAGCGCAAACTGAACCTTGATGTTGAGCCCGAGACCGACCGCCAAGCCAGCCATCGCAGCCACACCAGTACGCGAGAAGTCCTCACTGGCGAGCATCAGCCACACCGACACGGCAACAAGCGCGGTGAGCGGTGCGTCGAGCAGGAACACGTGAAACAGCGACGTGAGCAGCGGCGAGCCCAGCACGAACACGACCGCCGAGAGCCCCGCCGGGGGGCCGTAGAGAAGGCGTCCCGTCTGGTAGACGCCGAGCACCAGCAGCGGGACGAAGACCAAGTTCTCTCCGAGGATCGGCGCAGCGACATTCACACCGCCGATGAGCGCCGCGACTGCCCCCACCATGTGCCCCAAGATGGGATAGACGTTGGTGTAAGTGAACGGGCCGAAGATATTCCCTGCGTGGAGCATGCCGCGGTACAGGAACGCCGTTTCGAGCTGGCCACCCGCGTCATAGATGGGGACGCTTCGATCCTGTGTCAACCACCAGCAGGTGAGTGCGATGAACGCTACCCCTGCCCCTATCGCACCCCAGGCATAGGCGCTCCAGCGACCCATTCGGAGTCGAGTCGAGACAGGCGCAAGTGCGTCACTCCGCGACGCGATGGAAGCAGCAGCAACAGTGAACCCGCCGCCGGCAACCGGATTTGAGCGATCTGTGCCCGCCACCGCTCGAACCTAGCCAAGCACCCCAGCGAAAGCCAGCAAACAGGCCGATTCCTACAGCAATGTCTCCCTCTTCTCACCGGCCCAGAGTCGACGAGCTGCCTACACAAGAAGTCGTTTGAGCAGCTGCTCGCTCACTACACGATCGACGCCAGCAAGCGCGAACGGCGCAAGCGCCTGGAGCGCGTTCTCCGCATAGTGCTCACGCGGTTCTGCCAGCGCGACCTCCAGCGCCCGCTCCAGGTTCTCATCCACTAGACGCTCGTCCAGCCCACGGGCTATCTCCAGGGCAACATACGGCCCGGGGGCAGGCGTGGTGACGAGTTGGCAGCCATCTGCAAGCGCCTCCAATTGGGCGATCCCGTAGTCCTCGCGCCGGGGTGCACAAACAAACAGGCGCGATCGTCGTAGCAGCGCCCGGTACTCCTCGGGAGCGAGCGCCCCCACGACCCGTACACCCTCCTCTCCATCCGTCAGCCCCGCCAGCGCCTGCGCCGGCGCTCCCGCCACCAGGAGCTCATCGTTGGAGCTCGACCCCCGCGCGGCGCGCACACCTCTCCACCCCGCGAGCACACGGTCGAGGCCCTTCTTGGTGGGATTGGCGGCGTAGGTGATGGCCGCGATGTCGCGCTCGCCGACGGGCGGCCCGGATGGCTCGACGGCAACAGGAATGACGAGTGCGTCGGCGACATCCAGACCCTGTAGCTCGCGCAGGCCGCCGGCGCTCCAGGGGAGCAGTAGGGCCCCTTGCCCGAGACGGCGACGCTCCAGGGGGCGCTGCCAGAGCCCGTCCCATCCCGGGCGGTTGCCGGCGGAGGGGGCGTCGAAGCGGATGGCGCCGGGGAGCGGCCACAGCAGCGCGGCGGTGGTACTCGAGTAGACGACTGCGCGCGGCCGCGCTCGAGCGAGCGCCCGAGCCGTGGCGGCGCGCGCCGCGCGCGCCCAGGCCAGATCGGTCAGCAGCATCGTCGGCAGCTGCCTGGGCGGGAGAG
>JASLDD010000217.1 GCA_030151725.1 Solirubrobacteraceae bacterium
CTGTCCACGCCATCAACGAAGCCGAGCGCACGAGGGCATCCCAGGCGCAACGCGGCAGACCGATGCACCTGGCAGTGCGCCATGGGGAACTGATCGGCGGCGCGGCGTTCATGGTGGCGGCGCTCGTGCTGCTGCTGACGAGCGGCCTTCCCATCCATCTCCCTCTCACGGCCGCAGCGCTGTATGTGGTCGGGATCGCGCTCGCGGGCCATGTCCGCTTCGACATGGGCTCTGGGTTCACGGTCCCCGTGCAGGTGCTGTTCGTGCCAATGCTGTTCGCGATGCCCGTCTCCGTGGTGCCGGTGCTGGTACCGCTCGCGCTGGCACTGGGGATGGCGCCCAACGTGATTCGCGGCCAGATCTCTCCCAGCTGGCTGCTGACGGTGGCCAACAACAGCTGGTTCTCGATGGGCCCGGCGGTGGTGCTGAGCGTCTTTGGTGTCAGCAGACCAGATGGGCACTGGGCTGTGCTGGCGCTGGCGCTGGTTGCCCAGCTCGCGTGCGACTTCGCGGCAAGCGCAATCCGCGATCGCCTCCACGGCGACCTCGACGTGAGCGAGCTCCTGAAGGAGGTGCGACCTATCTACGCGATCGACCTGGCTCTCTCGCCGCTCGGGCTTGCGGTGTCCTTCAGCGCGATGCACACCAGCAACGAGGTCGCAATCCTGCTGATCATGCCCCTGTTCGGCGTGCTGCGGTTCTTCTCGAAGGAGCGCCAGGAGCGCCTGGCGCAGCTCAACGAGCTCAACGACGCCTACCAAGGCACGGCGCTGCTGCTGGGCGATGTGGTGGAGGCAGACGACGCCTACACGGGCGAGCACTGCAAGAGCGTGGTTCGCCTCGCGCTGGAAGTCGCCGACGCGATGGGCCTTGACGCGGATCGCAAGCGCAACGTGGAGTTCGGGGCGCTCCTGCACGACGTCGGCAAGATCGCTGTGCCCAAGGAGATCATCAACAAGCCGGGCAAGCTCGACGAGCGCGAGTGGGCGATCATCAAGACCCACACCATCGAGGGACAGAGGATGCTCGAGAAAATCGGTGGCTTCATGAGCGAGATCGGACGCATCGTGCGCGCGTCCCACGAGCGCTGGGACGGCTCCGGCTATCCGGACGGCCTCAGCGGCCACACCATCCCGCTCGAGGCGCGCATCGTCTCCGCCTGCGACGCCTTCAACGCCATGACAACGACGCGCTCATACCGCGAGGCGATGTCCACCGCGGAGGCATGCATTGAGCTCGAGCGGTGCGCTGGGTCGCATTTCGATCCCGAGGTGGTGCAGGTGCTGCTCGAGCTCTCCACACCCACAACCGCATCAGCCGATCGCTCTCTCGAGGTTCAACCACCGGAGGAGCTGGCGCTGCCCTATGACCTAGCTCCCTCCCGGGCGCCCACCCAAGTTACCCGAGCGACTGGCTGAGGTTCGCTGGGGCGCGCGCCACCGCGCACTCAAAGCGGGTTGAACACGAGGCGCGTCTCGGTTCGAATGGTGACCCGCTCCTCGGCCGTGAGCCCTTTTGAGAACTCATCGAGCCTGCGCTTGGGACCTTTGACCGTGAAGCAGACCTGCGTGGTCAGAAGATGAGGGTGATCGACAAGCTCGCATTCGATTCCCAGCTGCGCCGCCCAATCGCGCATCGACTGCTCGAAGTCCCTGCGGATCATCTTGCTCATCCAGAGCGCTCTCGATTGCGCTCCTGATCGCGAGCAGGGTGGGCTCATCGGCGGTATAGGCGAACAGCTGCTTTCCGTCATGGGTGATCACAGCGTCGCGTGGAGCCGCCTGCTCGATCTCCCCGACGACGTCCGGTCCGCGGAAGTGCTCGACGAGGCCCTGGAGGGCGCCCTGTGGATCTTCCGAGGATTCGAGATCGGCCTCCAGGCGCCAGTCCTTATCGGTGGAGTCGTTTGACATAGCGCGCAGACCATAGACCCATGCGGGGGCAGGCGTGCCCAGGCTGACCCCCATCGACCATACTCGGCGAATGGGGGAAGCGAGCGCTACCGGTCAAGGCGCAGGAAAGCTCAGAGCCGGGCAGCTCGGCACCAGGGATCTGACGGTCTCGACCGTCGCGAACATCGGGCCCGGCATCGACTTCTACTTCGCCTTCGGTGTGATCGCGGTGACGGCCGGCGTCGCAGCCCCGCTGACCATCCTTGCGGCGGGCGTCGCGGTGGTCCTGCTGGCGACGACCGTCGCCCAGTTCACACACGCGGAGCCGTCGGCGGGGAGCTTCATCACGTATGTCGAGTCGGGCCTCGGATCGCGAGCCGCAGTGGTGACGGCGCTGCTGGTCACAGTCGGCTACACCGTTGCGATCGCCGGCGTGTTCACCATGTCGGGCGGCATGGTGTCGATGACGCTCGCTCACTACACCTCGTTGAATGTTCCGTGGGAGCCGTTGACGCTGGTGCTCACAGTCGCCGCCATCTGGCTGACCGCCAAAGGCGTGAAGCTCTCCACGTCGGCTGTGGGCGTGGCCCTTGTGGCCCAGGTGGGGATCATGCTGGTGGTCTGCGTGGCCGTGCTCATCGACCAAGGCGGCCACCTGTCGAGCGTGCCCTTCTCCTGGTCGCATCTCAGCGGCGGCCTCACGGGCCTCTCTACCGGCTTCCCGCTGGCGCTGTACATGTTCATCGGCTGGGAGAACGGACCTGCGCTGGCAGAGGAGTGCCGCGATCCCAAGCGGTCGGTGCCCAGAGCCCTGTATCTGTCGATTGCGATCGGCACGGTGCTGTTCGTGCTGTTCGCCTACGCAACCGTCACGGGCTTCCACTACGACGTCTCCTCGATTGGGCGCTCGTCGGTTCCGTTCCTCACGGTGGCGGACCACGAGCTCGGCAAAGTCGCGATCCTGGCTTGGATTGCGGGGATCGTTTCGGTGCTGGCCGCGCTGGTGGCCGGCTCGGGCTCTCAGGCTCGGATGCTGTTCGACGGGGGACGGACTGGCTTGCTTCCTGCCCCTCTGGGACGCCTGCGCGAGCGGACGGGCACACCCGTGAACGCGCTCATCGCGATGGCCGTGATCGGCCTCGGCATCATCGGCGTGTGGTGGCTCACGCACGTGATCGGTGGGGACACCCGCTCGAGGAATCCGGTGAGCCTGTACGCCGAGTGCTCGACCATGGGCACCATCGTGATCCTGGTGGTCTATCTCCTCACCAACATCTCGCTCCCCGTGTTCATGTGGCGCCGTCACCGCGCCACGTTCTCGCCCATGCGACACGTGCTCGTGCCGGCCCTGGGATCGCTGGTGCTGATCGTCCCGTTCGTCGAGCTGTGCGAACCGGGACAGCCTGCGCCCTACAACGCGTTCCCGTTCATCGCCCTGGGGGTGGTGGCGCTCGCTGTAGCGATCGCGGTGCTGGTCGTGCACCGCCACCCTGACACCGGCGCCAGCGAACTGCCCTCCCCCCCGGTCAAGTCCTGACGATCCAGCGATCCTGCATGCGGGATATGACCGTTGCTCGATAATGGTGGCTTGGCGCCTGACGAGTGGAGCACACCCGAGCACGCTCTCCGCTACCTCGACAGGGCGGATGAGTACCCGCGGCGCACAGAGGGAGAGAGCGTGCTGCTCGAGCATGTCCCCCTTGGCGCTCGTCGCGTCCTTGACCTCGGCACGGGCAATGGCCGTCTGCTCGCGCTTCTGGGACGCGAGCGCAGCGGGATGCATGGCGTTGGCGTCGACTTCTCAGATGTGATGCTGGAGGCTGCCTGCGGGCGCTTCGCAGGCGAGGAGCGCATCGAGCTCGTCAAGCACGACCTTGCCCTCCCGTTGCCCCTGGCCGAGCTGGGGCGCTTCGATGTCGTGGTGTCCTCGTTTGCGATCCACCACCTCGAGCACGAGCGCAAGCGCTCGCTTTATGGCGAAGTCTTCGAGCTGCTCGAGCCGGGCGGCATGTTCGCGAACTTCGAGCACGTGGCATCTGCGACCGAGCGGCTGCACCTGGCCTTCTTTGCAGCCATCGGCGAGCCCATGGAGGAGGCTGACCCGTCAGACCGGCTGCTCGACGTGCACACCCAGCTGGAGTGGCTTCGGGCAATTGGGTTCGATGACGTGGACTGCTACTGGAAGTGGCTCGAGATGGCGCTATTGGGCGGGGTGAAGCCTGGGTGAGGCTGTCTCATCGCCGGACACATCGCGGTCGGTCAATACGCGGTGTGTCCAGGCGGCGTCGCATCCTTGACCGATGGATCGACCTCACGAGTCCGAGGTCCCAGATCGCGATGGGTCAGGAAAGCGTTCACCAGCACTCGCAAACCGCCGATGCACGACCAGTCGTCGTCCCACAAGGTCGAAAGGAGCCACGAGCGGTCGGCGGGGAAGATGAGGTCCGGCAGGGCACCCTTCCAACGCGGATGCCCGCGCCAGACGCGCGCCTGCTCAGGGCCTGCCTCAATCAGGACATAGGGCCAGTTGACGCTGTAGACGGCCCCCTTCGGCGCATCCGGGAAAACGATGTCGGCGGAGCCAGTGTCGAGGTAGCCAAGCCACCACTGCTGTGCCATGGTGTGCTCGCTGAGCACCTCCAGCACATCGGCGTCATGGCGGTCCAAGTCCTCATCCCCCGACACTGGATCTTGGTCCCCGGTGCCAGGCAGCTCCAGGGTGGCGTATGCCTCGAACACCGGTGGG
>JASLDD010000227.1 GCA_030151725.1 Solirubrobacteraceae bacterium
CGTCCACGGCCCCCGAGCGCACGAGCATGTCGGCGATCTCCAGGGCCTGCTCGCCGTAGTCGGGCTGGGAGACGAGCAGCTCGTCGATGTCCACGCCGATCGTCCGCGCGTAGAGCGGGTCCATCGCGTGCTCGGCGTCGATGAAGGCACATACGCCCCCCAGCTTCTGTGCCTCGGCGAGCACGTGGTAGATGAGCGTCGTCTTACCCGATGACTCAGGACCGTAGACCTCGACGATCCGTCCCCGTGGCACGCCGCCGATCCCAAGCGCGAGATCGAGCGAGAGCGCTCCTGTGGGGATCGCATCGCAGCGCACCTGCGCGCCCTCGTCGCCCATGCGCATGACCGAGCCCTTCCCAAACTCGCGCTCGATCTGGGTGAGCGCGCCCTGCAGTGCGGCGTCGCGCGCCTTGGCTGCCTTCTCCTGATCGTTCACGGGCATTGGTCTAACTCCTCCTGTCGCAGTTGAATCGAGCAATGTAGAGGCGACATCGGACGGAACAGTTGTTCGTATGCCCACCCTTCGTCCAAGGATCTTCGAGGCGCTCGGCCAGAGTCCGAATGGGGACGATGCTCATCGGGTCAAGGCTTTCTATCCGCCAGGAGATCTCAGTGCCGATTAGCCAGTCCACCCGTCTTTCTGCTCGCATGCTCGCCCTTCCGCTGGCCATCGTGCTTGCGCTGACCATGGCGCTCTCGCCAGTCTCCGCACTGGCGCACAAGAGCAAGCCCAGCCACAGTACGAGTAAGCACCGCCACCACGCCAAGCGTCCGGCACACAAGCCCAAGCACAAGAAGAAGGCTCCTCCCAAGGCCCTCCCGGCCGCGCTCTGCGAAGACAACAGCAAGCCCGTCTCAGAAGAAGGCTCGTTCTCCTGTGCCGACGGCTCCGAACCGGCCTGCGCGGACGGAGCCCCCCCGGTCGTCCATGGAGCGAGTTTGCTCTGCCCGGCAAACACCGACGCCTCTGGCCAACAGGCCTGCGAAGAAGAAGCCGACGGATGCCCTGCCGAAGCCGGCGAAGAAGAAGCCCCCTGCGAAACCTGCGAACCGGCTTCCGAAGAAGCCTGAGAAGCCGCGCTCAGGCCTCGCTCAGCGAGCGGCGCACGAGATGCATGGCGATGGTCGTCGAGCGGTCGCGCACGTCGGCGCGCCCACCCGGAAGATTGACCTGTCGCGTGAGGCGCTCGGCGCCCGTGCGGACCACGCTGATCCACACCAGCCCCACGGGCTTCTCCTCGCCGCCGCCCCCCGGGCCCGCGATGCCGGTGATGCCAACGCCGACATCCGCCCCTAGACGCTCACGAGCGCCATCGGCGAGCGCGTCGGCGACCTCGGACGAGACAGCGCCATGGCGCTCGATCAAGGCCTCATCCACGCCGACGGTCGAGATCTTGACCTCGTTTGAGTAGGCGACTATCGCCCCCTTCATGTAATCCGAGGAGCCCGCCAGCTCGGTGAGCCGTGCCGCCAGCAGCCCACCGGTGCACGACTCGGCGGTCGCAATCGTCTGGTGCGTGTCGCGCAGCAGCGCCGCCACCTGCTCGTCGACAGTGCTGCCGTCATCGGAGAACAGCGTGTCCCCGTGGCGAGTGCGGATGACGTCCGCAAAGCTTTGATAGACCTCCGCTGCGTCGGGCTCATAGCGCGTTACCACCTCGACCTCGCCCCGTTTCAGGCACGTCGTGACCTCGATCCGCTCCAGATCGATGCCTTCGCGTTCAGCCGTCCGCAGCGTCTCGGCGATCTCCGACTCGGGGATGCCGAACAGGCGCAGCGTGCGCTGCTCATAAACCGTCGCACCCGCAAGTGCCGTGCGCAGGGCGTCGCTCTCGACCGCGCTCCTCCACATCGGCTGCAGCTCTCTTGGTGGACCCGGCAGGACGACGACCGTGGGCCCTTGCTGGGCAGATGGCACAACGAGCCCGGGCGCGGTGCCGACAGGCTCGAGCACGCTTGCGCCGCTCGGGATCGTGGCCTGCTTGCGGTTGGCCTCAGCGATCGCCTCAGGGTCGATGTTCGACCAGCGTTTCATGAGTGGCGCCACGATCACAGCTATGCGCTCGGCCAGCTCCTCATCCAGCACCATCTCGCGCCCCTGAAACCTGCCCACGACCTCAGCCGTCAGGTCGTCAGCCGTGGGGCCTAGGCCGCCGCTCGTGACCACCACGTCGATGCCGCTGTCGGCCATGAAGCGCAGCGCGGCCTGCATGTCCTGCGGTCTATCGCCCACGATCGTCGTGTAAGCCAGGTCCACTCCCAGCTCGCGCAGGCGTTCGGCGAGCCACGGGCCGTTGCGGTCGCTGACCCTGCCCGTCAGCACCTCCGTGCCGGTGACGACGATGCCGGCGCGCACGCTCATCGGCACGTGGGCTGTTGCGTGGCGCTCAGCGGCTGGCGACCGTGGGCCTTGGTGATCGAGTAGCCGATCGCCTGGCTGGAGGCCGGCACGCTGCGCGCGATGCCATCCACGTACATCTTCACCGCGTCGTTGCCGAGTGTGATCTCAAAGCGTTTGGCGTGATAGGTGGGCGTGCTTTCGCCGGGCTGCAGGTTGACTCCCGGGATTACCTTGCGACCGTTGTCGCCGATCAAGCAGACGTTGATCACGCCGGAAGGCCTGAGCGACAGGGCGACCTCCCCATTCGCGGAGCCCGTCCGTTTCTTTGCTGCGTGATGGCGATGGCCTTTTGCCGGTGTCTGAGTGGCGCTGCTGAGAGTGCTGGTGGTGTGGGTGCCCGAGGAGCCGCCCCCGCTGATCAGCAGCACGATCAGGACCACGATTATCAGGCCGATCGCGCTGACCGCGACCATGTAGCGGCGCGAGGGACCGCTGGGGGTGGCGCGCCTGCGCTGGCGCTGGGGCGTGGAGACGATCGGCTCGAGCATCGCGTCGCTCGGGCGCTCGTGATGCAGGCGATACTCCTCCACCAACGACTTGCCGTCGAGGCCCAATGCTTCGGCGTAGGTGCGCAGGAAGCTCTTGACGAACGTGGGGCCGGGCAACAGGCCCCACTCTTCGTTCTCCAGTGCACGGAGGTACTTGGCGCGGATCTTCGTCGTGGCCTCGATCTCCGAGACGTCGATGCGCTCGCGCATACGCGCCTCGCGTAGCGTTGCTCCGATCTCGGGCATCAGATGAAGAGGCTAGTCGCTGACGGGCGTGGCGGTCTCCCCGAGCGCGGCAAGCACGCGCGGGAGATCGACCTCGGTGACCAGGACCTGCCTCGGCTTCGATCCCTCATATCCCGAGATCACACCCCTGCGCTCGAGCATGTCGATCATGCGCCCCGCCCTCGTGTAGCCGAGGCGCAGGCGCCGCTGGAGCATCGACGTGGATGCCGTCTGCATTTCGGCGACAAGGCGGATGGCGTCCGTCAGCAGCGGGTCCTCGTCGGGATCGAACTCATCCGGTCCCCCCTCAGGCGTCTCAGGCTCGACCTGCTCGAGCAGCTCCTCGCGCAGCTCAGGCTCGCCCTGACGGCGCCACAGATCGGTCAGCTTGGCAATCTGGCCCTCGTCGATGTAGGCACCCTGGATGCGCTGCAGGCGCGAGCTGCCGACGGGGCTGAAGAGCATGTCGCCCTGCCCCAAAAGCGACTCCGCGCCGTTTTGGTCGAGGATCACCCGCGAGTCGGTCTGCGAGGAGACGGCAAAGGCGATGCGCGAGGGGACGTTGGCCTTGATCATCCCTGTGATCACGTCCACCCGCGGGCTCTGAGTCGCGAGCACGAGGTGGATGCCGACGGCCCGTGCCTTCTGGGCAAGGCGGATGATCGAGTCCTCCACATCAGCCGGCGCCACCATCATCAGGTCGGCGAGCTCGTCGATCACACACAGGATGTAGGGCAGTGGCGCTTCGTCGCGCTTGGCGCGGGCACGGTTGAGCTCGATCAGGCTGCGCGTACGCGACAGCGACATGATCCCGTAGCGCTGCTCCATCTCCTTGACGAGGTTCTGCAGCGCGTTGGCGGCCATCCGTGGACTGGTGATGACCGGCGTGAGCAGGTGCGGAATCGACTCGTAGTGGTTGAGCTCCACCTGCTTGGGGTCGACGAGCACGAGGCGCACGTCGTGCGGCGTGGCCCGCAGCAGGACGCTCGCGAGCATCGCGTTGATCGCACCCGACTTGCCCGCACCGGTCGTTCCCGCGACGAGCAGGTGGGGCATCTTGGCGAGGTCCGCGCCGATCGCCTTGCCGGCCACGTCCTTGCCAAGCCACACAGTCAGCGGCGACCAGTCCTTTGGCGGCTCCTGGAAGACGTCCCCCAGCCTCACCATCCGGCGGTGCGCATTCGGCACCTCCACGCCGACGGCCTGCTTGCCGGGGATCGGAGCGAGGATGCGGATGTCGGTGGCGGCCAGCGCGTATGCGAGGTCGTCCTTGAGCTGGGCGACCTTGCCGACCTTGATGCCAGGCGCGAGACGCAGCTCATAGCGCGTGATGTGCGGACCGGCAACCGTGCCGATGACCTTGGCCTGTACGCCAAAGTGCCCCAGCGCCTCCACCAGGCTGATCGCCGTGCGCTCCTGCCCGGCGGTATCCGGTCTGGTCTGCTCAGCGGTCGAGCGGGTCAAGAGCTTTCCCGCATCCGGGCGCTCCCACACGAAGTCTGGATCGTCGGTCACCGATCCACGGAGCCTCCCCTGGGGTGTGAGATCCGCGGGGTCGGCGTGGGCCACACCTGCGATCTCCTCCTCCTCAACCTCTTCGCTCGTCTCTGAGATCCCCTCGGCGGCGGGGACCTCACCCTCGTCTGCATGCGAGATCTCCGCACTCCACGGCGTCTCCTGTACCTCTGCCTCGCCGTCGGGCTCGGCCCAGTCACGGGATGGCGCCTCGACGTGCGTCGCGCGCACGATCAGCTCGCCCTCGCCTTCAGGCGGGCGCAGCGGGAAGTCGGCCTCCTCGTCGATCGAGGGAGTTGGCCGCGTTGCGCGGGCCGGCTCGGGGCGCTGGCTGATGTTGCGCATCATCCTGGTCGTGTCGACTAGACCCGTCCCGGTGGCACGCAGCACGCCCGCCAACGAAGCGCCCGTGAGCAGGATCACGGCGGTGAGGAACAAGAAGACCACAAGGATGTTCACGCCCACGTCCTGGATCAGGCGATGGGTGAGCTCATACAGCGCCTGACCAATCACGCCACCGTGGCTCTGCAGGTGCGAGGAGACCCAGGCGTGGGTATCGCCATCGGGACTGGAGCTGAGACCGAGGGTGCCGGCGGCGAGCGCCAGCGTGATCGAGGCGAACAGGCAGATCGATCCGCTGCGCAGCGGACGCACAGCCGGCAGCACTGGACGCAGGAGCAGAATGCCGCCCCCCAGCACGAGCGCCACCGGCGTGAGGATCCGCGAGCGCCCGAGCGTCCAGCCGAGCGCCACCGCAAGCCCGTGGCCGGCTCGACCGCCGTTCCAGTCGCCGTAGAGGACAAAGCCCATGAACACCCCGATCGCGAGCAGCGCGAGACCGATCACATCGCGCTGGCGCTGGTCGAGCGCGGGCGCCCTCAAAGACCCAAGCAGACCTGACATGCCCCCTGAGAAGAGCCCTCCCCGACCTTTGCGCGAGCGCGAGCGACGTCGCGCGGGAGCACGCGAGCCCCGCTTGCGTGGCGCCGGTTTGCGGGCAGGGGCGCGTTTGCGTGTTGCAGCCATCTCGCGCAACTTCGACGCCGAGCTGCCAGAACCTGCCTCAAGAGCCTTACCATCGCTTTACACCAGCCAGTTACATAAAGACCCATGAACGATTTTTCCCGCGCCCCACGAGTCCTCGTAGTAGAGGACGATGAGGACATCGCCCAGGCCCTCCAGCGCTCGCTGCGCATGGAGGGGTATGACGTACGCACGGCCGCCGACGGTCAGGATGCGCTCGAGCAGGGTCGAGGCTTCGCGCCGGACCTCGTGATCCTCGATCTCGGCCTGCCCAAGCTCGATGGGGTCGAGGTGGCGCGCGCACTGCGTGCCGATGACGACGTCCCGATCCTGATCCTCACAGCACGTGACGCGCTCGAGTCGCGCGTCGAGGGACTCGATGCGGGAGCCGATGACTACCTCGTAAAGCCCTTCGAGCGCCAGGAGCTCCTGGCGCGGATGCGCGCCCTGTTGCGCCGCCGCCCACCCCGTGGCTCGGCGCCGCTCCGGGTGGGTGACCTGACGCTCAACGCCGACACCCACGAGGTCGCCCGCGGCGAGCGCACGATCGAGCTGACCCAGCGCGAGTTCGAGCTGCTCGAGTACCTCATGCGCAACGAGCGCATCGTCATCTCCCGCCAGCGCCTGCTCGATGAGGTCTGGGGCTATGACCCCTTCTCCACGACCAACACCATCGAGGTGTTCGTCTCGAACCTGCGCCGCAAGCTCGAGGCCGAGGGGGATGAGCGCCTGCTGCACACGATCCGAGGGGCGGGCTACGTCCTTCGCGCGTAAGCTCGAGTCTGCCGCCAGGCAGACCAGCGCTCGCCTTTCGGCGAGCTTCGACAGGCTGCCCATCAGGACCCGTCTCGCCGGCGTTTCGGCGCTGCTGACGTTCGTGATCCTGTGCGCGTTCGCCGTGGCCGTCGGGTCCCTGACCGTGCATCGCATCCGCGCGGACTTCAACCGCCAGGTGCAGACCACCGCGATCCAGCTGCCCTCGGTGCTGCACATCAACTGGGTGCCCTTCAAGGTCGAACCCGATCTCGGCGACTTCGCCTCATCGGAAAACCACGCGGTCATCAAGATCCTCACGCTCGACTCGAGAGTCGTGGCCCAATCTCCCGCCAAAGTACCCCCGCTCGGACCGCCGCAGGCAGAAGAGCACACCGTCAACGGCTACCGCGTGATCAGCCGCCCTGTCATCGTGGTGCAGAACGGTGTGCGCGTGGGTGAGGTGATCATCCAGTACGGCCGGCGGGTCTCCGACACCGAGGCGACGGTCAAACGTGTGGAGATCGGGCTGCTGGCGGGGGTCCTCATCGGGACGCTGTTCGCGCTGGCGGCAGGCATGGCGATCGCGCGGCGGGCGATGAAACCGATCGCAGAGATCACCTCAACCGCTGCTGAGATCGCGCGCACGCGCGACCCCTCGCGCAGGGTCCCCCAGTCAGAGGCCGACGACGAGGTCTCAGAGCTTGCACGGACCCTGGAGGGAATGCTCCGAGAGCTCGATGCCGCGCGCGGCGAGACCGAGTCGATGCTCGCGCGCCAGCGCCGCTTCGTGGCCGATGCCTCGCACGAGCTGCGCACGCCGCTCACGAGCGTGCTGGCAAATCTCGAGCTGCTCGCCGACTCCCTGCACGGCGACCAGGGAGAGGCGGCACGCTCGGCCCTGCGCTCATCTCAGCGCATGCGCCGTCTGGTCGCCGATCTGCTGCTGCTGGCGCGCAGCGACGCCGCGCACGTGGCCGCACGTGAGCCCTGCGCCCTGGATCGGATAGTCGTCGAGGCGGCGAGCGAGCTCGGTCCGGTCAGCGCCGCGCACGAGATCTCCCTGGATGTGCAGCCGGCGAGCGTCGAGGGCTCGCGCGATGAGCTCCACCGCCTGACGATCAACCTGCTCGAGAACGCCTTGCGCCACACCCCACCCGGCACCGCCATCCGCGTATCGACCAAGACAGGGGCAGACGAGCGCGTCGAGCTGGTGGTCGAGGACGATGGCCCGGGTATTCCCGATGAGCTCAGACCGACGCTGTTCGAGCGCTTCGTGCGCGGCGCGGGCGACCGCGGCGGTTCGTTCGGGCTCGGTCTGGCAATCGTGCAGGCCGTCGCAGCCTCACATGGTGGCAGTGTCAAAGCGGAGTCCACCCCTGGCAGCGATGGGGCGCGCTTCGTGGTGAGCCTGCCGGCCTCTTCTTCAGACCTCCACGACGACCGGCAGGACCATCGGCCGGCGCTTCAGGCGGTCATAGACTAGCTTCGCGAGGTCGTCGTGCAGGGTCTGCTGGAGCAGGTCCACCTCGCGGATTTCCTCACGCGCGGCGTGCCTGAGCGACGTGTCGACGGTGCCTCTGATCTCATCGAGCAGCTTGTCGGCCTGGTCGAGGAAGGGCACGCCGCGGAAGATCACCTCGGGGTCGGCCACCGAGCTGCCGTCGTGCTCGGCGATCGTCACCACCACGATGAAGATGCCGTCGGCGGAGAGCATCCGCCGGTCGCGCAACGCCACATCGGCCATGTCGCCGATCTCGACGCCGTCGACGAAGATCATGCCCGACTCCTCGCGCTCGCCGAAGCTTGCGCCACGCTCATCGATGTCGAGGGGCAGCCCGTTGTCGCCCTGGAAGATGTCCTCGGGCGGGATCCCCACCGCTTCGGCCAGCTGTGCGTGCATCCGCAGCCGCTTGAAGTCGCCGTGGAAGGGCATCACATAGCGCGGCTTGACGAGATTGAGCATCAGCTTGATCTCCTCGGCGTAGCCATGGCCGGAGGCGTGCACGGGCGCCTCGCGCGGTGTGATCACGTCACAGCCGATGTGGTAGAGCCGGTCGATCGTCTCGTTGACCGCACGCTCGTTACCGGGGATCGGCGTGGCCGAGAAGACGACCGTGTCGCCGCCCTTCAGCTGCACCTGCGGATGGTCGCGGTAGGCCATGCGCCGCAGCGCCGACAGCGGCTCGCCCTGAGAGCCCGTGGAGATGATCACCACGCGCTCATCGGGGAAGTCGCCGATCTCGCGCGGTCCCACGAGCAGCCCCTCCGGCACCTCGATGTGGCCGAGGTTGCGTCCGATCCCGACGTTCTTGCGCATCGAGCGCCCCACCAGCGCCACCTTGCGGTCGAGCGCATGGGCGGCATCGACGACCTGCTGGACCCGATGGATGTTGGAGGCAAAGCTCGTGACCACGATCCGCCCCTCGCAGCGGGCGAAGACCTCCTCGAGGTGCGGGCCAACGACGGACTCCGATGGGGAGAAGCCGGGACGATCGACGTTGGTCGAGTCGCCGCACAGCAAAAGAACGCCCTCGCGGCCGAGCTCGGCCAAGCGCGAGACGTCCGCCGGTGGGCCGTCGACGGGGGTCTGGTCGAACTTGTAGTCGCCGGTGATCAGCACCGTGCCCAAGTCGGTCCCGAGCGCCACGGCGCTTGCATCGGGGATCGAGTGGGTCATGTGCACGAGCTCGAGCGAGAACGGCCCCACCTCGAGTGTTTCGCCGGGCTCGACATCGATCAGCTCGACATTGCGCAGCTTATGCTCGTCGAGCTTCGAGCGCGCCATCGCGATCGTGAGCGCGCCTCCATACACAGGTGCGCGCAGACGATCGCCGAGGTCGCGCAACACCCACGGCAGGGCACCCAGATGATCCTCGTGCCCATGGGTGATCACGATCGCCTCGATGTCCTCGGCGCGTTCGCGCAGGTAGGTGAAGTCGGGGAGCACCAGATCGATGCCGACCATCTCCGGCGTGGGGAAGCGCAGGCCCACGTCCACCACCACGATCCGGCCGTCCTGCTCGACGACGGTCATGTTCTTGCCAATCTCTCCCAGCCCTCCAAGGGGCAGGACGCGCAGCGATGTGCTCACGCGTGGGTGCGGGCGGATGGGGTCATTGCCAGGCCGTGGCGCTCGAGCATCGCACGAACCACCTCGAGCTCGTCATCGGTGGCCTCGACCAGCGGCAGACGCAGGCCGCCCGCCTCGAACCCGAGCAGGTTCAGCGCGGCCTTGGTGCAGGTTGGACTCGCGGTCAGGAAGAGCGTCTCATAGACGTCTCGCAGCGAGGCGTCGATCTCGGCGCGGTGCTCTGGCTCGTCGACCATGCGCCGCATCTCCGGGCCGACGATGTGGCTCGCCACCGAGATCACGCCCGCGCCGCCCATTTCCAGCGTCCGCAGGAAGGAGCCATCGTCGCCGGCATAGATCTCGAGCCCGTCGATCGGCTGGAGCTCCTGCGCGTTTGCCTGCTTGACCCCCTTGATCCCGTCGATCTTGGCGAGCTCGGCGAGCAGTTCCGGGCCAATGTTCACGGCGGTGCGCCCGGGGATGTTGTAGAGCAGGATCGGTTTGTCGGTGGCGGCCGCCACCGCTTCGTAGTGGCGCTTCAGGCCGAGCGGGCTGGGCTTGTTGTAGTAGGGCGTGACCGACAGCATCGCGTCGGCTCCAAGCTCACCGGCGCGTTCTGTCAGGTGCGCGGCCTGGCGCGTGTCGTTGGTGCCCGTGCCCGCGATGATCGTCGTCCCGGCCGGGCGCTCGTTGACGGCAAGCTCGATCAGCCCGAGCTGCTCGGACTCGGTCAACGTCGATGCCTCACCCGTGGTGCCCGCCACGACGAACCCGTCGGAGCCGTTCTCGGCGAGATGCTGCAGCAGGGCGACGAAGGACTCCTCGTTGACGTGTCCCTGCGCATCGAAGGGCGTGATCACCGCCGTGAGGATGGTTCCAAGCGCGCTCATCGAGTTCAGTATCTCACGCCATCGCTCATCAGAAGAGCACGTTCTCCAACCCCACCGTGGGCGAGTGCTCGAGCGTCCTGACCGCCCGCACGGCCAGCAGAACGCCGGGCATGAACGACTCGCGGCCGATCGTGTCGTGGCGGATCGTGAGCGTCTGAGCGAGATCTCCGAAGATCACCTCTTGGCTTGCGACGAGGCCCGGCAGGCGGACCGAGTGGATCGGCGGCGGATCGCCACCGCTCGCCCTGGCCATCAGCTCAGCTGTGCGCGCTGCAGTTCCGCTCGGAGCATCGAGCTTGCCGTCGTGGTGCAGCTCGATGATCTCAGCCTTCTGCATGTGTCTGGCTGCCTCCTCGGCGAAGCGCATCATCAACACGGCGCCGATGGCGAAGTTAGGCGCGATCAGCACGTTGGCGGGGGGACGATCGCCTGCCGGACGCGCCTGGCTGAGCGGCGCCGGGTCGAAGCCGGTGGTGCCGATCACGACGTGCACGCCGGCGCGGACGCAGGCGAGGGCGTTGGGAAGCGCGGTGTCGGGGCGCGTGAAGTCCACGACTACCTCTGCGTCTGCGAGCACGTCCTCGAGCGTCGTCTGAAGCAGCGGATCGGCGCGTCCAACGAGCTCCATGTCCTCAGCGCCCTGCACCGCGTCGCACACCGTCTGGCCCATGCGTCCGGCCGCTCCGGCCACCGCCACCTTGATCATCAGGCCGATCCCCGCACGCTCGCCTCTAGCTCCTCGAGGGTGCCCAGCGGCTCGATCGCCGCACGGAAGCGCTCCTCGTCGGGGCCCACCCCCGCAACTGAGAGTCCACTCGGCACGTACAGCGAGCCGGCCAGCTCGCGTACCTGCGCGATGCTGACATCCTCAATGCGCTCGATCATCTCATCGACGGACAGGATCGGCAGGTCGTTGAGGACCGATGCCCCCAGCCGGCTCATGCGCGCGCCCGTTGACTCCATGCCGAGGACGACGCGGCCCTTGAGGTTCTCGCGCGAGCGCAACAGCTCCTCTTCGCTCGCCGGATCCTCCACGCAGCGCTGAAGCTCGGCGGTGACGACGGACAGCGCCTCGGCGAGGTTGTCGGGGCGCGTGCCCACATACAGCCCGATCTCACCCGTGTGGGCGTAGAGGTTGGAGTAGGAGAAGACCGAGTAGGCAAGGCCCCTGCGCTCGCGGACCTCTTGGAAGAGGCGTGAGGAGGACGTGCCGCCGAGCACGCCTTCGAGCACCCGCAGCGCAAACCGTCGCTCGTCCTCGCGACCGAGACCGGCGCCGCCGAGGCAGACGTGGAACTGCTCGGTGTCTTTCTCCAGGAAGCGAACACGTGGGCGGAAGTCCACCGGCTCCGAGGCGCCGTTGGCCGAGGACGGGGCGTCGTTGCTGCCCGCCAGTCCTGCGCGTGCTTCGCGAGCTGACTCGACCGCGCGTGCCATCTCCACGACCGCGTCGTGGTCGACGGATCCGGCGGCGGCGATCACGATGCTCTGCGGCCGGTAGCGCTCGGCGTGGAAGGCGGTGAGCTGCTCGCGGGTGACCGAGCCGACGACCTCGGCGGTGCCGATCACGGCGCGTCCGAGCGGATGTGAGCCAAAGATGGCCTTGCCGAGCACGTCGAAGACGCGGTCCTGGGGATCGTCTTCGTACATCGCGATCTCCTCCAGCACCACCTCGCGCTCGGCCTCCAGCTCACCGAAGCGCGGGTGCCAGATCATGTCGCTCATCACGTCGAATGCGTGCTCGAGATGGCGATCGAGCACGCGCGTATAGAGCGACGTGGCTTCCTTGTCGGTCCCGGCGTTGATCTCGGCGCCCATCGAGTCGAAGATCTGGTCGATCTCCTCTGAGCCATAGCGCGCGGTCCCGCGAAAGAGCATGTGCTCCAGCAGGTGTGAGATCCCGGCCTGGTCGATGTGCTCGGCGGTCGAGCCGGTGGCGATCCAGAAGCCGAGCGCCACCGAGCGCACGCTGGGCACGCGCTCGGTGACGACCCGGACTCCGGAGTCCAGGGTGGTGATGCGGTGCTCGTCCGTCAAGACGGCACGATGCACTGGCTAATCGCGGTCACGCCCGTGGCGTGGACGACCCGAGCCGCGCTCGTCGCTGCGACGAGGCCGACGATCGGAGCGCTCACGGCCATTGCGCGCAGCACCGTCACGCGGTCCACGGCTGCCGCCGCCTCCGCCGCCGGTGCCGACGCCCGCTAGCTCCTCGACGGACTTGCCGGCGATGTCGGGATCATCGGCCAGACGCAGGCCGATGCGGCCGCGCTCGCGGTCCACCTCGACCACGCGGACGTTGACCTCATCGCCCTTGTTGAGCACGTCCTCGACGCTCTCCACACGCTGACCGGGAGAGACGTTCGAGATGTGCAGCAGGCCGTCGGTTCCCTTGGCGAGCTCGATGAAGGCGCCGAAGGTGGTGGTCTTGACGACCTTGCCGGCGTACTCGTCGCCGACCTCGACCTCCTTCATCATCATCCGCACGCGCTCCACGAGCGCGTCTCCCAGCTCACCGTTGGCCGAGTAGATCAGAACCTGACCGTCGTCGTTGACGTCGATCTGAGATTCGAACTCCTCCGCCAGGCCGCGAATCGTTTCGCCGCCCTTGCCGATCAGCAGGCCGATCTGCGAAGGGTCGATCTGGATGGTCTGGATCCGCGGAGCAAACTGACTGAGCTGCTCGCGCGGCGTGCCGATCGTGTCGGCCATCTTGCCGAGGATGAACGT
>JASLDD010000024.1 GCA_030151725.1 Solirubrobacteraceae bacterium
GCGTGCTGCGCGTCTCAGACCCCGACGGCCCGGAGCCCGAGCCGGGCCAGTTCGCCATGCTCGCCGCAGCCGAGGACTGGGGCGGGGGGGAGGAGGAGCGTCCGTTCCTGCCGCGCGCCTTCTCAATCGCCCGCCGAAGCGACGACGGCGAGTCGCACTTCCTGCTCGAGGACGTCGGGCCGGGGACGCGGCGGCTGTGCGGACTGCGACCCGGCGAGGGCGTGTGGGCGCTCGGCCCGCTCGGGCGTGCCTTCGTGGCGCCGCCGCCGCAGCGCCGGGCGATCCTCGTGGGCGGCGGCGTGGGCATCGCTCCGCTTGCCATCCTGCAGGACACCCTCCAGGGGCCGGCCCTCGCCCTGCTAGGCTTCCGCGACCGAGGGCGCGCCCAAGGTGCGGCGCTGCTTGACGGCGCGCGCGTGGCAAGCGACGACGGCTCGGCCGGCTACCACGGCCTCGTCACCGATCTGCTTGACGCCGAGCTCCAACGGCACCCCGAAGCGGTCGTCTACGCCTGCGGACCCGCCGGCATGCTCGAGGGCGTGCGCGCCATCTGCGAGCGGACCGGCACCCCCGCCCAGCTGGCGCTCGAGGCTGGCATGGCGTGCGGCTTTGGCGCCTGCTTCGGCTGCGTCGTGCCCAAGCGTGGCGGCGGCTATCTGCGTGTGTGCGTCGACGGCCCCGTCATCGACGCCGCCGAGCTCGAGCGCGTCGACGAGCACGCCGGGGCGCCCGCATGAGCGGCGTTGAGTTCTGCGGCCTTCAGCTCGCTCATCCGGTTATCAACGGCTCGGGCACCTTCGATGCGATCGCCGCCCGCCAGGTCTTTGGCGGGGAGGAGCTTGCGCGTGGGTTCCCCTTCTCGGCCTACGTATCCAAGACCATCACCCTGCAGCCGCGCCAGGGCAACCCCGCTCCGCGGTTGTGGGAGGCGCCGGCCGGCCTCATCAACTCGATCGGCCTGCCCAACAAGGGGCTCGAGGGCTACCTGCGCGAGGACCTGCCGCAGTTGATCGAGATCCTAGGTGGTGTGGCGCCTGCGGTGCCGCTGATCACGAACGTCATGGGCTCGAGTGCCGAGGAGATCTCAGCGCTGCTCGAGGCATGCGACGCGGAGGAGCAGATTGCGGCGGTGGAGTTGAACGTGTCCTGTCCCAACGTCAAGACCGGTCTCGACATCGGCTCCGACCCGCGCCAGCTCGAGGAGGTGGTGCGCGCGGTTAGGCCAAGCACAGGCAAGCCGCTGATCGTCAAGCTGACCCCCAACACTGCCGACGTGGCTCTATGCGCTGTGGCCGCCCAGCAGGGAGGGGCGGATGCGGTCTCGCTGATCAACACCCTGCGCGCCACCGCGCTCAGTCCGCGGAGGGGTGCGATCGATGGTGAGGGACGTCCTCGGCGGTGGCTCGGCGGGGGTACGGGCGGGCTTTCAGGGCCTGCAATTCGCGCTGTTGCGCTCGCCCAGGTGGCAGCAGTCGCGGAGCGGGTGGACATCCCGGTAGTTGGCATGGGCGGCGTGAGCACGGCAGCCCATGCACATCAGCTGATCGATGTGGGCGCAACGCTTGTAGCGGTGGGAACTGAGAGCTTCCGCAATCCCGCAGCAGCAGCCACAATCGCTGCAGGCCTGTCTGTTGAACGAATGTAAAAACCCCTGCAAACACGCCCGGGGACCATCCACCAACCTCGATGCATCTACACCTCAAGTTGAGGTAGAGATGAATTCGCGACTTTTCTTTGCTCCAGTGTCTCTGGTGTGTAGACTCGCCGCCCATGGCGCCGGCGACCGGAACGACGTCCTCAAACACCTCAACCGCCCCTGAGCGGTCGCTGAATCAGAGGATGGACGCGCTCGCAAGAGCCAACCAGATCCGCATCCAGCGGGCACAGCTCAAGCGCGACCTCAAGTCCGGCCGGCGCTCCATTCACTCGCTCCTCCTCGAACCCCCCGAGTACGTCGAGACGGCCAAGGTCTTCGACATGCTGCTCGCCGTTCCCAAGTACGGGCGCGTCAAGGTCAACAAGATCCTCGCCCACTGCCGCATCGCCCCCAGCAAGACCATCGGCGGGCTCTCCGAGCGCCAGCGCAGTGAGCTGGTTTCCCTGCTCCACCACTAGGTCCCAGGACGGCCGCTGGCCGGCGCGATACGGCGTCCTCGGTCGCTCGCGTACGCAGTACGCCACGCTTCCTGCGTCCTTGTCTCACTTGACCATCGACCACCCTGGGACTCCGACCGTCATTCCCACCGACCCCGCCAATAGGGTCTGGGCGGTGGCGCGGGTTTTTGTCATAACGGGGCCCTCGGGGGTGGGCAAGGGGACGCTGATTCGCGGCCTGATGGCTCGCGTGCCCGCGCTCGAGCTGTCGGTGTCGGCGACGACGCGAGCTCCCCGGCCCGGCGAGCAGGACGGCGTCGACTACCACTTCCTGACGCGCGAGCAGTTCGACCAGCGCGTCTCCGAAGGGGACTTCGTGGAGCACGCCGACTACGCCGGGCGCAGCTACGGCACGCTGCGCTCAGAGCTCGAGCAGCGCGTCCATTCGGGCGTGCCCGTCGTGCTCGAGATCGAGGTCCAGGGCGCTCGCCAGGTGCGCGCGGCGATGCCCGAGGCGGTGCAGGTATTCATCGCGCCTCCGTCCCTGCCCGCGCTGCGCACGCGCCTCGTCGGCCGCGGCACCGACGACGAGGCCGAGGTCGAGCGTCGGCTGCGGGTGGCCGAGGAGGAGCTCACCGCCCAACCCGAGTTCGGCCACGTCGTCGTCAACGATCGACTCGACGACGCGCTGGAGCGCCTGGCCGACATTGTGGCCGCGAACCTCGACTGACCAGGCCGGGTGTCCCAGGCGACTACACTGGGAGCTCAACAAGAGGAAAGGCAAGCCACCTGTGATCTCTCCCCGCATCGACCGCCTGCTCGAGCAGGTCGACTCAAACTACGCCGGCGTCATCGTCGCTGCCAAGCGCGCGCGCCAGATCAACAGCTACTACCACAACCTCGGCGAGGGCACCTTCGATGAGTTCCCGCCCCCGATGATCGAAACGGCGTCAAAAAACTACCTCACCATTGCCCTTGAGGAGGTAGCTGGAGGAAAGATGAAGTACCACTACCGCTGAGCCGAGCGACGCTGAGCCGGGCGACGAGCGGCGCGATACTGCGTCCTCGGTCGCTCGTGTGCTCAAGCACACTTCGCTTCCTGCGTCCTTGTCTCGCTTGCCCCTCGCCCGGCTCAGTCCACATGAGTGGGGCGGGCTTGTTTTAGACGGCCGGTCTGGCGGGTTCTTCTCTCTCTCTCTCTCTCTCTCTCTCTGCCACTGCTGTATAGCAATGGTGATACAGCAGTTGCAACGTGTAATACAACGCGCACGCGGGTGCTGCCCCAACTGTTGTCTCCCCGCGTCTGCTGTATAGCCATGGTCATACAGCAGCTGCACGCAATGCATCACTCACCGGTTGCCCAGCCGGTGCGCCCCCTCTACAACCTGTAGTCATGTCTCGGATCCTGTTGGGCGTCAGCGGTGGCATCGCCGCCTACAAGGCGCTTGAGCTCGTGCGCCTGGCCACGGGCGCCGGGCATGCGGTGCGCGTCGTGCAGACGCCCACCAGCCAGCGCTTCGTCGGTGCAGCCTCCTTCGCCGCGCTAACCGGCGCGCCCGTGCTGGTCAGCGAGTTCGAGCGCGATCCCGCACGGGGCGTCTTCCCCGACCAGGAACCGCCTGACCATGAGCCGCTGAGCCATCTCGAGCTTGTGGCCAACGCCGACATCTTTCTGATCGCGCCTGCGTCAGCCAACACGATCGCCAAGCTCGCAGCCGGCCTCGCCGACAACCTGCTCACGAGCTGCGCGCTGGCGGCCGACTGTCCGGTCCTCCTAGCTCCCGCGATGAACAACCGCATGTACGAGCACCCGGCGACCGCCGCCAACCTGCAGGTTCTGCGCGAGCGAGGGATCGGGGTGATCGAGCCGGACGTCGGACGTCTGGCCTCCAAGGGCGAGCAGGGAGTGGGGAGGCTGGCCGAACCGGCGCGCCTGCTGAGCGCCTGTGAGGAAGCGCTCGCGCCGGGGGGCGACTCGCAAGCAACGTCAGCTGACCCGTCGTCGCCTCGGAGCATGGAGGGCCTGAACGTGCTGGTCACCGCCGGTGGAACTCGCGAGCCGATCGACAGCGTGCGCTACATCGGCAACAGCTCCTCCGGGCGGATGGGCTTCGCCCTCGCGCAGGCCGCTCGCGAGCGGGGCGCGGAGGTGACGCTGATCGCCGCGAACGTCGCGCTGCGGACACCTCAGGGCATCGAGCGTCGCGATGTCCAGAGCGCTGCCGAGCTGGAGCGCGCCTGCGCGGAGAGCTTCCCCGGGTGCGACATGCTGCTGATGGCTGCCGCGGTGGCCGACTTCACGCCCGTTCAACCGGCGAACGGGAAGATCAAGAAGGAGAGCCGAGAGCGCCTGGAGCTGGTGCTCGAGCCGACCACAGATGTGCTCAGCGCGCTTGCGGCAGCGCGCAGCGCCGGGCAGACGCTCGTGGGCTTTGCCGCCGAGCACGGAGCTGAGGCGGTTGCCGGCGCAGCCGCCAAGCTCGCCGCCAAGGGCGTCGATGCGCTCGTAGTCAACGACATTTCGCGTGCCGACATTGGCTTCGATGTGGACGCCAACGAGGTGACCATCTTCATCGCGCCCGGCCCTGCCGGCGGCGATCGGATTGAGCGAAAGCACGTGCCCCGTGCGAGCAAGGCGGACGTCGCCGCAGCCATCCTCGACGCGGTACAGGCTCTGCGCACGAGCGGTTAAAATGGACTGATGGAGAGTGTTTACGACCTCTACCAACGTGGGTGTGAGCTCCTCCACCATGGCGATCATCAGGCCGCGATCATCCCTCTGAGCAAAGCGCGCGATCTCGAGCCCGACAAGGCATCGATCCGCGAGGCGCTGGGACGTGCGCTGTTTCACGCGCAGCGCTACGAAGGCGCCGCCGAGGAGTTCCAGGCGGTGGCCGCTCGCGCACCCACCAACGACTACGCGCTGTTCTGCCTGGGGCGCTCCATGCAGATGCTGGGACGCCACCGCGAGGCACGCAAGCCGCTCGCCCTAGCCTGCTCGCTGCGACCCGAGCGGGCCGATTACAGGCTGTATCGCGATCGTGCCCGCCGCGACGCCGAGCGCGGCTGAGGCGTATATGGCGCTGCACGTCAATGCTATGCTCGATTGACAGCTTTCGTATCGGTGCGCAGGTGCCGGTAGCAGTACTGAGAGTGGGCGCCCGCCCGCTTTTTTTGCGTAAGGAATGAGTTGATGACCCCGCTACAGACCGAAATAGAGAGTCGTCTGGCCGTCAGCCAGCCCGACATCGAGGTGCTCCTGGCAGAGGTGCTGGGTGGTCGCTGTCTGCGCGTGTTCATCGATCATCCCGACGGCGTAACGCTGGCGATGTGCGAGCGCGTGACCGCTGAGCTGAACGACCTGCGCGAGCGCTACTCGCTCGAGGTCTCCTCGCCGGGCAGCGAGCGGCCGTTGACCAAGCCGGCGCACTTTCGCCGTTTCGTAGGTCGCAGGGCGCGGGTGCGCGCCCGTCACCCACTGCCGGTCGGGCAGCGGGCAATCGAGAACTTCACTGGAGAGCTTGTGGGAGCTTCCGAGGATGAGGTCACACTGGCCGCCGATGGGGGCGTCATCGCGATTCCCTACTCGGAGATTCGTCGTTCGAACCTGATCGAGGAGTAGAGAGTCATGTCACGCGAAATCCTTGAGGCCATGCATGCGCTAGCGCGCGAGAAGGGCATCGAGCCCGAGAAGCTGATGATCGCGCTCGAGGATGCCCTCCTGTCGGCTTACAAGAAGCAGCCCGGATCGGCCAAGTACGCACGCGTGGAAATGGATCGCGAGACAGCCGACTTCAGGGTCATCGAACTGATCATTCCCGAGCGCCTCGAGGCGCACCTGATCGTCGAGACGATCGACGAGGAAACGACCGTCGATCCCGAGACGGGCGAGATGCGCGAACCGGAGGAACCGGAAATCGATCCCAAGAAGTTCGCCGAATACCGCGACCAGATCGACGAACGCGATGTCACGCCCGACGACTTTGGCCGGATCGCCGCGCAGACCGCCAAGCAGGTGATCCTGCAGCGCATCCGCGAGGCCGAGCGCGACATGATGTATGAGGAGTACCGCGACCGCGTCGGCGAGCTGATCACCGGCATCGTGCAGCAGTCCGATTCCCGCTACACGCTCGTGCAGCTGCGCGAACGTGTCGAGGCGCTGCTGCCGAAGTCCGAGCAGGTGGAGGGGGAGCGCTACGACCACTCGCAGCGCATCAAGGCCGTCATCAAGGAGGTCTCGGCCTCGACCAAGGGCCCCTCGATCATCGTCTCCCGCCGCGACCCGGAGCTGATCAAGAAGCTGTTCGAACTCGAGGTCCCGGAGATCGCCGACGGGCTCGTCGAGATCGCCAACGTCGCGCGCGAGCCCGGCTACCGCTCGAAGATCGCGGTCGTCTCGCACACCGACGGGGTCGACCCGGTGGGCGCCTGCGTGGGTCCGCGCGGCTCGCGCGTGCGGATGGTCGTCTCCGAGCTGCGCGGTGAGAAGATCGACATCATCCCCTTCAACGAAGAGCCCGCGCGGTTCGTCGCCAAGGCGCTCTCGCCGGCGCGCGTGCGCGAGGTGCTCGTCGACGACGACGCCAAGCAGGCGACCGTGATCGTCCCCGACGACCAGCTCTCGCTCGCGATCGGCCGCGAGGGGCAGAACGCGCGCCTGGCCGCGCGGCTGACCGGCTGGCGCGTCGACATCCGCTCGGAGACCGAGTTCGCCGCCGAGGAGGCCGAGCACGGCTACGAGGAGGAGGAGGTCTCCGGCCGCTGCGCCGCGATTCTCTCCAACGGCCGCCGCTGTCCAAATGCGACGCAGCCCGGCTCGCGCTACTGCGGACTGGAGAGCCATCAGGCGCTCGCCGGGATCGCCAGCGATCGGGTCGCCGACCTCTCGCCGAACGGCGCCGAGGTCGCCGCCGAGGTTCAAGAGAGCGCGGGGGGGCAAGCGCCATAGCGGGCCACGTGCCGCGGCGCCGCTGCGTGGGTTGCGGGCGCATCGCGCCGAAGTCCGAGCTCGTGCGCCTTGCCGTCGTCGGTGACGACGGTGCGCGTCGCGCGCAGCGCGCGGTGTTCGACCTCGCCGGCGTGCTGCCCGGTCGGGGCGCGTATCTCTGCCGTGGCTCCTCCCAGCCGAACCCCGCGAGCGCGGACTGCCTGCAAAGCGCGCTGCACCGCGGCGGCATCGCGCGCACGCTGCGCCGCAACGTCAAGCTCGACCTTGGAGATCCCTCGGTCGAGACCTCGAATTCGTAGAATCGATAACTGATGAGCAAGAAGCGAGTACACGAGATCGCCAAGGAGCAGGGCATCCCCAGCAAGGAGCTGCTGGAGCGCCTGCGCGCCGCCGGCGTCGAGGTCAAGGCCGTCGCGTCCTC
>JASLDD010000026.1 GCA_030151725.1 Solirubrobacteraceae bacterium
ATCAGTGTCGAATTCTCTGCGCGTTGGACGACGCCTCGCACAGCGGACGGAACCTGCTGGCTTGACATCCCAGCTCAAATAGGAGTCAATAGCGCAGCACTGACGGCAAATACTCTGCTTGGGCATGCCTCAGATTGGACGCGCGATGAACGTGGGTTCCCCGTTTATCATGCTGATGTCTACTTGCAGAATAATGGGGCGTCCAGCGCGCTTCCTATTGAACCACTAAGTTCCCTGCCGGCTCCCGCAACGATCGATCCGCCGGAGTGGTCATGTGAATCACCGGCTGCTCAGGCATCGACGTGCGAGACTTTCGCGGTGCTTACACATCCCGGCGCCGAAGGCCATCGTACCCGTGAAATAACACTTTGGTCGCTAGCGGGTGGTCTTTTGGTCGCGATCTTGGGCGACGCACTGATCGCGATACTCAGATCGATCGTCGTCACCGAGCCGGCACACTCACGAAAGCACTAAGATGGGCTCCGCGCACCTGCGCCGCGCAGCACCGATCGTGCGATGTCGTCGTGTTTGACCGACCGCACTGGACGACTCATCACGCCCCGTTCGGCCTTTATAGCCGTGTACTATTAGGGCGTGAACGACGACCTCCTGCCAGTAGCCAAAGCTGTTGAGGAGCTAGAGCCCGCCGTCCAGGCTCTCGCCGACGCAACAGGACTATTCGGGCCTGTGCGAGAGCTCGCGATGTGGGCTACCGACCTCATCCGCTATCAGCGAGTGCCCTTTCAAGCCAAACTGTTGATGCGTGCGGCAAAAAAAGTGGAAGACTCAGGTTGTCCGCCTTGTGGAGTCGAAGACAAGCTCTTGCGGGCCGTGCTTGAAGACGGTGCAATGGAGGACGACGCGTCGATGCAGGAGCGATGGGCCAATCTTCTTGCGAACGCCATAACGAGTGGGACTGCCGAAGTAAGGCGGGCATTCCCAGGTATTTTGAGCGAGATTGAGCCTGCAGAGGCTACCTGGCTTGATGCCTTTGCGGACGAAGTGGGGCCTCGTCCGTTCTTTGAAGCGACACGTAGCCGCGAAAAGAACTCATACAAAATCCATCTTGGGGGCGTTAGTAATATGGTTCGCCTTGGCTTGCTCGATTATATGCGCCGAATGCCCAATACGACTTCGCACATCACTGACGATGGTTCTAATATTTTTGGTGTGAAATTCACGACCCTCGGGTGGCTGTTTGTTCAGGCGTGTCGGGAGCCACGCTTGCAGCCGGGCGGTGACGCTTCGGAACGAGACACAACGCCAAACGGCCCGTCGCCATCGTGACAGCCCGCGACGCCCGATGCCGCTTGTGCGACACAGGGGCCCCGCCGAGCACGACAAGACGATGCGGATCAGGGGTGGCCTCCCCGTCGCTCTTCCAATGACGTGAACAGCATCAGTATGGACACGCCAGGCTGGGCGCCGGTTCACGTTCGACAGATGCCGGTATGTGTTACTAGCCTGCGCGCGCGATCGAAGGGCTAAGGCCCTGGGTCATCGATCTTCTTGCGCGTTGGCGCCGTGTTGCGGGCGACTCCCATCACGTGGTCAAGCGCGACGATCGCACCCACTACGCGTACGAGCGCAAGACCGAGCGATGCCACGGTCAGCACCTCATATGCCCGCGCTGGCGTACTTCCGTCATCGAGCGCGATGCCAAGCGTGCAGAGCATCAACGCCAGAAGAAGTGCCCAGGCCGCCCGGAAGAACGCTTGCGGGACCCGCGTCCAATGGGGATGAGCGCGAAGCGCGTCAAGGCGCTCGGTTGAGGGCAGCGCAACAAGGATGGCCAGGGCAGTCAGTGAGAAGCCGAGCAGAGCGCCGCTTGTGGTTGCGAGCGAGTTGTAAAGCGAGGCACGAGTATCGGCCGCAAAGACAGCATCAAAGCTCTCCGTTTTCGTATCAACCAGGAAGGCCAGAGCGAAAACGATCGCCACCGCCAGATCGAGCTTGGTCCGATGGCCGACGAATAGGTTTCCAAGGACGCGCTTCACGTCAGTACATGACCAGCGCATCTGGGAGGTCCGTTTTGCGCACCTCCTGCATCGCCGCTTCGATTTCTTGATAGGCCGACGACACGTCGAGTGCCTTGCATCGTGGCGTGGACTGCTCAATGCCAGCTCCGCGAACGATCTTTTGCCTGAGGAGGTCAACCACCTCAGGTTTCTCCGACGCGGGGTCGTAGCCCGTGACACGCAAGACCTTGGTCACATCCTCCTGCGCGGGCAGCATGAGCAGGCGCTTCGCAAAGCTCCGCGCCTGATTTCCCCACGATTCAGAGTGCTTGTCTCCGCTGAGACGCAGGTTGGCTCGTTTTCCGCCGTCGACTTGGCTCAGCGATACCGCGGCGTCCCCGAACTCCCCGGCATTACGCAATTCCTCCTCGATCTCCGGCGTTGCGACGAGCGAGAACTCCAGGAGCTGGATGCCCTCCAACCGATCGAGCTGTTCCATGATGTCCCCTTGCACGTAGGTTCCGATCGATAGATCCAGGCCGAGCTTCGTGCGTAGCAGCGCGGCGAACTGGCTTGTGATCCGGGGCGCGAAGTGGTTGTACTCGGCGGCTATGAGGCCGTCGCCGCCGAGTACCACGTGGGTCGGCTCGACCAGGCCCGCCTCATCGGGTATCGGTAGTTCGGCGATGTCGCCGTCGTTCGAGAAGCCGGGCAGGTTGGCGCGACGGTCTCGGAAAAAGCGCAAACGTCCTGCCTCCCCGCCCTTGGGGATGCGATCGACTTTGGCCCATGCGTAGTTGTCTTCGCCGAGGCTGATGACGCGATCGTCGCCGGTAAGCGCGTCAAGGCCCTTCAGGACGTCTGCACGCTTCCATTCGGCCCCATTGTGCATCTCGACCTTGTAAAAGTAGATGCTGCGTTTGACCTCGGCCATTCCCACTCCCCGTTGAGTTGATGAGGCGATCAGTTTGACCTATCGGGCGCAGTCGCGGTCAGCCCAGCGCAATATTCGAAAGGACGGTTACGAACATATGTTCGTATCTTAGCAACGCCGCGCGTATTCGACGAGCGTCACGACTGCCGCGTCGTCCGCAAGGTCAACGTTCCGGTAGCACGGCCAGCTCGGGATCAGTGTCAAGAAGCGCCCGCTCGGCGTCGTTGAAGATGCCGAGTCGAAACGGGATAGCTCCTTCGGCTAGCTGATCGCGGTTGTGCACATCCTTCATGCCCACGGCACCATGCCCACGCCGGACGATGACCATCGCCTGCTCACCGGCAGCAAACTCACCTGCGGATATGACCGTGGGCTCCTCGTAGTCGCCGATGTAAGACATGCGAAGGCCCTCAAGCGCAAAGTGCACGCTCAGTGCGCGAACGACCAAGCGGTCAACCTCATCGTGGGAGTATTCCTTTGCGGCACGCGGGATACGCACCGCACCGCCGTACAAGGTGTAATCAGCATGAAAGACCGCATTGCGGAGGTCACGATCCCAAACCTCTCGCAGCGGCGCGAGAGGATCGTCGACCCCGAGCGTGGCCGCCCCGTGCGTGAGTGCGTCGATCTTCTTCCCGGGAGACTGCGGCGCTCCGTGACGGCTGACTGGGAAATGGGTCGCTTTAGGGCGATCGCCGCGACACACTGCGGTTAGACGAGCCAGCAGCTCGTAGGGAGCTGACGCCTCAACAATGTGTCCCCATAGCCAAAGTTGCAAATGTCGAGCCTTGACGAACTCGTCCGCGTCGTTGATCAACTCAAGCGTGGTCGACACGGCTCGAATAGTCGTCTCGTAAGGCTCCCAACCCGCATCCCGCACGCTAAATACGGGAATGAGCGAGTGCAGAAAGTCGAACTCGGACACCGCCTTTGCTTTAGCGAACAGAGGATCGAACGCGGTCATATAGCGTGGCTGTGCGCGACCTCGCTCGCTGGTCGCCTCGTCCGTAGTCGCCTCGCCGAGCCGCCACGTGCCAGCGTCGTCACGGATCAGTTGCGCCATGCCTCGATCAGGGAGCCGACGTCAGAGTACGCAAGTCCGACGCGCCGCCTACGCAGCAGCAGAACCCGAGCTGACGGCGGACGCACCCAGCTCGCGCGGCATCTGCCAGGCAAAGCGCAACACGAAGTCGTCCGCCATCCCTCGTTCGTAGGGCGACACCCATGTCCAGCCGCTACCTAGCTCAATTCCGTGGGCGTGAGCAGCCGCATGCGCCTCATCGCTGCAATGCTGCCCAACACCGAGGCGCCGACGGTGGCCAGCAACGTACGAACCTTCGTGGCTAGCCGTCTCTCCGACCGGCGTCAGCGCCGCCGAAAGGCGAGATGAACGACGTGATCCTCCGCGTCGCGGGAGCGATCGCACCACGTCGGTCGGGCTCGGAGAAGTCCGACCTTTTTCTCGAGGACTCCCCGGTGTCCGCGGCAGTGCCGTGGGCGGATGATCCTCGGGAGGATCTTCGCCAGCGCAGGTCAACTCGGCGAACGCAAGGAGCGCCACGGGCCACGCATCGATCACTCGGGCTTCGTCAGCGAGATCTCGGAACGTGACCGCAACTGGACCTGCCCGCCGCGAGAGATCGAGTGCGGCTTCGATTGCGGTCCCGCCTGCGTCACAGAAGGTGAATGGAGCGAGAAGTCTCGGGTGTGCCCGGACCGGCTCGAAGCGAATCTCATATCTAGCGTCGGCGACGAGCACGACGGGTCGACCAAATGCTCGCTCCCGATCCGTCCAGATTCGGATACTTGCTCGCAGGGCAGCCGATACGAGCTCGGCGGGCAGCGATGGCGGGAGCGACGTCACGGTCTGCGGCAGATCCAGTGATTTGGACGCAGGGTCTCGACCATCTTGCAGCGCCCGGAGCAGCGCCCGAAGCTCCCGCCAATGGTCGCCGGGCTTGCGAAAGTCAGCGCGTACCGTGTGCCCGCCATGAGGCATCGCGGCCTGGTCGGCGAAGACGTACAAGAGCCGCTCGTTGTGGCGGCTGAAGATGATCGATTCGCCGCCATATTCCCGTGTGAGGGTCATGCCCTCGGCGTTGAGGTATGCATCGCAGGCGGCCCCAAGTTCGGAAGCCAGCTCGTTCGGCCAGTTTTGCCGCGGGGGCGGCGGGGACAACGATTCCGGCGGAAAATACGGTCGGGGACGCCGCTGGTTCCTGGTGCGCTGCTGCCTGCGCTTTTTCCGTGTCCCGTTGCCCTTACTTATCTGACCAGTATCTCGCGGTGAGCGGACGACTCCTGCAAACGCGCTCTTA
>JASLDD010000007.1 GCA_030151725.1 Solirubrobacteraceae bacterium
GCGCGAACACGTGATCCCGCCGCTGGCGGCGCAGGACGCGATGACCGTGTACGTCGGGGGCGTCACGGCTGGCGCGGTGGACTTCGCCAACACGCTCAGCCACAAGCTGCCGCTGTTCATCGGCGTGGTCGTGCTGCTGAGCGCGCTGCTGCTGATGGTGGTGTTCCGCTCGCTCGTGATTCCGCTGCAGGCCGCGATCATGAACCTGCTCAGCATCGGCGCATCGCTCGGCGTGATCGTCGCGATCTTCCAGTGGGGCTGGCTGAAGAGCCTGATGGGCGTCCAGGAAGGCCCGATCGAGTCGTTCATCCCGGTGATGCTGTTCGCGATCGTGTTCGGCCTGTCGATGGACTACGAGGTGTTCCTCGTCTCGCGCATCCATGAGCGCTGGACGCACACGCGCGATAACTCCCGCGCCGTCGCCGAGGGCCTCGCGCTGACCGGCCGCGTGGTCACCGCCGCCGCGGCCATCATGGTTTGCGTATTCCTGTCGTTCATGCTCGGCGAAGATCGCGTCATCAAGGAGTTCGGCCTCAGCCTCGCAAGCGCCGTCTTCCTCGATGCGCTGGTCGTACGCTGCCTGCTGCTGCCGGCCACCCTCAACCTGCTCGGTGCAGCCACCTGGCGGCTTCCCGCTTGGCTTGGCCGAGTGCTTCCCCGGGTCAACATCGAGGGCACGCTCACGACCGTGCCTGTCGATCACGACGGTCACTCCCCAGCGAGCCCGGGCGGCCTTGGCGGGCGCCCGGTGACCGAGGGAGCGGAAGTCTGAGCTCAATCCCACGGAGGGCGCTCCGCGTCCTCCTGCCGGCGGCTGTGCTCGTTGCCTGGGCCGCCCCGTTTGCGTGGGCAACGGCGGCGCCGTCCTCCGCTCTCGCAGCGAGCGCCCGCCCGTCGGTGCTGCTCGTCTTCGTGCCCGCCGGCGAGCCGCTGCTGGCGAGCATTCCAGGCGCATCCGTCGGCATGATGTCGGCCAGCCAAGGGCACTACTCGATGACCCAGCTGGCCCTCGACATCGGGCAGGGCGCGCGCATCGCCTCCTCGGCCTACACACAAGACGCCACTCCTCTGCTCACCCTGCACCGCAAGGGCTCAAACGACTGGCTCATCGAAGGCTGGGCGGCGGCACGCAGGCGCGCTGAGGACGCCCCTCAGCTGCTGAGCCCCGGCCTGCTCGCGTCTCAGATCCCCGGCGGCACAGGCTACGCAGCCGTCGCAGGAACGGGCGCGCCCGACGCAGCCGTTGCCGCCGACACCGGTGGCCGGCTGGCTGCCGTGTCACTCGGCCCGCCATCCACACTGATCGCACGCATTGCCGCTCTACAGCGCAGCAGGCAGCTCGTCGTGGTCGACCTGCCAGGCGGGCGGGAAGGGCGCGCTGCCCTCAATGCACTGGCGGCCAGGCGCGCACCGGAAGAGCTTCTGCTGGTCGTGCAGCGAACCTCCAACGCCGGCCGCGGAGCGCTTCTGTGGAGCGCCGCCGTCGGACTTGCGGGCGGGGGCGAGCACGAGCTCAGCTCGCAGAGCACCGATCAACGGGGACTGTTCGTGTCGGTCGACCTGGCCCCCACGATCCTCGATCACCTCGGCGCGCGCGCTCTTCCCAGCGCCATGCGCGGCAAGCCAATCGTGACCGACGGCACGCTCGACTCGACCGGTCTGCGCTCGCTGATGGCGCGGCTGCGCGTCGTCGGCGGGCGGCGCCTGAAGGCACTCGCCTGCTTGCTCGGCGCGTGGGCGCTCCTGCTGCTTGCGGCTTCGCCATGGCCAGGAGCGCGTGCGCGGGCGATTCGCGTCGGCTCAGTTGGCGTGCTGTGGGCGCCTGTGGGTGTTCTGCTCACAGCCGCCCTCGAGCCGGGCGCAGCCGTCGAATACCTGATCCTGGCACTCGCCTGCCTGGGCCTTGGAGCGCTCACCGATGTGCTCCTGCCGTGGCCGCGGGCGATGGCGGCCCCGGCGCTCGTGGCAGTGCTCGCACTGACTGGCGACGCGCTGGTCCACACGCAGCTGCTGATGCGCTCGCTGCTCGGCCCCAACCCGATCCTCGGCGCCCGCTTCTACGGCATCGGCAACGAGCTCAAGTCAGCGCTGGCCGTACTCGTGCTGGCCGCGGTCGCCGGGATGCTTCACCCAGGCGCGCGCAATCGCAGGGCGCGCGTGTGGATGGCGGCGGCGGGCGTGGTGCTCGCGGTCGTGGAGGGCTCGGCGCGAATCGGCGCGGGCGTGGGTGGGGTGATCCTCGTCAGCGCCGGCTTTGCTGTGGCTGTGGTGATGCTGGCGCCCGGCTCGGTGACGCGCCAACGCGCGCTGATCGTGCTCGCGAGCCCCGTGGTGGCGCTCGTGGGGCTGGCGCTGATCGACCTGCTCACGGCCCACGGCGGCGGGCACTACACAGGTAGCATCCTCCACGCCAGCTCCCCCAGCGAGCTGCGCGACATCATCGTGCGCCGCTATAGGGCCGCGTGGGGCGAGCTGCGCAACCACGCAATGCCCGTAGCGACGGTGCTCGCCCTCGGCTGCGCTGTGGTCGCAGTGCGTGGACGCGAGCGATTGCTCAGGCCCGTGGGCGGTGACCCCGTGTGGCTTGCCGCGCTCAGCGGTGGCCTGGCGGCGGGCGTGGTGGGCAGCCTGGTCGAGGACTCGGGGCCCGTGTTGCTCGTCGTGTCTGTGTTCGTGCTGGGCTGTGTGGTCAGCTACCTGTGGGGGGGGGCACGCCGCTCAGCTCGCCGAGCAGTCCCGGCACGCGCCATGAATCACGATCTCGTGCTCGGAGACTGCCAGCGGCACCCGTTCGCTGAGGCTGCGGATCGCGCTCTCGAGCGCTGGATCGGAGAACGGCATCACGACGCCGCACTCGTCGCACACGAGGTGGTGGTGGTGCTCCCCGTGCTCGTCCACGCGCTCATAGCGGACCATCGCCTGACCCGTCTCCACCCGCTGAACCAGGCTCAACCGCTCCAACTCGTCCAGGATCCTGTAGACGCTCGCGCGGCTCACACGCCGCGAGCTGGAGCTCCGAAGCGCATCCTCGATCTCGAGCGCCGTCAGGGCGCAGCGCTCGCCTCCTAGCAGCTCGAGCACGGCCCGTCGTGCGCCGCCACGCTTGTGACCCGCCGCCGCCAGGCGCTGCTCAGCGCTCTGCAACCAGCTCACGGCGCTCACGCGAACACCGCCGATCCGTAGTAGACGGCCACCGCGATTGCCACCACGGCGCTACTGGGGGGTAGCGATGGCACGGCATAGGCAAGGGCCAACCCGCCCCACATCGAGGCGATCGCCAGGCCCGCCGCGAGCACGATTCCCAAGGCAGGCCTCTTTGCGAGCCTGTGGGCGGCTGCAGCGGGCGCGGCGAGCAGCCCCAGCAGCAGCAGCGCGCCAAGCGCCTGCGTGGCCTCGGCGGCCACAATCCCGACAAGCACCAGGAAGCCGATCCCTAGCACACGCGTGGGGACGCCGCGCGCGCCTGCCACCTGGGGAGCGACCGAGGCAAACAGCAGCGGCCTTGAAATTGTGAGCATCGCCACTGTGACCGCCAGAGCGACGCCCGCCGCCAAACGGGCTTCGCCGGCACTGAGCCCGAAGATCGACCCGAACAGCGTGCGCGCCGCCTCGATCCCGCTGGCGCCACCGGAGCTCATGCTGAAGCGCGTCAAGAAGAACAGCCCGAGCCCGAGGATGAACGTGAAGACGATCCCGATGGCCGTGTCGTCGGCCGCCAGCGCGCCCCCGCCGCGGCCGCCACGCGCAGCGAGGGTGCCGCGTCCGAGCACGCCGATGGTCGCGCCCGCGATGACAGTTGCAAGCAGCAGGCCGACGCGCTGGTCGATCCCCAAGGCGGCCGCCGCCAGCGCGCCAGGGAAGGCGACATGGCTGAGGGCGTCGCCGGCGAAGACCTGTCCGCGCAGGACGACGAACCACCCGCCCACACCGCAGGCAAGCGCAACGAAGGTGCCTGCCAACAGGGCGTTGCGCATGAATTCCTGGGCGAACATCAGGCGATCACTCCCTCCGGGACGGGCACGAGAGTGGGCGGCTCCTGCCGACGCCTACCCTGCAGCGTGACGCCGCCGCGCACGATCACGTACAGGACGAAGGAGATCGTCGCGATGAAGAAGCCCGCGGGATACGCGGAGAAGTAGGAGATTCCAAGGCCCAGCCACGTCACAAGCAACCCCAGCAACAGCGTCAATGCAAGGCTGGGCGCCGGCCGCGAGGTGATCGCCTGCGCGCTCGCCGCAGGCATGACCAGCAGCGCGAACACCAGCAGCGGCCCCGTGATCTGGCTGGTCGCAGCGACCGCCACCCCGAGCAGGGCCAAGAAGATGACCGTCAGCGCCCTGACGGGGACGCCGCGCGCGCTGGCCACATCGGGGTCCACCGACGCGAACAACAGCGGACGGCCGAGCACGGCGAGAGTCGCAAGGCTCCCCGCCCCAGCCGCACCCAGCACTAGGACCTGTCCGTCGGAGATCCCCAGGAGGTTGCCGAACAACAGGCTCTCCAGGTCACCGAGCACGCCGCCGTAGAGGCTCACGAACAGAAAACCGGCGGCCAGGGCGGCCGCCTGGAAGGCGCCGATGCTCGCCGACTCCTCACTCCAGGTGCGTCGCGGGGTGCCTCCTATGAGGAGCGCACCGAGGCCGCAGAAGGCGAAGTAACCCCACGCCGCGCCGATCCCGATGAGCGTCGCGGCGGCGGCACCGGGGAAGGCCATCATCGAGAGCGTGTGCCCGGCAAAGGTCTCGCGCCTGAGCACCATCATCCAGCCCACCGTCCCCGCCATCACCGCCACGATGCCCCCGGCGATCAGAGCGTTGACCATGAAGTGATATTCGACGAGCTCGCCCACGTCGCGGGCCACGTTCCAGCCGAGGTGCGGGGCGCCGGCGTCAGCCAGCTTGAGCGTGGGCATGGGTGTGGTCGTGGCGGTCGTGATGGTGGGCGGGCGGCTCTGGCTGGCCGACTACGACCAGGCGCCCATCGGATGCCTTGAGGACCTCCACGGGCACGCCGTAGAGCCATGACAGGGTCTCACTCGTGATTACCTCCTCGACGGCGCCTTCCACGGCTCGGCCGCCCGCCAGGTAAACGACGCGGTCGAGGTAGGGCAGCAGCGGGTTGACGTCGTGGGCGACCAGCAGCACGGCCACACCGGTGCTGCGGCACAGCTCAGCCACGAGCGCCGCCACAGCGGCCTGGTTGGGTAGGTCGAGGCTGTCGAGCGGCTCGTCGAGCAGGAACAGCTCCGGCTTGCCCACAAGCGCCTGGGCGATCAGCAGGCGCTGCTGCTCACCGCCTGAGCACTCCCCGATCGCACGATCTGCGTAGGCACCGGCGCCGACCATCGCAATCGCCGCATCCACCCGCTCGGAGGCCCGGCGCGCGTGGGCACGGGCCCACGGCAGCGTCAACGGCAGCCCCCAGCGATCGCCGTCGAGACCCAGCCTCACCATGTCGCGCCCGCGCAGGCGCAGGCCGGCATCGAACGCGCGGCGCTGGGGCAGGTAGCCAATCGCGCGATTGCCCACCCCCGGCGCACCACCCAAGACGCTGGCCCTGCCGGCGTCGAGTGCCAGCGCCCCGAGCACTACCTTCAGCAGCGTCGACTTGCCCGAGCCGTTGGCCCCCAGCAGGGCCACGAACTCTCCGCGACCGACGCGCATCGAGACCTCGCTCCAGATCGTGCGCCCGCCCAGGCTCACAGCTCCCTTCTCCAACTCCATCGCCGTGGCGGGGCTCTCGGCGGTCACGCGCTCGAAACTATCATAAGACTGAGTCTCGTTCTTGATTCTTTGCCCGGCGTCACCCCGCGAACAGACTTCTCGTCACATGTGGTTTGGCGTTCGTCGTTCGTGCCCTGGCTCTTGGCGGTCCGCGTCGAGGGCCGTCGTCCTGCGTGGTGTTTGTTCCCGCGCGACTTCTGTATAGCCATCGTTATACGCTCGTGGGAAAGAGCAACACACCCCCGACTCCGCACCACGGCAAGCGCGCGCCGGCGCCGGAAGGATTACAACCATGCACAGGCTCAACTTGGACTCCGAAGAGCAGCTCTCACCGACGTACGCCGGACGGTCGTTCTCCCACGCGATCCCCAAGTACAGGCTCCCGGCCGATGGCATCAACGCCGACGCTGCCTATCAGCTCGTCCACGACGAGCTCAACCTCGACGGCAACCCCACGCTCAACCTCGCCTCGTTCGTTACCAGCTGGATGGAGCCGCAGGCAGACCGCCTGGCCGCCGAGACGCTGGCCAAGAACCTGATCGATCAGGACGAGTACCCCCAGAGCGAGGTCATCCACCAGCGCGTCGTGTCGATGATCGGGCGGCTGTTCCACGCCCCCGCCCATCAGCAGCCCACGGGCACCGCCACGATCGGCTCCTCGGAGGCGATCATGCTGGCGATGCTCGCCCACAAGCGCTCCTGGCAGCGCAGGCGCGAAAAGAACGGCCTGCCGGCCGATCGCCCCAACATGGTCATGGGCGCCGACGTTCACACCTGCTGGGAGAAGTTCGCCCGCTACTTCGAGGTCGAGGCGCGCGTGGTGCCGATGGAGGAGGGCCGCTACACGATCGGCGCCGAGCAGGTCAAGCCGCTGCTCGACGAGCGCACGATCGCCGTGGCAGGGCTGCTCGGAACGACGTTCACCGGTCAGATGGACGACCTGCGCTCGATCGACGCGCTGCTCACGAGCGTGGCCTCTGATCCCGGCTGGCACATCCCCCTGCACATCGACGCCGCCTCCGGCGGCTTCATCGTCCCCTTCGCGAGGCCCGATGAAGAGTGGGACTTTCGCCTGGCCTCCGTGCGCTCGATCAACGTCTCAAATCACAAGTTCGGCCTCGTCTACCCCGGCATGGGCACCGTCGTTTTCCGCGACGCGTCAGACCTGCCCGAGGAGCTTGTCTTCCACATCAACTACCTCGGTGGCGACATGCCCAACTACTCGCTGAACTTCTCCCGGCCGTCCTCCTCGGTGATCCTGCAGTACTTCGCCTTCCTGCGCCTCGGCCGCGCCGGCTATGAGGAAATCGTCAAGACCACGCTCGAGAACTCCCAGCAGCTCGCCGCCAAGCTCGGCGCACTCGACGGCCTCGAGCTGCTCACCGACGGCACCGCCTTTCCGATCGTCACGCTGCGCGCGAGCGAGACGGGCCCCGACCTGACCCACCTCTCGAGCCTGCTGCGCCAGCGCGGCTGGATCGTGCCCGCCTACACCCTCCCGCCAAATGCCCAGCACATCACCGTGCTGCGCATGGTCATCAAGGAGAACTTCTCACGCGACATGGTCGACATGCTCGTCCATGACGTCAAAGCCGGGATCAAGACGTTGTCGAGCAGCGCGGTCGCACCTCACCACGCACGCCTGCGACCTCACTGCTAGAGCGCTATTCGCGTTCGCTTTTGCGTTTGCGATCCACGAACAACACCAGTCCTACAACCACAACAACCACCACCAGGATGCCTCCGGCGATGTAGCGGAGTTTGTGTTTGACCGGTTTTTTGACGACTTCCTTGGCGGCTTCGCTGGGCTGCAGCACGGTGATCGAGACGCCCTTGGCTTCCAGCGCGCTCGCGACCTTCTTCTCTTCGTGGGGCTTGTACTTGGCCAGCACGTAGGAGCCGTCCTTCAGCGTCAGGCGCAGCGAGCGCACGCGCTTGTTGATCGTGACCGCCTTGACCTTGCCCGCGGCCAGCTGCTGCTGGTAGGTCGCAAAGCTCTCCGGCGCGTACTTGATCGTGGGTTCGGCAGCCGTGGCAATCGCTGAGAAGCCGAGCGACAGGCAGACCAGAAGGGCGAGGCAGAGGGCCGTCCTGGCAGTGAGAGACGTTTTGGTCGTTCTGATCATCGCCGGTACCCTACAAGCAGCGGACGATCCGAGGCGCCACCGCTGAGAAGCTCTATACGCGGCCGGTGTCGCGGCCGTAGGCGCGCACCGCCACAAGGCTCAAGATCACAGTCCACGCCGCGATCACCCCCCAGCCCATCGCGCTCCACGTGTGGCCGCCCAGCGCCACATGACTGGCCTGCACGAGCCAGTAGGAGGGCAGGAACTGGGCCACGTCATGCAGGAAGCCGCCCGTGATCGGGAACCACGTACCCCCCAGAAACGCCAGCAGCGAGACGCCGCCACCGATCGCCGGGCCGATCGAATCGGGCGTCAGCATGTGCCCGATTGCGATCCCCAGCGCGGCAAGCGGGACCAGCGCCACGAGGATTAGGCCAGTCATCCGCAGCCACTGCCCCGCCGAGAGGCTTACGCCGAGCGACGTGCCGGCCACATACAGCGCCAGCAGGCTGATCACGGCCATCATGTACGCCGTCAGGACCTTCACGCGGAAATAAGCCCGCGGTGAGAGCGGGCTGATGCGCAGCTGTCGCGTCCACCCCACCGAGCGCTCCGTCGCAATTCGCGCGCCGCACGACAGCATCGCGCTCATCGTTCCAAAGGACGCTAGTCCGATCATCTCGTACATCGGCACCGAGATGTGCGTCCCGTTGAAGTTGTGGACGTTGCGATTTGGTCCCGCTATCAAGAAGTACAGAACCAGCGGAAAGCCCAGCGAGAGCAAGAAGAAGCGACGATTGCGAAACGTGCGCAGCAGCTCGTAGCGGACGTACAGCAGCGCCATCAGGCCCTGGCCCCATCGCCTGTCAGCTCGAGGAACGCCTGCTCCAGGCCCGCCGCCGCGATCTCGATGTCCCGCGCCTCAGGGAAGGATTGGAGCAACGCCCTGATGGCAGTATCGGAGTCGCTGCAGCTCAGCACCACGGCATCCCCGCGACGCTCGGCGCCATTGACCCCCGGCAACGCCGCGAGCGGATCCAGCTCCGCGCCGGGCAGCGTCGCGCGGATCGTGCGCGTGCCCACGCGCGCCCTGATCTCCGTGGTGGGACCGTCGGCCACGATCACACCATGGGCCATCAGCACAGCGCGGTCCGCATAGGCGTCCGCCTCCTCCAGGTAGTGGGTCGCGAACACCACCGTCTTCCCGCGCGCCGCAAACGCCCGCATCGCCGTCCAGAAGGCATGACGCCCCTCCACGTCCAGGGCGACCGTGGGCTCATCCAGCACGAGCATCTGCGGGTCGCCCACCAACGCCACCGCAAAGCGCACCCGCTGGGTCTGCCCGCCTGAGAGCTTCTGCGTGCGCTGCCCCGCGATCTCCTCGATGCCTGCGATCCCCAGTGCCTCCTCGACGGGCAGCGGCTGCGGGTACAGCGAGGCCATCATCGTCACAAGCTCGCGCACCGACAGGTCGCGGATCAGCTCTCCCGTCTGCAGCATCCCCCCGACCGCTCCCTCGGCCACCGCCTGCGACGCCTCTCGACCGAACACCGAGACCACGCCCTCGTCCGGCTCTGTCAGGCCGAGCAGCATGTCCAGGGTCGTCGACTTGCCGGCGCCGTTGGGGCCCAGCAGGGCCACCGTCTCCCCCGCCGAGATCGACACGTCGATCCCGCGCACCGCATGGATCGGACCGTCGGGGCCTGAGAAGGACTTGATCAGGCCGCGAAGCTGGATGTCGCCCACGGGCGCTATTTGCGAGCCGCCCGGACCGCCTTCAGGCGCTCCACCTTGGGCAGCACCACCTTGCGCATGCGCACGTTCTCCGGCGTCGCCTCCACGGCCTCGTCCTCGCGCACGAACTCCAGCGCCTCATCGAGCGTGAGCTTGCGGTGGGTGTCCAGCCGCACGAGCACATCCGAGGTCGAGGAGCGCATGTTCGTGAGGTGCTTCTCCTTGACGGGGTTCACGTCCAGATCCTCCGAGCGAGAGTTCTCGCCGATGATCATCCCCTCGTAGACCTCCTCGCCGGGGCCCACGAACAGCGAGCCGCGCTCCTGCAGGGTGAACAGCGAGAACGTCACCGTGGCGCCCTTGCGGTCGGCCACCAGCACCCCGCTCTGGCGCGTCAGCAGCTCCCCCGCCCACGGCTCCCAGCGGTCGAACACGTGGTGCATGATGCCCGTGCCGCGTGTCTATGTGAGGAACTCCGTGCGAAACCCGATCAACCCGCGGGCCGGCACCAGGTAGTCCATCCTGACCCAGCCCGTGCCGTGGTT
>JASLDD010000077.1 GCA_030151725.1 Solirubrobacteraceae bacterium
GACGCCGCGATGCTAGTGGCGGCACGCGGTCGACTGATGGCAGCGCTCCCGCGAGGAGGGACGATGATCTCCGTGGAGGCCTCGGAACAGGAGGTCGCGCCGACGATCCAGGAGTTCGCGGACAGCGTCTCGATTGCCGCAGTCAACGGTCCAGTTGCCACTGTCGTTTCGGGCGACGAGGCGGCGATCGGAGCACTGGAACGCGCATGGAGGGGACGCGGACGGCGTGTGAAGCGACTGCGCGTCAGCCATGCGTTTCACTCGCCGCTGATCGAGCCGATGCTCGCGGAGTTCGCAAGCGTTGCGAGCGAGCTCAAGTTCGCGGCGCCGGAGATCCCGATCATCTCCAACGTCTCGGGCGAGCTGGGAGCACAAGAGCTGTGCTCTCCCGGCTATTGGGTCACACACGTCAGGGCACCTGTGCGCTTCGCCGCTGGTGTCGCAGCGCTACAGCGCTCCGGCGCAACTCGCTTCCTGGAGCTTGGGCCCGATGCCTCGCTATGTGCAATGACGAGTCACTGCCTGGCAGCGGACGTCCGGCAGCGCGTCCTTGTGGCGCCTGCGTTGCGCGCTCATCGCAGCGAGCCCGAGAGCCTCGTTGCGTTGCTTGCGACGGCACACGCTCACGGGGTGGAGGTCGGCTGGCAAGCGCTGTTCGCCGGCCGCGGCGCGCGTCGGGTCGAGCTACCCACCTACGCGTTCCAGCGCAGACGGTACTGGCTCGGCGACAGCGGCCTGGGCGATCCTGGCTCACTCGGCCAGGAGGCAGCCGAGCATCCACTGCTCGGCGCAAAGGTCTCACTCGCTATGGATGATTCCTGGTTGTTCACGGGCCGGCTATCGCTGCAGGATCAGCGTTGGTTGAACGACCACGTAGTGCTCGACACAGTGTTGTTCCCGGCCACAGGGTTCATCGAGCTCGCGATGGCCGTCGGGGCTGAGCTTGACGCCGAGACGATCGAGGAGCTCGTTTTCGAAATGCCGCTGATCCTGAGTGAAGAGCACGCCGCACAGTTGCAGGTGACGGTCTCGGAGACGGACGAACAAGGGCGGCGGCGACTGGCGATCTACTCGCGTGCGCAGCGTGTCGCCGATGATGAGCAGGCACCCTGGACACGTCACGCCAGCGGTACGTTGAGACCATCCGAGATACAGGGCGCTGATAGCGAGGAGCCTGAGGATGCGATTTGGCCACCCCTAGGCGCGACGCCGCTCGAGACGGCTTCCTTGTATGCCCGGCTCGCTGAGACAGGATACGAATACGGTCCAGCCTTCCAGGCCCTGCAAGCGGCCTGGCGGCTGGGAGACGAAGCCGTCGGAGAAGTCACGTTGGGCCCCGAGCAAGCGCGCGAGGCGGCTAGTTACAACGTGCATCCTGCGCTGCTCGATTCGGCCTTGCATGTCGCATTGGAGGCGGTGCTGGCCGCACAGCCCAACCATCTCATCGTGCCGTTCTGCATCAGGGGCGTATGCGCGCAGGTGCGCGGTGCCTCGAGCATGCGCGTAACGTTGAGCGCGGTCGACGAGGGCGCGCTGCGCCTGGTGGGCGTCGACGATGCGGGTGCGAAAGTCGTCACGATCGAGTCGCTCACCACGCGCTCCATTGACGCGAGTAGGTTGCGAGGAGGGCCGGGACTTGAGCACGACTCGTTGTTCACGATCTCGTGGACCCCACAGCGATTGCCGAAGAGCACCGAGGGGCAGCACCGCTGCGTCTCGCTCGGTGAGCTTGACCTGGCGGGCGTCACCGAGCGCTACACCGACCTGGCGGAGCTCGCGCACGCGATCGATGCGGGTGCTCCCGCGCCTGACGCTGTGTTCGTGGAGGTGGCCCCTGGCGCGCAAGGCGAAGTGGTGGCTGCGCGCTCGCAAGTCGCGGTGCAGCAGGTGCTCGGCCTGTTCCAAGAGTGGCTCTCCGATCGCCGTTTGGGATCGGCGAAGCTCGCTCTGGTGACCCACGGTGCGGTGGCGATCAACGACCGCGAGAGCCCGGACCTCGCCACGTCCAGTGTGCTGGGGCTCGTGCGTAGCGCGCAGACGGAGCACCCGGGGCGATTCGTGCTGCTCGACGTTGAGGTTGACGAGTACGACGAGGTCGACTGGCCTGCGCTGCTGGCGAACCGGGATGCGCAGTTCGCGTTGCGCGGGCGGGCCATCTACGCGCCGCGACTCGTACGCCCCGAGGCCGGTGGCCGGCTCGACCCACCCGACGGCGAGGAGCCGTGGCGATTGGGACTGAAGCAGAAGGGCACACTTGAGGGGCTCGCGCTCGTCGCGAACCCGACCGCGAACGCGCCGCTGCAGGAGAGTCAGGTGAGAGTCGCGATCGAGGCGTGCGGTCTGAACTTCCGCGACGTGCTGATCGCGTTGGATGTGTATCCAGGAGAGGCTCCGCTCGGCAGCGAGGGTGCGGGCATCGTGACCGAGGTCGGCCCCAGCGTGCAAGACCTCGCACTCGGTGATCGCGTGATGGGCCTGTTCAACGACGCCTTCGCGCCATTAGCAATTGCGGAGCGGAGCGTGATCGAGAGGATTCCCGAGGGCTGGAAGTTCATCGACGCAGCGGCTACTCCAATTGCGTTCCTCACTGCCTACTACGCCCTCGTCGATCTCGCCGAGCTGCGTTCGGGAGAGACCGTCTTGATCCATGCCGGCGCCGGCGGTGTGGGGATGGCTGCTGTGCAGATCGCACGCGCGATCGGCGCTGAGGTGTTCGCGACCGCGAGCCCCGTCAAGTGGGTAGTGCTAGAGGAGCTCGGTGTCGATCGCGAGCATCTCGCGTCTTCCCGCGATCTCGGCTTTCGCGAGCGCTTCTCGGCGGCGACCGAGGGACGCGGCGTCGACGTGGTGTTGAATGCGCTCGCGGGAGACTTCGTCGATGCCTCGCTGGATCTATTGGCGAGCGGTGGACGCTTCGTCGAGATGGGCAAGGCCGACCTGCGCGATCCCGAGCAGGTGACAGCCGGCCACGAGGCAACGCGCTACGTCTCCTTCGACGTCACCGAAGCCGGACCGGAACGGCTGCGAGAGATCCTCTCAGAGGTGCTGTCGCTGTTCGAGCGGGGAGCCCTCCGGCCTCTGCCGGTGCGGACCTGGGACGTCCGCAACGCGCCCACAGCGTTCCGGTATCTCCGCGAAGGTCACAACGTGGGCAAGATCGTGCTCACAATCCCGCGGGCCGCGGACACGGCCAGAACGGTTCTGATCACGGGTGGGACGGGCGCCCTGGGCTCGTTGGTGGCACGCCATCTGGCAAGCCGGCACGGGGTCCGCCACCTCCTGCTCACGAGCCGCCAGGGCGTCGAAGCGCCGTACGCGAAAGATCTACAAGGCGAGCTCTCCGTGCTCGGCTGCGAAGCGGAGATCGTCGCCTGCGACGTCAGTGACAGGGGGCAGTTGGAACAACTGCTGAGCTCGATACCGGAGGAGCGTCCACTGCGCGGAGTGATCCACATGGCGGGGACACTGAGCGACGGTGTGATCGATTCATTGAGTGCGGAGCAACTCGAGATGGTCATGCGCCCGAAGGTCGACGGGGCGATGCACCTGCACGAGCTCACCTGTGACCACGAGCTCGACTATTTCGTGCTGTTCTCATCGGG
>JASLDD010000136.1 GCA_030151725.1 Solirubrobacteraceae bacterium
AGACCGGCGGCAGCTCCTCAGCCGGGCTCATCGATCCTCCGCAGCGGGCTCCGTGGTCCCGTCCCACCCGTAGCGAGACTCGACGATGTACTTGGGGCGCCGTCGGGTCTCGTCGTAGATGCGGCCCACGTACTCTCCCATCACCCCCAGCGAAAGCAACTGAATGCCGCTGAAGAACGCGATCACGATCACGATCGTCGGATTGCCGACGGGAAAGGCCACTCCGATGAGCTTGAGCGTCAGATAGAGCATCGCGAATATGAACGCGATCGCCGCAAAGGCGGTTCCGATGAGCGAGATCAGCTGCAGCGGAAAACGGGAGAAGCCGATCACACCGTTCAAGCCGATCACCAGCGACCCCCAGAAGCGGTTGTACTTGCTCGTCCCCGCCGCCCGCGGATCGCGGTCATAGAGCACGCTCGTGCTGCGAAAGCCCACCAGCGCCACCAGCCCGCGCAGGAAGCCGTGGCCCTCCTTGAGCGCCACCACGTTCTTGACCACGCGGCGGCTCAGCAGGCGGAAGTCGCCCGTGTTGGGCGGAATCTCGACCTCAGCCACGCGCGCAATCAGCCGATACCCCAGCGCCGATATGACCCGCTTGGCCAGCGTCTCCCCCGCGCGCGTTCGGCGCTGCGCGTAGACCACCTCGTTGCCTTCCCGCCAGCGCGCCACCAGCTCCGGGATCAGCTCCGGCGGGTCCTGCAGATCGCAGTCGATCACTACCGTCGCATCGCCCGAAGCCGCTTCAAGGCCCGCGATCGTCGCCATCGGCTGGCCGAAGCGGCGCGAGAAGCGCAGCATCTTCACCCGCGGATCGCGCTCACGCAGCTCCAGGATCAGCTCTTCCGTGCGATCCGTGCATGGATCCACGCTGAAGATCAGCTCCCAATCCATGTCCATCGGCGTGAGGACCTCGCTCAAACGCTCATACACCGCGTCCACGTTGTCCTCCTCGTTGTACGCCGGCACCACAATGCTCAGCACCTGCTGCTGCGCCGGCGTCACATCTCTCCCCAGTCCATGCCGCGGTCGCCCGGCACAATTCGCCGCAGCGTGTACACGTCCGAGCTCAGATCTTTCAGGTGTGAGGGAAGCTCAGCCCACGGGTCCCACACAGCGCTCAGCAGCTTGCCCGTCACGCCGTCGCTCGCCGCCGAGCCCAGGAACACCGCCAGCTCTGCCCCTCGCGACAGCGGCACCCCACCGCTTCGCTGCTGCTCGAGCGCACGCTCGTAGAAGCCCGCCCCAACGCGCTCCGGACCCGCCGCTATCACCTCGTCGAGCATGCGCGTATTCAGCGCCCCCGGCGCAATCGCGTTGATGTCCACGTTGTGCTCGCGCAGCTCTTCCGCCAGCGTCTCCGCGAAGCGCACCACCGCCGCCTTCGACGCCGCATAAGCGCTCAAGCCCGGCAGCGGGTTGGTCGCTCCCCCCCCTGACAGCTGCACGATCTTGCCGTACCCGCGCCGCTTGAAGTGGCCGGCCAGCGCGCGCGAGGGCAGCACCGAGCCGAGCAAGTTGATCTCGATCGCGCGCGTCCACTCCAGCCAGTCCACCTCCTCGATCGAGCCCTTGGGGCCATACACGCCCGCGTTGTTCACCAGGATCGTCAGCTCCGGGAAGCGCTCCACGGCCCGCTCGCACAAGCTCTGCACCTGCTCGGGGTCCGAGACGTCGGCGACCTGCCCAAACACCTCCTGCCCCTCGCTCGCGAGCGCTCTCAGCTCCCTTTCAGCCGCACCCAGCGTCTCAGCATCGCGGCCGCACACGCACACCCCCGCCGCTCCCGCCCGCAGGTAGCTACGGGCGATCTCAAGGCCCAGTCCCTGGCTCGCCCCCGTGATCAAAGCCGTACGCCCGCTCAGCTCATCGCTCATCTCGCACCCATCCTCGTCGAGACGCTACCCACACGGGCATAGCTCAAGCTCGACGTCGCTCCAAGCGATCCCGCCAGGAAGCCTGCCGCGTCCAAAATCAAGGCCTGCGCGAGCGCCGCCGCCACATCCTCGCCCTCGACGTCCCGGTACTGCGGCCACGCCGTGCACACAACCAGCGCGTCCGCCCCCTGCGCCGCCTCGAGCGGCGTCCTCGAGAGCTCGATCTCTCCCGACAGCTCCGCCGGCAGGGCGCTCACCGCCGGGTCGTGGGCGCGCACGCTCGCACCCTCCGCCGCCAGCCAGCGGCACAGCTCGATCGCGCTCGATCGCCGCAGCGTGTCCGTTCCCGGCTTGTATGTCAGACCCCACACCGCCACCCGCCTGCCGGCAAGCGCCGCACCCTCCCCACCGCCGTCGCCCAGCAGCTCGGTCAGTTTCCGCTTCGCCCAGCGCTTGTGCGCCGTATTGGCGTCCGCCACCCCCGCAAATACGTGTGCCGGGAGCTCGTGCTGTGCCGCCAGCCCGCGCAGGAAGCCGATGTCGCGCGCAAGCGTGCCGCCCGCGAACGCATCCCCCGGCGCCAGGTAGGCGCGCGGTCCGATCCGCCGCTCGCTCTTCAGACCCCGTGAGACCTCGCCCGCGTCCGCGCCCACCGCCTCGCAGATCACGGCCACCTCGTTGATGAACGCCACCGACGTCGCCAGGAAGCCGTTGAGCGCGTGCTTGGTCATCTCCGCCGACTCCACGCTCATCCACTCCACATGCCCGCCAAACGGCTCCAGGATCTCTCCCAGCTCCTCGCGATCGCGCTCGCTGCGCACCCCCGCCACAAACCGCTCCGGCGCGCGGAACGACTCCAGCGCATTGCCCAGGCGTAGGTTCTCAGGGACGCACGCAAAGCGCAGCTGCGAGCCCTCCTTTGCGCAGCGCGCCTGTAGCGCAGCCACGCTGCCCACCGGCATCTGCGATGAGACGATCACCAGCGAGTCCTCCGCAAGCTGCTCGAGCAGCGCCACCGAGCGCTCGATCACCCACTCCACATCCGCGTTGTCATCGTCATCCACCGGCGTGTCGAACGCGATCCACGCAGCACGCGCAGCCGCCAGCGCCCGCGGGTCGCTGGAGAAGCTCAGCCGCTGTGCAAACGTGCCCAGCAGCTCCTCCAGGCCCGGCTCCGCCACCGGTGGACGGCCCGCCGCGAGGCCCTCGATAACCGCCGGGTCGGGGTCCAGGCCGACGACCTCGTTGCCCGCCTCAGCCAGGCAGGCCGCAGTCACGCTCCCGAGGTGCCACAGCCCGATGACGCCGATGGGAGAGGCTTGGGTGCTCGACATCGACTTGCTAGCCCCCGATCCCCGCACGCATCGGGGCATAGGGGCCGGCGGCGTAGGCCGCCTCGATCTGCGTCCAGGCATAGCGCGCGTCGCACAGATCGCCGTCCAGGAGCGTCGCGTCGTTTGCCTCGATCGCCCGGCTGAAGCTCGCCCACTCGCGCTCCCACGAGTGATCCTCGTTCGGGTACTCGATCTCCTCCAGCGCGGGCGGTCCAAGCTCGGGACCCATGCGATAGATGCGCAGCCGCTGAGGACCGTAGGAGCGGACCAGGCCGTCCACCTGGATCTTCGCCGTGCGGCAGTAGATCTCGAGCGAGAACAGGTTCTTCCACTCCGTCCAAGTCACATGCAGCATCGCCCATGGGCCCGTGCGCGACTGCGCCTCGCCGAGGATCAGCGCCGCGTTGTCCTCCGCCGGCGTGTCCCAGAAATGGGTCCTGAGCAGCGCCGAG
>JASLDD010000157.1 GCA_030151725.1 Solirubrobacteraceae bacterium
GTGCCGATCTCGATCTCACCCGGCAGGTAGGCGTAGGCGATCGAGCGCTCCACCGTGTAGCCGTAGCCCCCGCTGGTGATACGGCCGATCACCTCCCCGCTCACACGCACAGGCTCATTCCCCAGCGCAACCGAGCGCGGATCCTCGAGCACGAGGCAGCGCAGGCGCTTCGACGGCTCCCCGCCAAGCGCACCCGAGCCGATGAACTCACCCTCCTTCTTCACACAGAACCCCAGCCCGGCCTCATAGGGAGTCTCGTCGGGCGTGATGTCGGCCGCCCACACCCGATAGCCCTTCTCCAGGCGCAGCGAATCGATGGCCTTGTAGCCGCACGCCATCAGGCCGTGCGCTTGCCCCTCCTCCCATAGCGCCCGCCACAGCCCGGCGCCGTACTCGGTCGGGCAGTAGAGCTCCCATCCCAGCTCGCCCACAAACGTCACCCGCAGCGCCCGCACCGGCACATCCCCGATGGCCAGCTCGCGCATCGACATGTATGGGAACTGGAGCGGGTCGGATGTGAGTGCCGACAGGATGTCTCGCGCCCGCGGGCCCCACAGCGCAAAGCAGGCCCAGCGAGCCGTCACGTCGGCGCAGCGCACTCTCCCGTCCGTCGGCGCATGGCGGCGGATCCAGCTGAGGTCATGGTTGCCGAAGGCGGTGCCCGTGACGATCGAGAAGAGCTCCTCTTCCACGCGCGTGACGGTGAAGTCGCACTCGATCCCACCGCGCCTGTTGAGCATCTGCGTGTACGTGATCGCGCCCACCTCGCGCGCCACGCGGTTGTCGCAGAGGACTTCCAGGAACTCAGCGGCGCCCGGGCCTGCAACCTCGAGCTTGGCAAAGGACGACTCGTCGAAGATCCCCGCGCGCTCGCGCGTGGCGAGGTGCTCGGCGCCGATCGCAGGCGACCAGTGCATCCCGGCCCAGCCGCGCGGGCGCAGCGACTCGTCGCCGGCCGCGGCGTTGGGCTCGTACCAGTTCACCCGCTCCCAGCCGGACTTCTCGCCAAAGGCGGCGCCGTGCTCGGCGTGCCACGGGTAAGCGCTCGATGTCCGAAGCGGCCGTCCCGCCTGGCGCTCGTGGCCGGGGTAGCGGATGTCGTAGTAGGTCTCATACACCTCCTTGGTGCGCTTCAGCGTGTAGCTGGGCGAGCGGAAGTGCGGCCCGAAGCGGCGGATGTCCATCTCCCACACGTCCATCGCAGGCTCTCCTCCAACGATCCACTCGGCCATCACCCGCCCCACGCCGCCCGCTCCGGCAAGGCCGTGGGCGCAGAAGCCGGCCGCCACGAACAAGCCGGCCACCTCGCTCTCGCCGAGGCAGAACTCGTTGTCGGGCGTGAACGCCTCGGGCCCGTTGATCAGGCGCGTGACCGTGATCTCGTCCATGACGGGCACGCGTCGCCGCGAGTTGACGGCGATCTCCTCGAAGCGCGGCCAGTCCTCTTCGAGCAGCCGCCCGTTGAAGTCCTGCGGGATGGCGTCCACGAGGTGCTCGTCCAGGGCCCACGGCGCCGAGCTGCGCTCATAACCGCCCATCACGAGGCCGGCGCCCTCCTCGCGGAAGTAGATCAGCAGGTCGGGGTCGCGAAGCGTCGGCAGATGCTCGCCCGCCACACGCTCGCGAAACGGCTGCGTCACGAGGTACTCGTGCGCAAAGGGCACGATCGGCACCCGCACTCCCGCCAGCCGTCCGATCTCCGCCGCGAACATCCCTCCGGCGTTGACCACCACCTCGGCCTCGATCGGCCCCCACTCGGTCTGCACGCCGCGCACTCGCGGATGGGCCGGCACGCTTTCGTCGAGGTCGATACCCGTGACGCGCGTGTGTGTGAACACACGGCAGCCGCCTGCCCGCGCGCCGTCGACGAGCGCCGTCGTCAGCAAAGAGGGATCCAGGTAGCCGTCGCTGGGCAGGTAGGAGGCGCAGCGCACACCCTCTGTGCTCATCAGCGGGAACAGCTCGCGTGCCTCATCGGCCGAGATCAGCTCCAGCGGCAGGCCGAACGTCTTAGCCCACGCCACCTGGCGCAGCACCTCCTGCTCGCGCTCCTGAGTGCACGCCAGGCGAATGCCGCCGCACTGCACCCAGCCGCAGTCGAGCGTCCGGTAGAGCTCCACCGAGTCCATCATCATGCGCGTCAGCGGCACGCTCGAGCGCAGTTGTCCCACCAGGCCGGCCGAGTGAAATGTCGATCCGCTCGTCAGCTCATTGCGATCGAGCAGCACCACGTCGCGCTCGCCCAGCTGCGCCAGGTGATGAGCGATCGAGGCGCCCCCCACGCCCCCGCCGACGATCACGACGCGCGCACGATCCGGGATCTCACGAACTCTGGGCATGCACCCTCCTCATGGGGCCGCCACCGCAAGCCACTCCTCGAAATTGGGACGCTCGACCGCTGCGCACAGACGCTCGAAGTGCTCCTCCGCGTAGCGGACGAAGTCGAAGTCGAGCTCGGAGACGACGGACTGCACCACACCCCACGCCGCCTCGCGGGCGTCGGAGAGGACGCGCATCAGCTGCAGCGCCGCCCGCTGCCTGTCATCCGGCGCTCCGCCGTGGTAGGCGTGCAACAGCCGCTCGTCGTCGTCTTCGCTGAATTCGTTGTTGACGGACAGGTTGCCGAGATCGAAGCGCGGGTCGCCCATGCCCGCGTACTCCCAATCGACGAGCATCAGCCGGTCCCCCGCTCGGATGACATTCCCGCACAGCAGGTCGTTGTGCGACGGCCGCGCAAGATCGCGCGTGAGGACCCCTTCGATGCGCGCGGCGGCGCTCTGCGCTATCGCGTAAGCGGCCGGGAGCTTCGCCCCGTTACGCACGACGATCTCCCCATAATCGTTCAAAAGATCCCCCACCCGAAAGGCGCACGGCAGGCGCGCGCCGGACTCGTGAAACGCGCGCAGCAGCTGCGCGATCTCCTGCGCCCCCGCGGCCACCTCTCGCTCTCCGAGGGATGAGCAGGCGATGAATCTGGTCACCAGGCACCCCTCGACAACGGTGGCGACCGCCGGTGCGATCCTGAGCGCGGCCGCCGCTTCTGTGGCGAGTCGCTCCCCCTGGCGGTCGATGCCGAGCAGGTCGGTGTCCTTGCCGGGACGACGCACCACGTAGTCGCTGCCGCCGAGCGTGACCTTGTAGTTGCGGTTGGTGATCCCGCCGTCAAGCGGGACCGGAGCGCCGCTCAGTGGCCCCAGCGACGACTCGAGGCCCTGCAGGATGTCGTTCAGCTCGCCCACCGCTCCCAGCCATCCGTTGCGCGATAAGGCGCGCAGCCTATACCTTCAAGTCATGCCCCGCGAACACTCTGTGGCCGAGCTGATAGCCGGTGTCGATCCCCAGCGCGCACGCTCGGCGCTGGAGGACGTGGCTGTGCGGACCCCCACGATTTTCAGCGAGGAGCTGAGCGAGATCGCGGGCGCAAGGGTCGCGCTGAAGGCCGAGTGCCTGCAGCGAACGGGCTCGTTCAAGCTGCGGGGGGCTCTCAACAAGGTGGCCTCCCTCGGCGACCGCGCCGCCGCGGGCCTCGTGACGGCGAGCGCCGGCAACCATGCCCGCGCTGTCGCGCAGGCGGCCCGCGTGAGGGGAATCGGCTGTGAGGTGTTCATGCCGCGCGACGCCGCCGTGTCCAAGGTGGCGGCCGTCGAGCGTCTGGGCGCGATCGTTCACCTCGCCGGGAGCTCGGTCGAGGAGGCCGTCGAGCTGGCGCTCGAGCGGGCCGCCGAGAGTGGGTCGGCGTTTGTTCATCCTTTCGACGATCTCGACGTGATCTCCGGTCAGGGCACCGTCGGCCTCGAGCTGCTCGAGGACGTGCCGGACCTGGCACGGGTGATCGTCCCGGTGGGAGGCGGCGGTCTCGCCGCCGGCGTCGGCGTCTCTCTGCGCGCGTCCCGTCCCGATGTGGAGATCGTCGGTGTCCAGGCTCGCGCCTTCGCCCCGTTCGCGCGGGCGCTCGCCCCAGTCGGAACCGTCGCCGCTCCTGACAGCCCCAGCGGGATCACGATCGCCGACGGGATCGCGCTCAAGCGCCCCGGCTCGCTCACGCTGCCGCTCGTGCGCGAGCTGGTGAGCGCCATCCACACAGTCAGCGAGGACGAGATCGCCGACGCGATGGTGTTCCTCGCCGACCGTGCCAAGCTCGTTGCCGAGGGCGCGGGAGCTGTTGGGGTCGCGGCTCTGCTGAGCGCACATGTGGCCCCGGCTGCGTCCGGCACGACCGTGGCGATCGTCTCGGGCGGCAACGTCGACAGCGGCCTGCTCGCCGGTCTGCTGCGCAGGCGCGAAACTGAGGAGGGGCGGCGCGTGCGGATCTTCACACGCTTGGCCGATCGCCCGGGTGCGCTGGCGGAGCTGCTCGGATTGATCGCTGAGGCTCGCGCCAATCTCGTGAGCCTCGAGCACGTGCGCGAGGCGGTCTCACTGGGCGTGCGCGAGACGGGCGTCGAGCTGACGCTCGAGACGCGCGGGCGCCGGCACACCGAGGAGGTCGTGCTCGCCCTGCGCGGTGGCGGATATCAGGTCTCTGTCGAGTAGGCGCTAGAGGCGAGCCGCGTCCTGGACGAAGGTACGCCAGCGCTCGCGCATGCCCTCGCGTTGGGGGCGTGGCTCCACAGTGCGTCCCCGCGGCAGCATCGCGGCTGCTGCCTCGACGCTCTCAAAGACGCCCGCTCCTACGCCCGCGAGCAGCGCCGACCCCAGCACCGTGCAGTCGGCCGTGCCCACCGTGATCGGGAGGCCGACGGCGTCGGCCTGGATGCGCAGCAGCGTCTCGTCGTTGCTCAGCCCGCCGTCGACATACAGGGCGTGCACGGGAGATGAGGCCTCCGCGGCCTCCACGATGTCGGCCACCCGCCACGCGATTCCCTCGAGCGCGGCGCGCGCGACGTGCGCAGCCGTGACGCCTCCGTGCAGCCCGGCGATCACGCCGTGGGCTCCCGGCTGCCACCACGGTGCACCGAGCCCCGCGAGCGCGGGCAGCACGAGCACGCCGGCGCTGTCCCCCACAGATCCCGCCATCCTGCTCAGCGCGGGCGCGTCGGCAGCCAGCCCCAACCCACCGGCCAGCCAGTCGAGTAGGGCGCCCGCCGCGAACACGCCGCCGTCGAGCGCGTGGGAGACCGCGCCAATCTCACCGGTCCGCGTGGGAGCGGCCCAGGCGACCGTCGGCAGCAGACCGTCTGGGACCCGCGCCTCCGGGATGCGCCCGAGCACGAACACGCCCGTTCCGTAGGTCGCCTTGAGCGCTCCCGGCGAGACGGCCCCCGACCCGGCCAGCGCCGCCTGCTGATCGACGGCCTGGGAGGCGAGCGGTATGGCAAGCGGCCAGCGCTCGTGGCGCAGCTCGCCGAGTGGGCCGAACGTGGGGCCGATGGGTGGCAGCCACTCGCGACTCACGCCGAACGCAGAAAGCAGGTCGTCGTCCCAGTCGGTCCCTCCGAGAGCCAGCAGCTGCGTTCTGGAGGCGCTCGAGAGATCTGAGGCAAAGCGTCCTCCCAGGCGATCCACGAGGAAGGCGTCGACGGTGCCCAGGCGCAGCCTGCCCGCCGCGCGCGCCCGTGCCACCTCGTCGTCGTTGGCGAGCAGCCACGCCAGCTTGCCGGCGGAGAAGTACGGGTCGAGTGGCAGTCCCGAGCGTGCGACGGCGTTGGCGTCGATCTTTGCGAGCAAATCCTCCTGGCGCTTGTCCTGCCAGACGACGATAGGGGTGAGCGGGCGACCGCTGAGCGCGTCCCACGCGAGCACGGACTCGCCCTGATGATCGAGCCCGCATGCGCGGATCGGGCGTCCCTGTGCGTGCAGGAGGACCTCGGCCACTGCATCCACGACGGCCTCGAGCACCAGCTCGGGATCCTGCTCCACCCACCCGGCTCGTGGATGTGTGACGGGGACCGGGCGCCGTGCGATGGCGAGGCAGTGCAGCTCGGTGTCGAACAGCGCGGCCTTCACGGCGGTGGTCCCCTCGTCTATTCCCAGCAGCAGCTCTGAGCTCATCGCTCTTGCGCGGCGTGATGGGTGGCGGCGCGCTGCCACCAGGGGTCGGCTCTGCTCGCGGTGGTGGTCGCAGGCGTCGGCAGGGGGCGCGGCTCGCCGAGGTCGATTCCGGCGCTCTCGGCCAGCATCTCGGCGACGTGCTCGCCAATGCCAAGCGACGCGGAGAGGCCCGTCGAGCGGATCGCTCCCACGTGGATAAGGCCAGGGATCGTGTGTGAGCTGACGATCGCGTAGTTACTGCCTACCCCGGCCGGGCGCAGGCCGGTGTAGGCGCCCACCCGGATGGCGTTGGCGAGCGGTGGGTACATGCGCTGCGCCCGTGCCGCGATCAGCTCCTCGGCATCCGCCTCGACCGACCAGTCGTGCTTGTCCTCGCGGTCGCGTGCCGTTGGGCCGGCCACGATCAGTCCTTCGAGCGTGGGAAAGACCAGCACTCCCTTGCCGAGCTTCGAGGGCACCGGGAGCAGGATCTCCTTAAGCGGATGTCCTGCGGGCGCGTCGAACACGAGAAACTCGCCCTTGCGGGGATAGATCTCAAACGGCTCATCGTCCGCCAAACGGGCCACCTCGTCGGCGAACAGCCCCGCGCAGTTGACCGCCCCGCGTACCGACACCTGATCGCCGTCACCGAGGCATATCTCGATGGGGCCGCCCGCGCGCTGTGCGAGGCCGACGACGCGGGCATGGAGTCTGACCTGCGCTCCACCCGCCTGCGCGGCGCCCGCCAGCGCTTGGACGTAGGCGACGGGATCGGTGACCGACTCGCCAGGCACGCGCAACGAGCCGTCTGGCTCGACCACGACAGGCACTCCGTTGACGCCCGCGTTGCGCGCCAGCTCGCGGACGGCGGCCAGCTCCTCATCGCCGGTGGGCGTGAGCCGCGCGCCGCAATGCCACACGCGCACGCCAAGCTCTCCGATCAGCTCCTCGCGCAGTGCCCCCGAGCGCAGGATCAGGCTCGTCTCGAGCTCCCCCGGCGTGGAATCGAAGCCCGTGTGCAGGATCCCCGAGTTGGCGCCGCTGGCGCCGAGGCCGAGGCCCGACTCGGCCTCGAGCAGGATCGCCGCCACACCCCGGCGCGTCAGTGCATGCGCGACGGCGCAGCCCACGACGCCGCCCCCGATGACGGCGACGTGGGACTCGACGGTGCTCATCACCGCCTGAGACTAGTCCGCTGAGCGCGCCCTGTTACGGCAGGGACGGTGCGGATTCTTTGATCGGTATCCCCGCGGTGGCAGCGGCGCCCTTGATCGATTCGATCCCCGGTAGCGCTGTTTCGATTTCGCTCGGCTTGAACGTGCCGGCTTTCAGGCGCACAAGCGCGCCTTTGAATCCGGTGCTGAGCACGGCCAGCTGGGGCACGAATTTCATCAGCAGCGGGCTGGCCTGCGCATCGGCGGTCGCGAGTTTGAGCTCGTGCACCACGAACACCGCGGCTGCGCTCGCCTTGATGACGGCGAGCTTGTGGCGCAGCAGGCTTTTGAACTCCCCGGCCTTGAGCGGCTCGTATATGTAGCGGTGAAACGCGCCGAAGGCGAGCCCGACGTGAAGCACGAACTTGGCGGTGGCGAGATGCGTGGGGCTCGTCGACGTCGACGCGGCGGTTGCGCTCGTCGATGTGGTCGCGGCCGATGTGCCATTCGAGCTGGAGCTCGATCCACATCCGCAGAGCGCGAGGACTCCCAACACCAGCACGACTGACAGCAGACGCATTCACGTCCTCCTCATTGTGTACAGGGAACACTCACTGCGTGATCAGGAGACGTTAGTGGGAGGACCGGCTGGCTATGCGAACATCGGCGCCATGAAGATCGCGCCCTTTGCGCTGGAGCGCTACTACGAGAAGTGGGAGTTCCGCGCTGAGCTGATGCTCTCGAGCAGCGATTGCGAGTCGCTGGCCGTCGAGGATCTGCTCGCGCTTGAGCCCGATGCCGCCGAGCGGTTGCACTCGCTGCGCCTTGGCTACACCGAGGTGGCGGGCTCACCGGAGCTGCGCACGGCGGTGGCGGGCCGCTACGAGACTGTCCAGCCCGACGACGTGCTTGCCGTCGCAGCTGCCGAGGAGGGGATCTTCGCCACCTACCACGCGCTACTCGGGCCGGGGGACCACGTGGTCGTGGAGGCGCCCTGTTATGGCTCGGCGATCGAGGTCGCACGGAGTACGGGGGCCGAGGTCGAGCTGTGGCAGCGACGACACGAGGACGGTTGGGAGCATGACCTAGATGCGCTGGAGCGCCTGCTGCGGGCGGAGACGCGCCTCATCTACATCAACAGCCCGCACAATCCCACCGGCATGCCGATGTCCCGCAGGACGTTTGAGCGCCTGCTGGACATCGCCCGCGAGCGCGATTTGGTGATCTTCAGCGACGAGGTCTACAGGGGCTTGGAGCATGATCCCGCCGACCGCCTTCCGGCTGCGTGTGATGTGTATGAGCACGCGATCTCGCTGAACACGGTCTCCAAGGCGTATGGGCTGCCGGGCCTGCGGATCGGTTGGCTCGCGTGCCGGAATCCTGAGCTGATTGCACAGGTCAGGGATTTCAAGCTCTACACGACGATCTGCTCGAGTGCCCCAAGCGAGCTGCTCGTGGCACTGGCGCTACGCCACGGCGAGCAGCTGGTGGACCGCTGCCGCGAGCTCGTGCTCGCCAACCTGCCGCTTCTCGACGCGTTCCTCGACCGCCACGCCGGGCTCTTCGAGTGGGTGCGCCCGACGGCCGGCCCGACAGGGTTCCCCCGCGTCAGAGGCGACTTCGATGTCAAGAGCTGGTGCGAGCAGATCGCCGAGCAGGCCGGCGTGCTCCTGCTTCCGGGTGCCGTATATGACGAGCCCAAACACGTGCGCATGGGCTTCGGTCGGGCGAACCTCGAGCAGGCGCTCGAGCGCCTGGAGGGGCACCTCGCCTGACCCGGTCCGGTCCCCCGGTCCGCTCCTAGAGCACCTTTGAGAGAAAGGCCTTGGTGCGCTCGTGGCGCGGATTGGAGAGCACCTCCGAGGGAGCGCCCGACTCCACCACGACGCCCCCGTCCATGAACACCACCGTGTCGGCGACCTCGCGGGCGAAGCCGATCTCGTGTGTCACGACGATCATCGTCATGCCGTCACGCGCAAGTTGCTGCATCGCCTGCAGGACCTCGCCGACCAGCTCGGGATCGAGCGCCGAGGTCGGCTCGTCGAACAGCATCAGCTTGGGGTCCATGGCGAGGGCGCGAGCGATGGCTACCCGCTGCTGCTGTCCCCCAGAGAGCTGAGCGGGATAGGAGTCGAGCTTGTCGGCGAGGCCCACCCGGTGGAGCAGCTCTCGTCCGCGCGCGTGGGCCTGCTCGCGGCCCACGCCCTTGACGCGAATCGGTGCGCAGGCGACGTTCCCGAGAGCGGTCATGTGGGGGAAGAGGTTGAAGTGCTGAAAGACCATCCCGATCGCGGCGCGCTTGCGCGCGACCTCGGACTCGCGCAACTCGTGGAGCTTGTCGCCCACCTGGCGGTAGCCCACGAGCTCCCCGTCGACGGCCAGACGCCCCGCGTTGATCTTCTCGAGGTGGTTTATGCAGCGCAGAAACGTGGACTTGCCGGAGCCGGACGGCCCGAGCAGGCACATGACCTCGCCGGGCATGATCTCGAGTGTGATCCCCTTGAGCACCTCCTGACGTCCGAAGCGCTTGTGCACACCTTCGGCGCTGACCATTGGTGTGCTCATGTCAACTCGTGTCTTCCTGTGGATAGACGCAGGCGCCATTTCTGAAGAGTTGTCGGCGGCAGCTCACGAGATGCGCCGCGGCCGTAGTAGCGCTCGAGGTAGTACTGACCGACGTACAGCACGCTCGTGCAGACGATGTACCAAAAGCTCGCGACGATCAGCAGCTGGATCGTCTTGTAGTTGACGGCAAAGATCTCTTCTGAGGAGTAGGTGAGCTCGGTGACGGTTATGACGCTGGCGAGTGATGTGGTCTTGAGCATCGAGATCGTCTCGTTGCCGGTCGGCGGGATGATCACTCGCATTGCCTGTGGCAGCACGATCCGGCGCAGCGTCTGCACGCGTGTCATTCCGAGCGACTGCGCGGCGTCTGTTTGCCCGTCATCGACAGAGATCATCCCTGCGCGCACGATCTCTGCCATGTAGGCGCCCTCGTTGAGGCTGAGACCGAGAACGCCCGCGCGGAACGCGGTGATTAGGGTGTTGACGTCGGGATGCACGAACGCGGGACCGAAGGGAATGCCGATCCCGAGCTTGGGGTAAAGCGCGGCGACGTTGTACCAGAACAGCAACTGCACGAGCACGGGAGTGCCGCGGAAGAACCATATGTAGAGCCAGCTCGCACCTGCGAGCAGCGGATTTGTGGAAACGCGCATCACCGCCAACAGCACACCCAGCGCCACCCCGATCGCCATCGCTATGACGGTCAGCTCGATCGTCACTACGAGGCCTTCGAGGATGCGGTGATCAAAGAGGTATTCGCCGACGACGCTCCATTCGAAGCGCGGGTTGGTGACGAACGAGCGGATCAGTGCCGCGGCGATCAGCAGGACGATCACCGCTGCCACCCAGCGGCCGGGGCGCCGGACCGGGACGGCCACTATGTCGTCTGGCCGCCCGGTCGGGCTGGTGTCCTCGGAAGAGGGCACCGGTTCGTCTACCTAGCTCTTCGCCCCGTTGATCGTCGGCGTCGTGATCGCTCCTGCCTGCACGCCCCATTTGGTCAGGATTCCGGTGTAAGTGCCGTCTGCGATCAGTGCCTTCAACGCCGCGAGCACCGGAGTCGTCATGCCACTGCCCTTGGGAATCGCGAGGCCGTATGGAGCGGCACCGTAGGTTTCACCCACCAGCTTGAAGGTTCCACCTGACTGCTTCACCTGATAGGCGGCAATCGGGGAGTCGGCCATGCCGAGTTCTGCGCGGCCGCTGGAGATTGCCAGGTTGGCGCCGTTCTGGGTTGGGTACACGAGCACGCTCACGGACTTCTTGCCGGCTTTGGTGCACTTCTTGCCCTGTTCGTTGGCTTCTTCTTCCTCGGTGGTCCCCTTCTCGACAGAGACCGTCTTGCCGCACAGATCTTCGACCCCTTTTACCGTCGGGCTGGAAGTGCTCTTGGCGTAGAAGGAGATGCCGGCCGAGAAGTAGTCGACGAAGTCGACGGTCTTCTCACGTTCCTTGGTGTCTGTAAAGGATGAGGCGCCGATGTCGTACTTGCCGGCGGCCAGGCCGGGGATGATCGTGTCGAAAGTAGCGTTGACCATGTTCACTTTCAGCCCCATCTCGGCGCCGAGGGCTTTCATCAGATCGGCATCCATCCCAATTACCGTGTGTCCGTCAGAGGCCACGAACTCGTTTGGAGCGTAGGTCGCGTCGGCGGCGACCGTCAGAGTGCCCTTCGACTTGATCGCCGCGGGCACCAGGGCTGCGACAGATGAGTTCGCGCTCGTAGAGGTGGTGGTTGCGGCGGTAGAGCTCGTGCTGCTGCTACTGCTGCTGCCGCAGCCGGCGAGTGCCAGCACGGTCAGCGCAGGAACGCCAATTCGGGCGAGGAGCTTGCTCATCGGGGTACCTCCTGTTGACTATTGACCTTGGCCCTGACCGAGGCCCGCAGTATAAGGAGGTGGGCGCAGTGAACGCCCTACGCCCATAGCTGTCAAAGTAGTGCGTCAGGCGGAGCTCGAGGCGGCGGTGGTGCGCGAAGAGCGTGGAGCCAGAAGCAGCTCGATCGCCCCGGCGGTGCCAGGCTTGCCCATCAGGAAGCCTTGGGCCATCTCACAGCCCATCTCTTCGAGCGTCGTCATCTGGTTGCGCTCCTCGATTCCCTCGGCCACAACCGACAGCGAGAGCGCCTCGCCGACTCCGAGGATCGCCTGCAGCAGCTCGCGGCTCTGGCCCCCGTCATTGAGCGCGGCAACGAAGCTACGGTCGATCTTGAGGATGTCGACAGGCATACGCTGCAGCTGAGAGAGCGAGGCATAGCCGGTGCCGAAGTCGTCGATCGCGATCCGCACGCCCAGCGCCTTGACCGCCTTGAGCGCCTCTGAGGCGCTCGCGACGTCGCGCATGAGAGTCGTCTCGGTCAGCTCTAGCGTCAGCAGCGCGGGCGCGATTCCGGAGCTCTCGAGCGCCAGGCGCACGTCGTCGGCGAAGCCTTTGCGGCTGAGCTGATGCGCTGAGACGTTGACGGCGATGGGCACCTCGAGACCTTCGGCGGACCAGCTGGCGGCCTGACGACAGGCCTCCTCGAGCACCCAGCGGCCGATTTGGATGATCATCCCGCTCTCCTCGGCCAGCGGGATGAAGCTGTCCGGTGCCACCATGCCGCGCTCGGGGTGCTGCCAGCGGATCAGCGCCTCTACGCCTACGATCCCCTGGCTGGGAAGGTCGAAGATGGGTTGATAGAGCAGGAAGAACTGGTTGCGCTGGAGGGCCATGCCGAGGTCGTTCTCCAGCTCGAGGCGCCCTTCGGCGCCTGCGTACATGCTGGCGTCGAACAGGGCATAGCGATCCTTGCCGGCGGCCTTGGCCGCATACAACGCCAGGTCGGCGTCACGCAGCAGGCCGTCGGGAGTTGTGTATTGACCCATGGCCACGCCGATGCTGGCGGTCACGGAGAAGACTTTGCGACCGTCGTCGAGCACGACCGGTTCGCGCAGTACCTCGGTGAGGCGGTCGGCCAAGCGGTCGAGCGCGGTCTCGTCGGTCGTGGAATCCACGAGCACGACGAACTCGTCCCCGCCGAGGCGCCCCACGGTGTCGTGGTCGCGCACCGCTAGCTGCAGGCGCTCGCCGACGATCTTCAGCAGCTGGTCGCCGGCAGCGTGCCCGAGGTTGTCGTTGACGTGCTTGAAGCCGTCGATGTCTATGAACAGGGCACCGGAGAGCGTGCCCGGCCGGCGTGCCGTGCGCGCCAGCAGCTGATCGGCACGGTCGAGCACGAGCGCCCGGTTGGGCAGCCCTGTGAGCGTGTCGTGCAGCGCTTGGTGGGAGAGCTCACGCGTCTTCTCGCGCACGAGCGCGAGCGCGCGCCTGCGGCCGGTCCCGAGGGTGAGTCCGAGCAGGCCGAACATCAGGCTCACGAGGGTCCCGCCGATCAGCAGGGTGAGCGCGTGCCAGTTGTCGCTCACCCCCGTGGAGGGCTTGGGCGCAAAGCTTTCGACGCTCCATCCGTTGCGGACGTTGATCTTGGAGCTCTGCTCGCCACGCTTGACCTTCCCGCTTGTGAACGCCACATGTGACTCGGGGGAGTCGAAGTGGAAGCTCACGGTCAGGTTCTCATGACCTTCGAGCGCTCTGCCGAGGACGACCTTGGGGACGAGCAGCTCGCCCAGCCAGCCCAGGAATGCGTGCTTGCGGCCTGCGACGGTCGCCGGGGTCACCCCGCCTCGGTAGACGGGCGTCTCTACGGCCAGCGTAGAGTTGCCGGCGGCCACGAACGGCGCATAGCTGGCGAGGGCCGTCTCGCGTGTGGCGACGAGCGTCGGCGCCAGCGCGCAGTAGTCGAGCTCGCCGGGCAGGTAGGTCTTGGCGTTCCTCGCCAGACCGGCCACGGCCAGGCAGTAGAAGGGGCGGTGGCCCGAAGGCAGCACCTGCGGGCTTTCGACTGGGCCCACGGACCTGGGTCCCAGCGGGCGCAGCGGGTGGGCCGCCATCCGCGCCTGAAACGCAGAGAGCTGGGCCGCCGGCACCATCGCCACGAGGCCGATGTCCTGGAGCTCCTTGTAGCGCTGCATCGCGTGCACCGATTCGGCCCAGATGTCAAACCCGGCGGCCGAGGTGTTGGGGTGTTCGCTCACGAAAGCGCTGGCGCTGACGACTAGGTCTTCCTCGTGCTGGATGGCCAGCTTCAACGTCGAGGCGATCTCGGCTGAGGTCAGGTTGAAGGAGAGGCGGGCTTTGTCGGCGTCCGAGCGAGCCACCGCCTTGGCGCCGAGCACAGAGGCCACGATCCCGGCGATCACAAGCAACGCAGTGGCGGCGGCCCAGATGCTCAGATGGTCGCCACCTGGTCGAAGTCTCGCCAACCGACCCAGACGGATCCTGGGCAGTGTCGCCGAGCCGTTGTTGGAGCCTGGATTTGGGCCACTGGTTGCTATTGCAGACACACGATCTCTTATTCACTGGTGGTACGCAGCGCCATGATCGGGCCCAACGGTGCAAATCTGTCGATGCTCAAGCCCACCTGGACAGATATACGGGTTGGAGGGAGGCTTCCGCCGCGCGCGTGCGCTAGTCTTGCGCTCGCCTAATCACGGGCGGGTGTCCGTGAGCGGGGGAACCGAGTTGTTGGGGCGAGTTCCGCGGTAATCCGCGGGAGGCGCAGGTCGCTAGCCCGTCAGCTAACCCCGTCGGCCGACGAAGAGAGGCAGATTTGCGGGGTCTCCTGACGCGCTGGACCATGCTCGCGGCAATCGTGGCGCTCGCGGTTACCACCCAGAGCGCGGAGGCTGCAAGCACGGGCGGCACTGCCGTCATTTCCCCCACCCCCGTCACGCCGCCGCCCACGCTGACCGCGCCGAGCGCCGCAGGCGGAACGGCGGTCCCCTCCGCGCCAGTCTTCGCGGGCAGTCCCTATCCGCTCAGCCCCAGCGGGTGGGTCTTCCCGTTGTATCCGCTTTCGCATGTCGCGCCGAGGAGCTGGTGGACCTTGGATCAGGGCGTGGATCTGGGCGGCAACGCCAACCAGTGCGGCACGCATCTGCAGGAGCTGGCGGTCGCGAGTGGCACGATCGTGCACGAGGGCCTTGAAGGCTTCGGCCCATACGCGCCTGTCCTGCTCGTGGACAGCGGGCCCGACCAAGGCCGCTACATCTACTACGGCCATGCTGCCCCGGCGCTGGTTCCAGTCGGTACGCATGTCAGCGCCGGTCAGCCGATTGCGGATGTCGGTTGCGGGGACGTCGGCATCTCCTCGGCTCCGCACCTCGAGATCGGGATGCTGCCGGCCGGCGCGAGCAGCCCGCTGGACATGCCATCGGTCGGTGAGACCTCGCACGAAAGCATGAGCAACCTGAGCTCGGCCTACCGGAGCGCCCTCGCCGCCTACCGCGCTCAGCGAGCCGCCGCGGCCAAGGCCAAGCACACTACGCGCAAGCCCTAGCCCGCCGCGCGGACCGGGCGCAGGCCTCCCGGGATCTCGCCCCGGCCGCTCTCAGCAAAGTCGTCCACCACGCTAAGGCAACGTGCCCACGCTGCCGATGAGTGGCTCGTGACCATCTTCGCTCGCTTCTTCCACCCCCGCTCGATGTCAACCTTCCGCCCCACCGCTCGAGGACTGATCCTTACGGTGTGCCTGGCGGCCCTGTCACTGGCGCTTGCAGCCCCGGCTGGAGCAGTCGTTACGACGAACGAAGAAGGAGCGCCGGTCGGAGTACAGCCACGCGTCGAGGGGGTTCTGTTCGATGGGCCGCTCGCGTTCGATCAGTTCGGCGAAGAAGGGGAAGAACTCGAAACTCCCCGGGTGCTCGAACTCAAAACGCCGAACGAATTCAGCAACAAAAACGGCAACCCCGTCCTGCACGGTAGTGCGGTCTACGCGATCTACTGGGACCCCACTTATCACTACCACGATGACTGGAAAGAAAAGATCGACGAATTCCTCGAAGCGCTCGGCGGCGCAAGCAACCAGCTGACGGACGTCCTCGCGGTCGACACGCAGTACACCGACAAGAGCAATCAGCCGGCCTACAACCGCGTCACCTTCCGCGGCGCCGCGGAAGACACCGAAGCCTACCCCGTCTCCGGCTGCACCGATCCTCACCCGATCAAAGAAAAGCCGGTGCTGCACACCTACCCGCTTGGATGCCTGACCGACAAACAGGTTCGCGAACAGCTTCAGCACTACGTCTCGGTGCACGGGCTGCCCACGGGCATGAACACGGTCTACTACCTCCTCACACCTCCCGGCCTGACTGTGTGCCTGGACAAAGGCGGGAAAAACGGTCACTGCTCGGACTTCGAAGAAACGCAGAAAAGCTACGAACACAGCTTCTGCAGCTACCACTCCGACATCAACCCCGGTCTGCTGCCGACAGGTGACGGCAACACGGTCATCTACTCGGTGATCCCGTGGACGGCGGGAGGCCTGCACGACGGCGACTTCCAGGCGGAAGACCAGACCCTGGCGACTTACTGCCAGGACGGCGGCTTCAACCCCGAACCGGAAAAGGGGTATGAAGCGGAACCTGTAGAGCAGGAGCCCAACCAGCCCGAACAGTGCCCGTCTGTGATTGGCGACGGTTTCTGCGACACGGGCCTCGCGGATCTGATCATCAACCAGATCGGCGAGGAGCAGCAGAACACCATGACCAACCCGCTCCTGAACGCGTGGCAGGACCCGATCGGCAACGAGGCGACGGACGAGTGCCGGAACTTCTTCGGGCCCACAGAAGGCTCCTACCCGGAAAACAAGGCCTCAGGCGCGGGCACCCTGTACGACCAGGAAATCGGAGGCAGGCACTACTACTTGAACGATGCCTTCGACCTGTCGGCCCTGCGACTCACCTACCCCGGTGTTCCGTGCTTGAGGGGCGTAAACCTCCAGCCGAAATTCACGGCTCCCAACGCGGTCAACGTGAACGACATCGTGAGCTTCGACGGCATGGAGTCGAACATCACCCTGAACTCCGCATTCGGTTACGAAGCAAGCGGCGCACCCGACGCAAACTACGCGACTTACAGATGGAACTTCGGCGACGGCTCGACTGAAATCTCAGGATTCGCTCCCGGCGCGCCGGTCTGCTCGGAACCGTGGCTCTCCCCGTGCGCGGCGAGCGTGTTCCACTCATACGCATATGGCGGCACTTACAACGTCACCCTGACCGTCACCGACGTGGGCGGCAACGTCCAGAGCATCACGAAGTCGATCACGGTGATCGGGCCGCCCAAACCCGCCACCCCCGAAACGACGAGCGGCACCGGCTCGACGGGCTCAACCGGCTCGACCGGCACCACGGGCTCCACCCCGGGCACCCCAGGAGGCCCCCCGGTCTCCAGCGGCGCCGAAGGCGTAGCCGCCCCGGTGGCCACCGCTGTGATCCTCTCGCACTCGCTGAAGAGCGTGCTAGGCAAGTCCGGTCTGGTTGTCCGCTATGACGTCAACGAGCAGGTGGCAGGGCACTTCGAAATCACGATCCCCAGCTCGCTGGCACGGAAGATGAAGATCAAGGGCCCGGCGGCAACAAGCTTCGCTCGCGGGACCGCCCCGCAGACCTTGATCGCGAAAGTGATCCTGGTGACGACGAAGGGCGGCTCCGGCATCGTCCACATCCAGATCTCAAAGACGGTGGCGGCGCGACTGCGCAAGCTGCACAAGCTCTCGCTGCTGATGCGCCTGAGCGTGCGCAACGCCGCTTCGCATCTGCCGGTCGCCACCACGGTGCTGGCCGAAGCGACCCTCTCGCACTAGAGAAGCTCAGTCCGAGGCGTCTTTGCCTCGCTTGGAGCGCGACTTGTCGCGGAAGACGAAGTACCAGAGCGCGGCCAGGAGCACATAGCAGCCGACCATCGACACGACCGAGAGAATGGCGATCCCGGTGTTGCCCGCGGTCAGCGATTCACCGTCGAGTGCCAGGGGAATCGAGAGGACGAGACTTACGAGTGACATGGGCTCTCCGGTCAGAGACCGGGGTAGTGCCTCACGACGTAGCCGGAGTTGTCGACGGGAGCGACCTGCCAGCGCGAGGCGTACACACCGCTGCGCCCGGCTGTGTCATATAGGACACCGTCCACATACATGTAAGTGTGACCGGCGTTGGCGTACACGGTGATGTAGCGCCCGGGGCCCGGCGCGCCCCAGTTCTCCAGTTCGCCGGATGTCTCAGGTGCGCTGAGGAGCCCTCCGGCGGCGAGGGCGTAGCTGACCGAGCCGGAGCAGTCGTAGGCGTTGTCCACAAAGGAGGCATGCCCACCTCCGAACACGTAGGGGAAGTCGGCGATCTCGTTGGCGCCCGCGATCACCTTCTGGATCACTTCGGGCAGGCCGGCCGGGATCGGCAGCGTGCCGTTTCCGCCGATCGACTCACCGCCGGGGACGGGCGTGAGCCGGTGTGTTTGGGCCTGCTTGGCGCTCTGTTCGACGGCCTTCATCTGCGACAGCTCGCTGCGGACTTCGGCGTCAGAGGGCGCTCCCGCGGCGACGATTGCTTCGCTGGCCTTCTTTGGCGTCGCTGCGGAGGAGTGGTGGACAGAGGCTGGGGCCGGGAAGCTGGCAGCTTCCTGGGGGTCGGCAACCTCCCTGCTCGTGGCAGCCGAGCTGTTGGCGGCGCCGGGGCTCGCAGCTGTGGTGGGCGGGGCCGCACTCTGCTTGGCGTGGCTTACCTTGGAGGCGACGGTTGCTTCCCCGCACGCGGCGATGGAGCCAGCCGCCAGCAGGCAGCACAGCAACGCGGGCGCCTTGCTCGAGAACCCCATGCATCTAGGCTAGCGGCAGCGTCCGCCGGGAAGTGTCGCTACCCTGATGCGATGCGCGATGAAGCAACGGCTGTGGAACTGCGGCCGCACATTCGGCTGCTCCATGGGCTGCGCAGGCCGGCCAACTGGCTCCAGCTCGTGCGTTTTGGGCTCGTGGGGGCGGTCGGCTTCGTCGTCAACCTCGCCGTTTACGCCCTGTTCGTGCATTCTGTGGGGGTCGACTACCGGGTCGCCGCCGTGGCGGCGTGGCTTGTCGCGGTGCTCAATAACTTCGTGCTCAATCGCCACTGGACGTTCGACGCGCGCGACGGCCAGGTCCACTTCCAGGCCCTGCGGTTCGTCGTGGTGAGCCTCGTTGCGTTCGGCTGCAGCCTGCTGTTGCTGACGCTGCTCGTGGAGAGCGCCGGGATGGCCAAGGTGCCTGCCCAGGCGCTTGCCGTGGCGGCCTCCACACCCCTGAACTTCCTCGGTAACAAGCTGTGGAGCTTTCGGGCATCGACGTGAGCTGAAGCGGTCCGCTGGGCCCGGTGTGTCGCTCCGGCGGCCTCTCGGGAGCTCATGACGCGACCTATACTCTGACATCCCCCCTCTCGGAGGATCCTTGTGCAGGAGATGGTGATTTACGGCGTCAGCTTCGACATGGTTGGCAAGCAGCCGATCGTGCTCTTGAAGACGGTCGACGGCAACAAGTTCCTGCCGATCTGGATCGGGCACCCCGAGGCGGCGTCCATCTTGATGAAGCTCCAGGGGGCCGGAACTCCGCGGCCGATGACGCACGATTTGCTGTGCGACATCCTCGGCGAGCTGGATGTCAAGTGCACGCAGGTGTCTGTCACAGAGCTGCGGGAGAACACGTTCTTCGCTTCGATCACCCTCAGCGTGGGTGGCCGCGAGCTGGAAATCGACTCGCGTCCGAGCGACGCGATTGCCTTGGCAGTCCGCTCGGGCGCCCCCATCTACGCCGCCGAGGAGGTCATCTCCGAGTCGGCGATCGAGTTCGAGCACGACGTCGAGGAGTCGGAGGACGTCGTTGAGAAGTTCAAGGAGTTCTTGGACCAGGTCTCCCCGGAGGACTTCGCGGCGGGGGACTCTTAGTCTCTGTTTGAACTCTGTATCACCATAGATATACAGCGTTCATTTTGGGAGACACGTTCGCCCCCTCCTTCGCACGACCCTGTCGGCGCCGGTCACCGCAGC
>JASLDD010000019.1 GCA_030151725.1 Solirubrobacteraceae bacterium
CGCCTCCCAGCGGGTGGCGTCGAGTCCCATCCGAGGCTGTGCGAGATCACACCGCAGCTGCAGATCGACTGGAAGTTGCGCTTGCTGGGAATGGACAAGGCCGATCGTGCGGTGCTGTTGCAGATCCTCAGCCAGAGCGCGGCCAACCACCCCGGAGGCCCCAGTCAGGAGAACGGTGAGGGGCCGAGCTGTCATCGCGAGGAACCAGCGAACTCGATCGTCGCGAGTTGCTCGTAGTCGCCTGTGTCGAGCAGCCGACGGCAGCGGTGGCGCTGGATCTTCCCACTCGGGGTCTTGGGCAAGCTTCCTTTTGGCAGAAAGATGCATTCGGAAAGCGGGACCGCGGCGCGTGCCATCGCCGCGTCGGCAGCTTGGGCGGCTAGGTGCCTGTAATCGCCGTCCGTATCGCTCATCTCGACCATCAGAGCGAGACCGCCCGTGCCATTGCGCTCTACCAGCGTGGAGCATCCGCGGCGCATTCCCGTGAGCACATCGACGGCGCTCTCGATCTCGCACGCGTATACCTTGCGACCTCCGACCGAGATCGCATCGTCGGCCCGCGCTACAGGGTAAAGGTATCCGTCCCTGATGAACGCCAGATCACCAGTGAGAAAGCCCGAGTCGCGGAAGCGCTCGCGCGTGCGTTCAGGATCAGCGAGGTAGCCATTGGCAAGCGAAGGCGACTGAACTTGGATCTCGCCCAGACGGTCTGAGCGCAGGCCGCTGAGCGTGACTCCCTCGCACGGAACGCCCGCTGCGACGATCCGCGTTGCGGTCGGTGCATCGGGATCTGCCTCGACCAGCTCGAAGTCAGCAAGAGCGCCTGCGTCGAGCACGACGTGACGCGCGGCCTCGTGAACCGGCGTGGCAGTGACGGCGAGCGTGGCCTCCGCCAGCCCGTAGGCGGGCATGAGCGCCTGCGGCTGAAACCCGTAGGGAGCAAGCGTGTCGCTCGCAAGGGTCAGGGTGTCCCAGCTGATTCGCTCGGCCCCCACTATGCACACACGCAACTTGAGTCGGCCGCGCAGGGGCATCGTCCGATGCGTGCGAGCCGCCACGTGCAAAGCGGTGTTGGTACCGGCTGTGACAGTGAGGTCGTGCTCAGCGAGATCGCCGAACCAGGTTCGCGGCGCCATCATGAAGCGCTCGGGCGTAGAGAGGTAAAGGTCACAGTCGAACGCCCACGGGGTGAGCAGGAGCCCAAACAGACCCATGTCGTGTGAGAGCGGGAGCCAGGAGGCCGCAGCGTCCTCTTTTGGCTGACCATCGATCATCGCCCAGATCAGCTCGATTTGCGCCGCTATTGCGCGCGGCGTGAGCATGCAGCCCTTTGGTTGGCTGGTGCTTCCCGATGAGTACTGCACGAATGCGATCTCGTCGATCTCGGGCGGAGTCGCTTCGATGCGCCCGCTGCCTGCGAACGACTCGAAAGACCGTGCACGGGTGCGCGCGCGCAGTTCGGGCGGGAGCAGCTCGAGCATTCTCTGCTCGATGAGCATCAGCGGTGGATCGAGTTGGTCACAGATCGCTGTGAGCTGGCGTGAATACTCCACCGGCGCCATGCCGCGGGCTGGTACCGGCAGAGAGGCCACAGCTCCGCCCGCCAGCCAGACACCGAGCAATCCTCGCACGACGTCGGGGCTGTTGGTCAGGACTGCCGCCACCGTGACTCCGGGGCGCACACCGGCAGCACGCAGCCCAGCGGTCATCGCGTGCGCATCACTGGCGACCACATCCCAGCCCGCGGACTCAAAATCAGAGCCGGCCCAAGTATGAAGCCCCCTGAGAGAAGAGACGCTGCTCGAGCTGAGCGTGTCGAATAGGTGCATCGCTACCGACGCTTACTCGATGTCGCTGACAGCGACGGATGCAAGGTTCCCTCGCTCGGCAAGAGGCTTGGGAGGCTCATGCGCGGCCGCTCTGCCGCCGCCGATCCTCGCTAGGTTCTCAGCCCGTCTCTCGCGCAGCTCGGGATCTATGCGCTCAACATTCCACACGAGCCCGACCCCCGCGAGAGCGCGGATCAAAAGCGCCGTCAGGTCGATCTCATACCAGCGCATGCCGTGGCTTGCCGAGCGTGGGAACGCGTGATGGTTGTTGTGCCACGACTCGCCGAAGGAAGCGAGCGCGAGCCATGCGACGTTTCTTGACTCGTCGGCGGTGGCAAAGCGCCGTCGACCGAAGTAGTGACCAATCGAGTTGACCGCGTAGGTCACATGGTTGCCGATGAATATCCGCACGAGCCCGCCCCATAGTGCGCCCGTCGCCGCACCCGCAAACGTGCCGGTGAACGCCCAGCCAAGCAGCCCGGGCAGTGCGACGCCCCCAAGAACAAACGCCACGAAGTGCTTGGAGATGAAGCGCATGTCCTTGTCACGCGCCAGGTCCGGGCAATAACGGATGGGGTCGCTTGTGAGGTGGCGGTCGAACAGCCAGCCCAGATGCGAGTGCCACAGACCTTTGAACAGCCCGCGGAAGCCGGGAGTGTCATCGTGGTATGGACTGTGCGGATCACCGTCCTTGTCTGCAACGCGATGATGGCGGCGGTGATGGGCTGCCCATATGATCGGCTGTCCTTGTGCGGCCATCGCACCGGCTGACGCGAACAGAAAGCGCATGAGCCGCGAAGTCTCGAAGGAACGATGCGAGAGCAGCCGGTGGTATCCCGCGGAGACTCCGAATCCGACGACGGTATACATGATCGCGAAAACAACGAGATCTGTCGGGCGCACGAGGTCGTTCCACAAGAGCGCGACCGCAGCGACGAGGCCGGCCAGCGGCAGCACGGAGGCGGCAAATATGAAGTATTGGTGTTCGCGCCCGTCCATGGAGCCCCCTACCGGACCACGGCGGTCGTAGCGCGGGCTTGCCACGCCTCGTTGGCAAGGTCGACGAGCCCTCCGAGAGTGCGTATGTCGGCGGCCCGGGCCGCATCCAACTCGAATTCGTAACGCTCCTCGAGCGTAAAGACGATCTCGGATATCTGAAGACTCGAGAGACCGAGGTCCTCGAGCACAGTGTCACGGCTGATGACCGTGTTGCTTGCGAGGCGCCCGCGCATCTCATGGCGGATCGCCTCACTTACCTCCTCGAATGTGATCATGTGCGTTCCTTCGGGTTGGCATTTGTCGCCGACGCCGCCGCTTTAGCCGTGCGGCGAGTTGACGATTCCTTTGAAAGTGGATGTGCCCAGATCTCCGAAGGGCTCATCACGCGCGCGCACTGCCGCGCGCCAGCCATCGGATTCGGCGAGCTGCGCAAACGCGTATCCCTCTGGGGTGTGACGGGCAATGCCGTCGAAGAGCGTGCCGAGCAGCCGGCTCGCGTGCAGACCCTGCTGGTGGACCTGCTCGTTGATCAGCAACTTGTGCATCACGAGCTGGCTGATGGGAACCTGGGCGATCCGATTGAGCAGCAACTCAAATCGGTGGTCGAGGAGATCTGCTGGGGCACTCTCGATCGCAAGGCCCCACGACACCGCGTCGCGCCCTGAGAGCGAGTCACCTGTGAGCAGGAGCCGCTTGGCGCGCATAGCACCAAGGCGCTGAGCCCACAGACCTGACGTCGGAGCCCCCCAGACGCGTGCCGGAGGATGACCGATCTTCGCGTCATCGGCGATGACGATCAGATCCGCGCTGATCGCAAGGTCAGCGCCGCCGCCGATGCAGTACCCCTGCACCTTGCAGAGGACGGGCTTCGCGCTGTCGAACAATGCGGCGCTTGCGCCGGCATTGTGGGTCATCATCTGATAGTCAGCAATCGGGTCCCAGGCGCTTGCCGGCCGGTGGTTGGCGCGGATCACGGCCGGATCCAGCGGCGAGCACTCCTTGGGGGGCACTTGACTGCTCGTCGGCTGGGCAAGTGCCTGCCCAAGGTCATAGCCGGCGCAGAACCCCGGACCGCTGCCAGCGAGCGCGATGACGTGTACAGCGGGATCGAGGTTTGCGCGCTCAATGAGCTCTGTGAGTTCTCCGGGGGTCTCTCGGGTGATGCTGTTGCCGCGCTCCGGGCGGTTGAGCGTGATTCTCGCGACCGGTCCGTCTATGTCGTAGAGCACCGGCACTGGGTCGATGTCTCGCTTCCGCTTGCCAACTTCCGAAGCCGATCGCGGGGACTTGTCACCGTGAGCTGATACATCTCGCGTAGTGCTCATCAAGGCTTCAACTCACGGCCCGGGAGAACGCTGGAAGCAGCCACACTTTGCCCCGTGGCCGCAGACGGCCAAGCAACATCAGCCGACCGGGCGCGACGCGCTCGGCGGTCAAATTGACCCAATCATCAAACGAGCAGCGCAGCGTCAGGTCGGGTCGTTCAGCATGGCCCTGAGCCGCCGCCGCGAAGCCATTCCCAACCTGCACATGCCAGGGGTCCACGTCACTGAAATCCCACTCGATCGTCGTACCGGAGGGCAGGTGACGCGGGTCGATGCGACGGCGGATGAGGTCAAAGAGGGTGGCGATCAAGCTCGGCTCTCGGCTAATCGGCCCACCTGGGCCAATCATGTTTGCACGCGCCATTTCAACTCCCTGCCTGAAGCGCTCACGAGGCGTGAGGTCAACTGCGAGCGGCAAGCCAGGGATGTTCTCCAGCGGTAGGCCGATCGCTCGTAGCGCGCGCTCCATCGATGCTGCACCGCGCTCGCCGAACTCCTCGAGCGAGAGCCCCCATGCCTCGAAGTAGGACATGTCCCAATTGGGCGGGATCGGCACTGTCGCGACCCAGGGGAGAACTTCCCGCAGAACGCGGACAATCGCGTCTTGGATCGGCATACCGTGCTCGTGGTAGAGATCGGAGAGACACTTCACGCCGAAGGCTATGTGACGGTGCTCGTCGTTCGCGACCCGCTCGAAGCCCTCTCGGATACCCGGCAAGATGTCGTACTTGCTTAGGTAATCGAACACCGAGAGCTGCGTCGGATGACCAAGGCTGGCCTCCCCGATGATGAAATAATGCGTGACGGCTTCGGCCAGTTTCTCGAGCGAGTGATCTCTGCGCAGTTCCTCGGCCATCACGTCGAGACGCCCGAACACCTTCCGATAGCCCCAGTTCAAATATTTGTCCGCAGCCGCCAACGTCGAGCTGACCTGGCTGTCACCCGATCCGACGACCTCGTGGAAGAAGCGATGGAACATCACCGTGTGACGCGCCTCGTCGGCCTGGTGAGTCGTGAGGAAGTATTTCTGATCCTCGCGCGGCATCGCGTCGATGTACGGCGTGATGTTGTCAGTCACCGACTCCTCTGATGAATACACTGCCGACCACAGCCACAGCGCGCTACGCCGCTGTGCCTCATTCATCTGCTTCCAGTCGGCTGGGTCCTGACTGAAGTCGATCTCCGTGGCCCGCCAACTTGCTTTCTCCGAGCGTGCATACAGATCTGAGTAGCTGATGTTGGCAGTTACGAGGTTTGGTGAAGTAGCAGTGTTCATTTGACCCTCTCAGGTCGCCGGCCGTTTATCGCGCACATGCCTCATCAACCGTCGCCTCGGATGGAATGTCACATCGTGTTTGTGCATCGTGCCAATTTCTTTCCTGTTTCTGATATCCCGTGGAGATAGATAGGCAGCGGATTGCTCCTGTGCTCTACCGCTGGTAGGTTCGGCAGATGTTCAGTGTCGCCAAGGGGGATCCTGTGTATGCCGGGCAAGCGCTTTACACACCCCGTATCCTCGCGATGTACGACACGGTCGTGTATGGCTTCAATTACCCGGTGTTCTTCGGCTGCACCAAAGCACGCCTCGTCAAGCACTACGACGCTCATGCGTCGACACGTCACCTCGACATCGGCGTTGGCAACGGCGGCCTGCTCGACGAGTGTCGCTTCGCAAGTCCAGTGCCCACTGTCACGATCATGGATATCAATCCAAACTCGCTCAAGATCGCGGCTCGACGTATAGAGCGCTACGCACCAGGGCTCCATCATGGAGATGTCCTCGCACCGTGGGACCTGCCGGCCGAATCATTTGACTCCGTTGCGATGACGAACCTACTTCACTGTCTACCGGGCTCGTTGCCGGACAAGGCAGTCGCATTCGAGCACGCCCGAGCAGTACTCAGTCCAGGAGGTGTCCTATTCGGCGCGACGGTGCCAGGCAACGGCGTGAGACACACGCGGCGCTCGCGCCTCGCGATTGCAGCCTTCAACCGGCGGGGAATCTTCTCGAACTTGAACGACCGTCTCGATGACCTCATTGCCGGCCTCGATCGTGTCTTTGACTCCTACCAAGTAAGCATGCACGGTGTCGTCGCGTTGTTCATGGCACGCACTGCTGGCAATCCGCGGGTATGATTACGGCAATGCTCGCCGACTCGCCGCAGGCCCTTCATGAGCTGTTCGTGGCACACGCCAACAAGGGCGATGTGGAGCGCCTCCTTGGACTCTACGAGGCCAAGGCTTCCTATGTGGCACCGGATGGCGCACAGCTGGATGGCGCCGGGGCGATTCGCGATCTGCTCGAGCAGTTGTTGGCGAGCAGACCGACGTTTTCGAATGAGACGAATTATGTGATTGAGGCTGCAAATCTCGCCTTGATGTCGAACACATGGTGCGCGCAGATCATCCCGCCGGAGGGTGACGCGATCGAGCTCACCGGAACGAGCATCGAGGTGGCGCGCCGCCAGCCCGACGGAGGCTGGCTGTACGTGATCGACGCGCCGGCGTCCCTCTCCTAGCTTTATTGCGCCGGCGGCACGTCTGATCTGACGACTGGGCGTGAGCTAGGCGAGCATGTGCAGTTATCGGCTATTCAGCCGCAGTGGACGCGAGTCCGCTCACTGGCTCAGGGCCCTGGCTGGCGCGGCGGTCGATGCGACTGGGGATTCTCCACGCACGGGTACCTAGAAGCCGAAGCACGGCGGGCAACAGCACGAGTCGCACAAGCGTCGCATCCAGGACCACAGCTGCTGTGAGGCCTACGCCGAACTCCCGCAGGTTCATTATCTTCGCGCTGGCAAAGGCGACGAAGACGGCTGTCATGATCAGCGCTGCGCCCGTGATGATGCCGGCCGTTCGCCTCAGGCCGTACTCGACTGCGGCATCGATGTCTCCGACCAGGAGATAATGCTCCCGGATGCGCGCCAGCAGGAATACCTCGTAGTCGATCGCAAGCCCGAAGGACACTGAGACGATCGCCGGTGTGATGACTGCGTCGAGTGAGCCTGCACCGCCAAAGGGCGCACTGCCCTGAAAGCAGATGACGAGGATTCCCAGCGCAGCAGTGATCGTCAGAACGTTGAGCAGGACGGCCACAGCGGCAACGAGCACGGAGCGCAGGACGATGGCCAGGATGAGGAAGGTGACGCATGCGAGCACAGCGACCAGGAGCGGCAACCGCTGGATGCTTGCAGCGGTGAAGTCCTGCAGGTTCGCCGCAGGGCCGCCAACAGCGACGGTGGTGTGGGTGGCCGCTGCGAGTTTCTTTGCCGCACGCTCGAGGCGAATGCGCACCGGGTCCCCAGGACGACCCGCGCCGCGGCCGGTGCGCTCGATGACGGAAATGCGGATCGCGTCAGTACCGTGGTCGAGGTTGATGGCGAATCCAGCGACTTCACGGACCCCAGGTGGCGCGTGTGCAAGCGCCGTCAGGATGTCCACGTCAGACGGTGGGCCTTGCGCGTGGCCTGCGCGGCCTTGGTGAAGCAGGAGATCGGGGCCGAACACGGCGTCGATGCCGGGATCTCGGAGCAGTTGCGCTTGCCAGGCCGCGACCGAGGCAAGATGCAGTGCTGCGGGATGGATGTGTGGGTTGGCGGTGATGAGGATCTCATAGGGTGCTGTCCAACCGGTGCCCAGCGTGTGCACGATCTTTTCCTCGTCGTTTCGCTCGCGGCTGTTGGGAACCATAGACTCCTTGTCGGGCGGCTTGATCATCAGCTTCGGGGTTTGCGTTGAGAGACCAAGCAGCAGGACGATCACGAGCGCGGCGGCAAGAAGCGGACGGCTTGTGGCGCGCCACGCGAGGCTGCCTGCGTGACTGGCTGATGATGCTGAGCCTCTGTTGAGCCGCCAGCGATTGATGTTCGGTCCGATGACGCACAGCAAGGCCGGCATTGCGATCGTCGCGCCGGCGATGCTGACTAGCACCCCGACGAGACCACCAATGCTTCCTGACGCAAGCACTTTTCCGGGGGCAATCAAGTAGCCGGCGATCATCGTCACTGCGAGCGCAAGACCGGCTACGAGCGCTGTATGGCCGGCGGTGTTCATAGCCCGCTGTGCCGCTTGGCGCGACGTGCTTCCCGCCGCGAGGTCTTCTCGGAAACGCGAGACCATCAGCAGCGAGTAATCGACGCCAAGCGCAAGGCCGAACATGCTCGCGAGACTCAACGCGACTGCATCGAGCGGCTGGATGTGTGCGTTGATGATCGCGAGCAAGCCACGACCGGCCACGATGCTGCTGATACCGAGGGACAGTGGGACGGCGGCCGCGACGAAGCTTCGAAAGACCAGCAGCAGAATCACGATGAGCGCCGGTGCGGCAAGCATCTCTGCCTTCTTGAGCGCATCGAGGCTGCCGCGCTCAATTCCTGCGGCGATATCCGCATATCCGGTGAGATGCTGGCGCAGCGGCGCCCGGACTGAGCGGGTGAGCACCTGCTCGATGGCTGGGACGGCGATCTTGCTGACGGTGTTGAACGGCTCGTTGACGCGCAGAAGCAACACGGCACGGCCAGAGCTTGGCCGCAGCGCGGCGGGGGCACCGAGATTCCACGGGGAGAACGCCGACAGGTGCTTGACTTGCTTGAGTTCCCTTACGACCCGCGGGCCCTGTCGTTCCAGTTGCTCGCGGGGGCCTTCGAGCAGGACGACAAGCGTTGAGCTTTGGCCGAACTTCTTGGCAGCCGCCTGTTCCTCGACCGCGGAAGCGGTACCGGGAACGACGGGGCTTGTGCGATGCAGCGTGGATTCGACCTTGGCGCCGGCCACGCCGAGGGCAAGCACAATCACCAGCCAGGCGCAGAGCACCAGGCGTGGGCGCGAGAGAGTGATTTCAGCGACGCGATTCATGGGTTCGGTTGGTGGTGGGCAGCGGCGCCATCGTGCGGGCTCACCGATCCGGCGCGGCGCCCACGTAGTCATGAACGCTGCTGACAGAAGGACTATTCGAGCCGCGGCGATCACGCCCTAGATTGCGCCTATAGGCGTGAGCATCGGTACGAATGCTGCCGCTCGCCTCGCGCGGGAAGCGCTCCATGGTGCGCGGCTCGGGCCGGGCGGCTGCAGCGCGCATAACATCCGCAGCGGGTAGCTGAATACGACCTTGGAGGACGTCGGCGATCCACCGCATCTGGGCTTCGAAGATCTTCAGATTGCCGCTCGGCGCATCGACAAACCCCAGCAGGAACAGCTCAGGGTGATCGGGTGGGACGATGCGCCGATAGAGCGATATCTCCTTGCTCGTGTGCTCCAGCACGCCCGGGTCGATAAATGGGAAGCTCAACCGGTAGCCGGTTGCGCAGATGATGTGATCGAAAGACTCCGTCGAGCCATCGGCAAATGTGACGAGTGCTCCGTCGACCTGCCTGGTGGCGGGGGTCACCTTGATCTGGCCGGCGCTGATCGACCTGCTGAGCTCCGATGAGACGACCGGGACCTGCTCGAGGATCCGCCATGGTGGCGCTGGTAGTCCCTTTGTGGGGGTGAGGCAGAGTTTGACGCCAGCGTCGTACATCGCATTCATCGCTCGCCACGGCAGACGATTGAGCAGCGGCACGTCCACCTCGTCGAAGACGCGCCCAAACATGCGCCTGGGAATAATGTGTGCTCCACTTCGTGCAGAGATAGTGGTGTGGCCAACAGTGCGGGCAAGCTCTGTGGCGATCTCGCAGGCAGACTGGCCGGTGCCGATGATCAGTGTGCGCTTTGCCAAATGCGGCTCAGGGGTGCGGTAGGTGTGGGAGTGGGTGATCGGGATCGTTGCGTTCTCGCGTCCCTTGAGGTCCGGCCAGTGGGGCTCCCAGTCGTGCCCGTTTGCGACGATCACCGCGTCGTGACTGTGAACGCTGCCGTCGGTGAGGGTGACGCTCCACCCTTCCGGGGTGTGTGTGATGCGCTCGACGGAGCTGTTGAAGCGAATGTGCTCGCGCAACCCGAACGCACTCGAGTAGGCGTCCAGATAGGCCGCCATGTCGCTGTGGGAGACGAACTCGCCGTAGCACTCAGGCATCGGGAAAGCGGCGTACTCCATGCGCCGGCGCGATACGTTGCAGCGCAGCGACGCGTAGGCGGAGGAGACTCCGTTGTCGTTCTCATAGCGCCAGTTGCCGCCGATCTGACTTCCCTTCTCGTAGCAGACGACGTCGATGGCCCGCAGGCGCAACTCACGGATCGCAGTCAGTCCGGCTGAACCAGCCCCGATTACACACACGCTTTGAGACACATCCGAGGCGTCGCGTGCGAGTGAGTGAGCGGGCCCACGCTTGGCAGCACGAGCGTGCTCGCGATTAGCAGCTTTCCGAGAGCCCGACGCGACAGCGGTCGTTGGCTCCATGGCCGTCAGGCCACGGCCTTTGAGAACGCCGGAAGCAACCACAGCTTGCCGCGAGGACGCAGCCGCCCGGTGAGCGTGAGACGGCCTGGCGTAACTCGTGCGGCCGTGAGGTTGACCCAGTCGTCGAACTTGCAGCGGAACGTGAGGTCGGGACGTTCGGCGCGCCCTGGCACCGCCGCGGTGCTGGTGCTGTCTACGAGCACATGCCAGGGGTCGACGTCAGCGAAGTCCCACTGAATGGTGGTGCTCGTGGGAAGACAGCGTGGGTCGACGCGACGGCGGGTGAGGTCGAAGAGCATCGCGATCAACTCGCCGTCGTGACTGATTGGCCCGCCCGGACCGATCATGTTCGCTCGGGCCAGCTCGATGCCCTGCATGAAGCGCTCACGGGGCGAGATGTCGACTGCGAGCGGAAACCCAGGGATGTCCTCGAGCGGCAGGCCGATTGCACGCATAGCCCGCTCCATCGAGGCAGCGCCTCGTTCGCCGAACTGTGCGATGTCCAGGCCCCACGCCTCGTAGTAGCCCATGTCCCAGTTGGGTGGAACTGGGATGGTTGCTACCCATGCGATCACCTCACGTACAACGCGTACGATGGCGTCCTGGATGCGTTCGCCGTGTTCTTTGTAAGCATCTGAGAGGAACTTGACACCAAAGGCGATGTGGCGGTGCTCATCGTTTGAGACGCGCTCGAATCCGCTGCGGATTCCGGGGAGAATGTCGGCATCCGTCAGGTAATCGACCACGGCGAGCTGACTCGGTTGGCCCAGACCGGCCTCGCCGATGATGAAATACAAGGTGATCGCTTCGGCGAGCTTGTCGATCGAAGGGTTGACTCGCAGTTCGTCCGCCATCGTGCGCAAGCGTCTGAACACCTGGCGGTAACCCCAGTTGAGGTGTTTGTCGGCGGCGGCCAGCGTCGACGCGATGTCGCTGTTGCCGAGACCCGCGACCTCGTGGAAGAAGCGGTGAAACATGATCGTGTGGCGCGCCTCATCCACCTGGTGTGTGGCAAGGAAGTATTTCTGCT
>JASLDD010000163.1 GCA_030151725.1 Solirubrobacteraceae bacterium
CACATCGCCCTCGTGAAGATCCTGGAAGTTGGTCAGCACGATTCCGCACTCAAACCCACTGGCCACCTCGCGCACGTCGTCGTTGAAGCGACGCAGGCTGTCGATGGTGGTGTCGTAGATGACGGTGCCCTCGCGCACCACACGCACGCGCGCTCCGCGCGTGACCTTGCCCTCGGTGATGAACGAGCCGGCGATGGTTCCGATGCGAGAGGCTTTGAAGAGCTGGCGCACCTCGGCCTGGCCCAGCGGGGTCTCGACCTCGGCCGGCTCGAGCATGCCCTGCATGGCTGCGCGCAGCTCCTCGATCGCGCGGTAGATGACGGCGTAGGAGCGGATCTCCACGCCCTCGCGGTCGGCAATCTGGCGTGCGTCGCCGACTGGGCGCACGTTGAATGCCAAGATCACACCCTCTGAGGCGGATGCGAGCATCACGTCGGACTCGTTGATGCCACCAACGCCGCGGTGGATGATGTTGACCTTGACCTCCTGCTGCGGAAGCTTTGCGATCTCGTCCTCGATCGCCTCGAGCGAGCCGGCCACATCGGCCTTGACGACCAGACCGAGCTCCTTGACGGTGCCCTCCTGGGCGAGCTTGAAGACATCCTCGAGCGAGACCTTGCGCCCGGAGCGACGCGCGAGCGCCTCTGTCTTGAGGCGATTGGCGCGCTCACCGGCGAGCTGGCGGGCGCGGCGCTCGTTCTCGACTACGCGTACGAGCTCCCCCGCCTCGGGCACCCCGTCGAAGCCGAGCACCTCGACCGGCTGGCCCGGCATCGCGCGCTTCATCTTGTTGCCGGTGAAGTCATGCATGGCACGTACGCGACCGAAGTGGGCGCCTGCAACGAGCGCATCACCGACACGCAGCGTTCCGCGCTGAATCAGCACGGTCACAACCGGGCCGCGGCCGGGGTCGAGCTTGGACTCGATCACCGTTCCCGACGCCTCGGCGCCGGCGTTCGCCTTGAGCTCCTCGAGATCGGTGACGACCTGGATCGTCTCCAGCAGGGTGTCGAGGTTCTGGTGAGTCTTGGCGCTCACGTCGACGAACTCCGTTTCCCCACCCCACTCCGACGGCTGCAGCCCGTGCTGGGTCATCTCGGTGCGCACGCGCTCGGGCTGTGCGCCCTCCTTGTCGATCTTGTTGACGGCAACGATGATCGGCACTTCGGCAGCCTTGGCGTGATCGATGGCCTCCTCAGTCTGGGGCTTTACGCCATCGTCGGCGGCAACCACGATCACGGCCAAATCGGTCACTTTGGCGCCACGGGCACGCATCGCGGTGAACGCCTCGTGGCCAGGCGTGTCGAGAAAGGTGATCTCTTTGCCGGCGTGGCGCACCTGATAGGCGCCGATATGCTGGGTGATGCCTCCGGCCTCGCCCGCCACAACCTCGGTCTCGCGGATGGCATCCAGCAGCGAGGTCTTGCCGTGGTCGACGTGCCCCATGATCGTGACCACCGGCGGCCGTTCGATCAGATCCTCCTCAGCGTCCTCGAAGACGGGCTCCACCTCGATGTCGTCGGCGGCGTGGACGATCTCGACCTTCTTGTCGAACTCGTCGGCCAGGACCTGGATGGCGTCATCTGAAAGCGTCTGTGTGAGCGTCGCCATCTCGCCCAGCGACATCAGCTTCTTGATGATCTCTGGGACCGCAACGCCGAGGTACTCGGCGACATCCTTGACGGTCGAGCCGGAGTTGACGCGGATCAGGTCCGTGGCCTCCATCGCCGTGCTGTCGATCGGGGCGATGGTGTCGTCGTAGGTGCCACGGCGACGACGGCCGCGACGCGGGCGTCGCTGAGGCTGGTTGGAGGGGCCGCCCTGCTGGCGGCGGGATGCCTGGGAGTCGATCACCACGCGCCTGCGGCCGCCGGGACCGATATCGCCGGGGGTGCGCTCGCCGGTGCGCGAGTCGCGCGTGGGCCTTACCCGGTCGCGCTCTGCGGCAGCGGCGCTGGCGGCGGTGGTCGTAGGCGGTGCAACGGTCGGAGACACCGGAGCGCTCGGGGCGCTAGGAGCCGAGGCGGCCGGGGCCGGCGGCACAGCGGCGGGCGGCTTGGGTGGGGCCGGGGCTACTGCCTGCGCGGGCGCGGATTGAGCGGCCGCGGAGGCCTTGGGCGCGGGTGGCTTGGCAGCGGCGCCGTTGGTTGCGGGCGCGCCGTTGGAAGACTGAGAAGCCGTTGCGGCGAGCGCTTTTAGAGCCGCTGACTCGTCGACTGAGGAGGCGGCAGCCTTGGCATCGATGCCGGCAGCCTTCAACTTCTCGAGCAGGTCCTTGCTCGAGAGCCCGTGCTCCTTGGCGATTTCGTGTACGCGCTTCTTACTCATGGCCCAACGATTCTACGAGCTTGGCGTCGAGCGTCACGGCTGAGCGCAAAGCGCGGGCGATCCCACCACGCTTGACGGCCTGCGCAAGGCACTCTGGCGAAGGGCTGTTGGGCTCGCCACCGAGACACAGATAGGCGCCGCGGCCACCCATGGTGCCGTCGCGGTCGCAGACAGCCCGCCCACGTCGCTCGCTGCCCTGACGGGCGACAGCAATGCGCAGGAGCTCGGACTTCGCTGCGATACGCCCGCAGCCGACACAGCGGCGGGCAGGCACGTGCGCGCCTATGTCGCCTGCTCCTCGGCCGCTGCCGGCGTGGCGCCCTCGGAAGCGAGGTCGCTGACGTTGTCGCTGGCGATGGCGGCGAGTGCCTGGTGGCTTTCCAGTCCGCAGTAGCGCGAGCCCGGAAGCGCAGCGTTGGGGCAGCGCCTGCCGTTTGAGAGAACTGCCGAGCAGCGCCCCTGGACCTCCTCCTCCTCATAACCGTGCTCGGCCTCCTCGGCTGCGAACTCGGTCTCCGAGCGGATGTCAACGCGCCAGCCGGTGAGGCGGGCGGCCAGACGCGCGTTCTGACCCTCACGCCCAATCGCCAGCGAGAGCTGGTCGTCGGGGGCGATCACCGTCGCCTGCTTGGCCTCGTCGTCGACGAGCACCTCGCGCACACGAGCCGGGGAGAGCGCCTTGGCGACGAACCTGGCGGGCTCGTCGTTGAAGGGGATGATGTCGATCTTCTCGCCGCGCAACTCGGAGACGACCATCCGCACGCGCGAGCCGCGCGGGCCGACGCACGCGCCGACCGGGTCCACGCCGTCGGTGTGGGAGATGACTGCGATCTTGGAGCGGTACCCGGGCTCACGAGCCACGTTTGCGATCTCGACGAGACCATCGGCGATCTCGGGGACCTCCAGCTCGAAGAGCTTCTTGATCAGCTCGGGGTCGCGGCGCGAGACGATGATGGCCGGGCCCTTGGTCGAAGGCGAGACCTCCTTGATGACGGCCTTGATGCGCTGCGAGTGGTCATAGCGCTCACCCTCAACCTGCTCGGACTTGGGCAGCAGCGCCTCGACGCGTTCGCGCAGCTGCACGAGCGTGTAGCGGGAGTCCGACTGCTGCACGATGCCGGTGATCAGCTCGCCGACGCGGTC
>JASLDD010000020.1 GCA_030151725.1 Solirubrobacteraceae bacterium
GCACATCGACTACCCGATCCTCGCCGACCGCGTGCTGGGGCTGGGCCAGCTGCCGAGCGTGCGTCTGCAGCGTGCGTTCGCGCGCTACGGCGAGGACGGCCCGCGGTGGCGGGCGCTGGACCGCGTGCTCGTGTGGGCGCACTGGAGCTGGTTCTTGGTGCCTCACGGCACGCTGCTGTTCATCCTGGTGCGCGACCGCGATCGCTTCTCGCGCGCTGCGGTGATGACGTATGCGGTGTTCAACATCGGCGCAAGCGTCTACTGGCTGGTGCCAACCGCGCCGCCCTGGTATGCGGCGCTGGCGAGCGACGCGCGGACGCCGCCGGTCAGGCGCATGATGGTCGAGTACGGGGAGTTCTTCTGGAAGGACGGCTGGAGCTCTCTCTACAGTGTGTTTGGAGGTAACCCACTGGCCGCGATGCCGTCTCTGCACTTCGCAACATCCGTGATGGCCGCGCTCCTGCTCGCCGAGGTGGGGCCGGTCGCGGGCGCCGTTGGCGCCACGTATGCGGTGACGCTCGGATTTGCGCTCGTGTACCTGGGGGAGCACTACCTCGTGGATCTGGTGGCCGGCACGGCGCTGACGGCGCTGGTCTGCCGCTCAGGGCCGCGTGCGGGACCGGCGATCAGGGGGTTCGGTCGGGCGGTGGCCACGTTGGAGGAGATGGCGCACTAGCGGGAATGGAGGCGATGTAGGCAAGATGGCATGGCGGGAAGCAGCGGGGAGTGACACCGGCGAGGCAAACGCCTCCGGCTCGCAGGTGCGCGCCCACGAAGAGGAGATGCCGCGGGTTGTGCTCACCCGGCGCCAGATCGTGCTGTTCGCGGTCTTCATCCTCTCGGCGATCGGCTTTTTGTACTTCGTGCTGCCGAAGCTCGCCGGGGTCAGCAAGACGCTGCACCGGCTGGAAGGCGGGAACACGTGGTGGATCGCCGTGGGTGTGGTGCTGGAGATGCTGTCGTTCGGCGGCTACATGGCTCTGTTTCGAGCGGTGTTCGTGCGCGGAAAGGGCAGCATCGGCTGGCGTGAGAGCTACGAGATCACGATGGCCGGCGTGGTCGCCACGCGCCTGTTTGCGGCGGCGGGCGCGGGGGGCATCGCGCTGACGGCATGGGCGTTGCGGCGCTCGGGGATGGAGCCGCGCCTGGTGGCCTGCCGGATGGTGGCGTTCATGGTGCTGCTGTATGTGATCTACGCGGCCTCGATGTTGATCGACGGGATCGGACTCGGCTCGGGGCTGTTCCCGGGCGGGGGCTCGTTCGCGCTCACGTTCCTGCCGGCGATCGTCGCCGCAGTGCTGTTTGCGATTGCCGGAGCCATGGCGCTGCTGCCGGGCGATCTCGAGCGGCGGCTGCATCGCTGGGCCTCGGGCTCGGGCCGCTTGGCGCACTGGGTGGCGCGGGCGGTGACGGCTCCCGCGCTGGCCGCCAGCGGCGTGCGTACGGCGATAGACCTGATCAGGGCACGCGACGTGGGACTGCTCGGTGCGGTGGCGTGGTGGGGCTTTGACATCTCGGTGCTGTGGGCGATGTTCCACGCCTTCGGCTCGCCGCCGCCGTTCACGGTCATCTGGATGGCCTACTTCGTGGGAATGCTCGGCAACCTGCTGCCGCTGCCGGGTGGCATCGGCGGGGTGGAGGGAGGGATGATCGGAGTGCTGGTGGCCTTCGGCGTCCACCTCGAACTCTCAGTGGCGGCGGTTCTGTCCTATCGGGGGATCTCGTTCTGGCTGCCGACGCTCCCCGGTGGCGTGGCCTACTTCCAGCTGCGGCGCACTGTGGCGCGCTGGCGCGAGGAGCAGAACGAGGACTCGACCGAGCAGCCCGAGCACGTGGCCTCCTCAGAGCCGGCGGGTGCACTACAGGGATCTTGAACACTCCGAAAAGTCAGTCCTAACGCCAACGTCGATGCTATACTTTACAAAGTAAAGCGCCTCAGAGACAGCCACCCATGAGTGGCCAAAAGGCGCAAGAATTGGAGATCTTATGAGCGACGTAGAGAACGTGATCATCGTTGGCAGCGGCCCCGCCGGCTACACGGCCGGCCTGTACACGGCCCGCGCCAACCTGCGTCCGCTCGTGATCGAGGGCTTCGCCTGGGGCGGGTTGCTGCAGCAGACGACAGACGTCGAGAACTACCCGGGCTTCCCCGAGGGCGTGATGGGCCCCGACATGATGATGAAGTTCCGCGAGCAGGCGGAGCGCTTTGGCGCGCGTCTGGTGACAGAGCAGGCGGACCGCGTGGAGCTTGCGAGCGAGCCGGGGGGCCTGCACAGCGTTTGGGTTGGCGATGAGGAGCACCGCGCGCGCACGGTTGTGCTGGCGATGGGCGCCGAGCACAAGAAGCTGGGGGTGGCGGGCGAGGAGGAGCTCTCGGGACGCGGCGTCAGCTACTGCGCGACGTGCGATGCGGCGTTCTTCAAGCAGAAGCCGACGATCATCGTTGGCGGCGGGGACTCGGCGATGGAGGAGGCGATCTTCCTGTCGAAGTTCGCGTCCAAGGTCAGCGTGGTGCACCGTCGCGACGAGTTCCGGGCGTCGAAGATCATGCTCGAGCGGGCGCGTGCCCAGGAGAACATCGAGTTCGTGACGCCGTATCAGGTGAGCGAGTTCGTGGCGGCCGATCACGGCGCGCTGGGCCATGCCTCTCTGGTCAACACGGTCACGGGCGACCAGCTCGAGATACCGGTGGCGGGGACGTTCATCGCGGTCGGCCACGAGCCGCAGTCAGGGCTCGTTCAGGGCCAGATAGACGTCGATGCGAACGGCTATGTGATCACCGACGGGAAGTCCACGCGAACGAACCGCCCGGGAGTGTTCGCGGCGGGCGACCTGGTCGATCACACCTACCGCCAAGCGATCACGGCGGCGGCATCTGGATGCCAGGCCGCGCTGGACGCCGAGTGGTACCTCCGCGACACCCCCGGCGTCCCCACGCCGGCTGAGATGCCGGTGGGCGACCCGGCCGAAGCGCAGTGGGCCCCGGTGGCCGATCTGGCTCCCTAGCTGGTCCCGGCCGCACCCTCTAGCCGCAGCAGGTAACGCTTGCGGTCGAGCCCGCCGCCGTAGCCGCCGATCGCGCCTCCGCTGCGCAGCACCCTGTGGCAGGGGATGACGATCGGGATGGGGTTGGATCCAAGCGCGTTGCCGGCTGCACGCGAGCCGCGCGGGCTGCCCGCCTCGGCGGCAACCTCGGCGTAGCTGAGCACACCGCCGTAAGGGATCTCGGAGGTGGCGTGGAGCACCTTCCTGCCGAACGGGCCGATCAGCGACCAGTCGAGTGGGAGGTCGAATCTGCGCCTGGATCCTGAGAAGTAGTCGTCGAGCTCCCTGCGGACACCGTCGAGAGGACCCGCAGACTCGACGATGCGGGGAGATATGGCGCGGGCGAGGCGTTCGAGCACCGAATCCACGCTCTCCTCGGGGAAGGCGAGGCGCACGAGTCCCCGCTTGGTCGATGCGGCGAGCAGCGTCCCGAGGGGCGAGTCGACGGTCGAGTAGCTGACATCGGCGAGTCCTTCCGCAGCTGCACGATCGGCCACTCGTGTGGCCGCGCGGGCGGCTCTGTGGGCGCTGTGCCCATCCGAGCCCGCGGACAGCCTGCGGCGAAGCGTCTGCTCGTGTGTGCTGTTCATGCTGGTACCGCCTTTCTCAAGTTGGTCAATCCGTCGTGCAGCGAGCGTCTTGCGGCGTCCTCCGAGCAGCCGATCGCGGTGGCGATGTCACGGTGGGGCAGGTCGGCGAGATAGCGCAGGACCACAGCCGAGCGCTGGCGTGCGGGCAGCTCGCCGACTGCCGCCCACAGCGTCTCATCGCGCGTCTCGCGCGCGGGCTCCGTGCGCGAGTCCACGTTGGCGGGCTCGGCGACGGGCACCGCGCGTCGGGCGCGGCTGCGATGCGAGTCGAGGGCCTTGTTGTGAGCGATCGTCATCACCCAGGCCCGCAGGTTGGAGTCGGCGCGCAGGCGGGGGTAGGCGCTCAGCGCCGCGATGAACGTCTCCTGAAAGCAGTCTTCGGCCTCCACCGGGCCAACGCAGGAGACGAGGAAACGCCACACGATCTCACGGTGGGCGTCGAGGAAGCGCTGAAAGGGGGGGAGGGCGTTGCTCACGAGGGTCTAACGCGCCGGCGCGCCAAAACGTGAGGTCGGCTCAATCGTCGTAGTCGAAGAACCCGCCGCCGGCTGACCGACCGAGGCGCCCCGCTCGCTGCAGGCGCAGCAGCTCAGGTGCAGGGCGATAGCGCTCCTCGCGGTACTCCTCATAGAGAGCGCCCAGCACGAGCAGCACGTGGTCGATGCCGATCGCATCCGCCCACTCGAACGGACCGTGCGGATGGCTCAGCCCGAGCACCATGCCGAGGTCGATGTCGCGCGCCTCGCCGATGCCTTCCCCGAGCGCGAAGGCGGCCTCGTTGATGACCTGGCAGACGATCCGCCCGAGCACCAGGCCTGGCGCGTCGCCGACCCACGCAACCTGCTTGCCGAGCGTGTTGAAGAAGCGCTCGGCGCGCGTGGCCGCCAGTGGGGATGAGCTCTCGCTGCGTGTCAGCTCTACCAGGCCCGCCAGCGGGGGCAGGGCATGAAAGCCGACGGCGCTGCCCTCGGGGTCGAGCGCGCTCAGTGACCCTGCGGCGCACAGCACTAGGTGCACGCCTCCCTGGGGCAGCGGCTTGCCCTGCCCGCGCCTGTCCGGCCGCCGCAGCTCAGTGTGGGACGACTGCCGTGGTGGGGGCGTGGGATCGCAGTCGACGATCAGCGCCGGGAACACCCCGCCGGTGGACTCGTGCGGGGAGCGCACCTCATAGCCGCAGGCGCTCGCCGCCGTGCGCAGTTCCGCGGCGAGCTCGCTGCCGCCGGTGATCACGACGACTCCCTCGCCGCCCTCGGGCTCGGCGATCGGCTCGGGATCCTGGGGGCGGTAGCTCGGGAGGGGCGTGCCGTCGGGGCCCTGGTAGGTGTAGTAGCCGTGACCGCTCTTGCGACCGTGCAGGCCCGCGGCGACATAGCGGGCGGCGATCGGCGACGGACGCCAGCGCGGCTCGCCGAAGCTCTGGACGAAGAAGCTCTTTGAGATCTCAAAGCCAGTGTCGACGCCCACGAGGTCCATCAGCTCAAAGGGGCCCATGCGAAAGCCGCCCGACATCCGGCAGACGCGGTCGATCGTCTCGATGTCCGCGCGGCGCTCCTGCAGCAACCGCAGCGCCTCCAGGCCGAACGGCCGGTTACAGCGGTTGACCAGGAAGCCGGGGCCGTCGTGGGCGCGGATGACGGTCTTGCCCATCGCCTCGCCTGTGGCGTGGGCGAGCGCCAGCGCCTCAGCGGAGGACTGCTCGCCGGCGACGACCTCGAGCAGGCGCATGAGGGGTGCGGGGTTGAAGAAGTGCATGCCCACCACGCGCTCCGGCCGGGTTGCCGCAGCGGCGATGGCGGTGACGAGCAGCGAGGAGGTGTTGGTGGCGAGCACGCACTCCTCGCTAACGATCTCCGACAGGCGGCCATAGAGCTCGTGCTTGAGCTCCAGACGCTCGGGGACGGCCTCGATGACCAGCTCGCAGGGCGCGAACGCGGCGAGATCGTCGACGGGCTGCAGGCGCTCGGCGGCGGCCGCTGCCTCCTCGCCGGTCAACCGCCCGCGGGCTGCTTCCTTTTGCAGTCCCGCCCGCGCCTTCCCGATTCCGCTCTCAAGCGCAGCGGGGATCGGGTCGTGCAGCAGCGTCTGGGCGCCTGAGCGGCAGGCGAGCTGGGCGATGCCGGCACCCATGGTGCCGGCGCCCAACACGCCGATGACGGCCGCTGCGCCGCCCTCATCCTCACCGTCGTTGTCCTGCGCGGTCATCGATTCAGGCCGGCACGAGCGCGCCGATGCCCGTCATTTCGCGTCCGATGATCAGTTTCTGGATCTGCGAGGTGCCCTCGTAGAGGGTGGTGACGCGCGCGTCGCGGAAATAGCGCTCGACGGGGTGATCGTCGACGTAGCCGGCGCCCCCGTGGATCTGGATGGCGAGGTTGGCGCACTCGAGCGAGGCCTCTGTGGCGTGGAGCTTTGCCACGGAGGTCTCGAGCGTGTTGGGGCGGCCCTGATCCTTGAGGAAGCCGGCGCGCCACACGAGCATCCGCGAGGCATCGGTCTTGAGGACCATGTCCGCGATCATCGCCTGCACGAGCTGGAAGCTCGCGATCGGACGCCCGAACTGTTCGCGCTCCTTCGCGTATTTGACCGACTCCTCCACGCAGCCCTGACAGATGCCCACGCAGCCGGCGGCGACCGAGTATCGGCCCGAGTCAAGCGCCGACATTGCCACTTTGAAGCCGTCGCCGATGCCGCCCAGCATCTGCTCGTCTGAGACCTCCACGTCTTCGAGGGCGATGGAGGCGGTGTCGGAGGCGTGCAGCCCCATCTTGTGCTCGATCGTCTGAGCTTTGTAGCCGGGCTGGTCGGTGTCCACGAGGAAGCAGGCGAGGCCCTTGTAGCCGAGCTCGGGGTCGGTCTGGGCGAAGATCAATGCGACCTTGGCGTAGTTGCCCATCGAGATCCACATCTTGGCCCCGCTGATCAGCCAGCCGGTGTCTGTCTTCTTGGCGCGCGTCTTCTGGTTGGCGGCATCCGATCCGGTGTCGGGCTCTGTCAGGCCGAAGCAGCCTAGCCACTCGCCGGAGCAGAGCTTGGGCAGGTAGTGGTGCTTCTGCTCCTCGGTGCCCCACTTGAGGATCGCTGAGCACACGAGCGAAGTCTGCACCGAGATGACCGTGCGGATGGCCGAGTCGCCCCGCCCGATCTCCTCGACGATCAGCCCGTAGCTGAGGTAGTCGAGGCCCGCGCCGCCGTACTCCTGGGGGACGATCGCGCCGAGGTAGCCCTGGTCGGCTATCTTCTTGACGAGGTCCAGGTCGAAGTGGTGGTTGCGCGCGTTTTCGCGGGTGCGCTCGATGAGCTCTTTGTCGGTGAACTCGCGGGCGGTCTGCTTGATCAGGCGCTGCTCGTCTGTGAGGTCGAAGTCCATCCCTCTCCTATCTAGGTTGTGCGCGGTGTCAGCTTGGGTGTGCTCCAGGGCGCGTTCACGCGCCGCTCGATCTCCTCGTCGATGCCGTCGATCGGCAGGCGCTCCTGGGAGAGCGAGTCGCGATCGCGCAGCGTCAAGGTGCGATCCTCGATGCTCTGGTGGTCGATGGTGAGGCAGAACGGCGTGCCGATCTCATCCTGGCGACGGTAGCGCTTGCCGATCGCGCCGCCGTCGTCGTACTCGGACTGCACACGCACGCGCAGCGCCTTCTGGACCTCGCGTGCGAGCTCGGGCTGGCCGTCCTTGTTGACGAGCGGGAGCACCGCCGCCTTGACGGGCGCCAGTCGCGGGTGCAGGCGCAGCAGCGTGCGCGTCTCACCGGCGCCGGTTCCCTCGCGCTCGACCACTTCCTCGTCGTAGGCGTCAACGAGGAAGGCCAGGGTGGCGCGGTCGGCGCCGGCGGCCGGCTCGATCACGTGCGGCACGTAGCGCTGGCCGCTCGATTGATCGAAGTACTCGAGCTTCTGCCCCGAGAACTCGGCATGGCGGGAGAGGTCGAAGTCGCCGCGGTTGGCGATCCCCTCGAGCTCCGACCAACCGATGGGGAACAGGTATTCCACGTCGCTGGTGCCCGAGGAGTAGTGCGAGAGCTCGTCGGCGTCGTGGGCACGCAGGCGCAGATGATCGGGGCGGATGCCGAGGTCTGTGTACCAGCGCTCGCGCTCTGCGAGCCAGTGCTCGAACCACTTCTGGGCCTGATCGGGGGGGACGAAGAACTCCATCTCCATCTGCTCGAACTCGCGAGTCCGGAAGATGAAGTTGCCGGGGGTGATCTCGTTGCGGAAGGACTTGCCGATCTGGGCGATGCCGAAGGGGGGCTTCTTGCGCGAGAACTGCAGCACGTTCTTGAAGTTGATGAAGATCCCCTGGGCGGTCTCGGGGCGCAGGTAGGCGACCGAGCCGGACTCCTTGACGGGGCCGATGGTGGTCTCGAACATCAGGTTGAAGTCGCGGGCCTCGGTGAGGTCGCACTCGTCGGTCTCTCCCGGGTGCTTCGACGGTTTGCGACCGCAGGGCAGCTCGGCGAGGTGATCGGCGCGGAAGCGCTGCCCGCAGGTGCGGCAGTCGACGAGCGGGTCCGTGAAGCCTTCGAGGTGGCCTGAGGCCTCCCACACGCGCGGATGCTGGAGGATGGCCGAGTCGATCGCCACGATGTCGTCGCGCTCCTGGAGCATCGAGCGCCACCACTCCCCCTTGACGTTGCCCTTGAGCAGCACCCCGTAATGGCCGTAGTCGTATGTCGAGCCGACGCCGCCGTAGATCTCAGAGGAGGGGAACACGAAGCCGCGCCGCTTGCACAGGGCGACGATCTTCTCCATGGTGACTGTGGATGGCTCGGTCATGGGGGGCTGAGGATGGTAGTCGAGGCATCCTGCTCGGGCGCGGACCCGCCGAGCGCCGGCGCGTAACATGCGCCGCCGTGGCTCGCGTGATGATCGTCGGGGGAGGCTGCAGGGGCCGGCGGCTGGCCGAGGCGCTGGTCGGCGAGGGCCATGCTGTGCGCATCACCACCCGCTCGGAGGAGGGGCGCGCGGCGATCGAGGCGGTGGGGGCGGAGTGCTGGATCGGCACGCCCGATCGGCTGGCCACGCTGAGGGGAGCGCTGGACAGCGTGACGATCCTGTGCTGGATGCTGGGCTCGGCCGTTGGCTCGGATGAGGAGCTGCAGGCCCTCTACACCACGCGCCTTGAGTACTTCCTGACTCAGGCGATCGACACCACGGTGCGCGGCTTCCTCTATGAGGCGGCGGGATCGGTCCAGGACGATCTGCTGCTCGACGGCGAGCGCACGGTGCGCACGCTGACCGAGCGCAGCGCGATCCCGGCGGCGGTGCTGGGGGTCGATCCAGAGGACGTCGAGAGCTGGGTCGCGCAGGCGCAGGCGGACATCACGGGAATGCTCACCCGCGCATGATCGTGACGCCTGTATCAAGCCATGGGGTGCGCGAGCCGATGATTGCCGCACGATGGCTGGCGATCGATCCCGATATGGCCTTGCGGTGTCCGCGCTGGGCGCGATCGTGCTGGCGATTGCGGTGTTCCTGCCTTGGTATGGGCTGAGCTTCACCACCGCGGGCGTGGCCTTCGCGCAGCAGGTCGGCGATCAGGTGGCCTCTCAATACGGCAACGCCTCGCTGCAGGCGCTCGTGAGCTCCGCTCACCCTGAGCTGAGCGGCCTGGCCGGTCAACAGTTTGCTGCGCTCAGCGCGCACCAGGTGCTGCACGACATGAACATCCTCCTGCTGATCCTGGCGGGTCTTGCGATGCTCGACGCGATCCTGCCGCTGGCGCGCTCCGGGGTGGAGATGCCCGCGGGAGCGGGCGGCTCGGTGGTGGTGCTCGGCTCGCTGGCCTCGATGTGCGTGATCTACCGCATGGTCGAGCTGCCGGCGCCCGCCGGCGCCTTCATCTCGCTGTCGCTGCGAGAGGGTGCCTGGCTTGCGCTGCTGGGCTCGCTTGCGATGGTTCTGGGCGGCCTGTGGCCGCGCGCTGTGACCTCCCCGGTGGTGCTCGACGCGCAGGTGCGCGGCAGCTGGGGCAGCCTGTCGGGCTGGACGCCGGGCAGCTAGCCCTCGCTGACGCCGACGCGCAGCGACGGTGCGGAAACTGCTGGTGGGACACGACGCACGCTATCCTTATCAGTAATACCCCTAAAGCCGATCAGGATTCATAAACGCCCCCTGCCTGGAGTTCGCGACGGCTCTGCGTTTTGAGAAAGGAACAACACCCATGACGCTGCAACTTGGCGACACAGCTCCCGACTTCGAGGCCGACACCACCGAGGGCCGCATCAAATTCCACGACTGGATCGGCGACTCCTGGGCGGTGCTGTTCTCACACCCCAAGGACTTCACGCCCGTGTGCACCACTGAGCTCGGCTACATGGCCAACGCCAAGCCCGAGTTCGACAAGCGCGGCGTGAAGATCATCGGCCTGTCCGTCGATGCGCTAGGCAACCACGAGAAGTGGGCCAAGGACATCGAGGAGACGCAGGGCACGGCCCCCAACTATCCGATCATCAGCGACAGCGACTTCAACGTGTCAAAGCTCTACGGCATGCTGCCCTCGGATACCTCGGGCGACCCGCTGGTGCGCACCCCGGCGGACAACCAGACGGTCCGCAACGTGTTCGTGATCGGGCCCGACAAGAAGGTCAAGCTGATCCTCATCTACCCGATGACGACCGGGCGCAACTTCGACGAGGTGCTGCGCGTGATCGACTCACTGCAGCTCACCGCCAACCACAAGGTCGCCACGCCCGTCAACTGGAAGCCGGGCGAGAAGGTGATCATCGCCGGCTCTGTCTCCAACGACCAGGCCAAAGAGGCCTACCCGGATGGGTGGGAGGAGCCGCGCCCCTACATCCGGATCGTGCCCCAGCCGACAAGCTGAGGGCCGCCTCTGACGAGCGCATCTGAGCATGTACTCACTCGGCTTGGTGTATAGCAATGGAAGTACACCAAGCCGCCAGTGGGCAAGTCCGTCGAGGCTACGAGGAGGTGCCCGACGAGGGCAGGGCGTCGCCGAAGCGACCCACCCTCAATGCCTCGAACAGATCCTCCAGGATGCGGGCGGTGGCGCCCCAGATGAGGTGGTCGTCGACGATGAAGGCGTCGACCTCGAAGGTCATGCCGCGACGTTCGATCGGCGCCCTTGTCTTTGACGCCTGCACGGCGCTCAGCGGCAGCTCTAGCACCGCCTCGACCTCTCTGGCCGAGGGGCGCCAGGGGAGGCCGGGGGGAATGGTGCCCACAAAGGGGTGGATGACGTAGTTGGTGGCGAACGTCGAGGTGGGGGGTAGCTCGCCAAGCAGCTGCACCTGCTTGCGATCCAGTCCGATCTCCTCCTCGGCCTC
>JASLDD010000221.1 GCA_030151725.1 Solirubrobacteraceae bacterium
TTTGTCGTCAACCGCATCCTCAACTCGGGCATCTCGGAGGTCTGGCGCGAGCAGGAGGAGAAGGGGCTTTCGATCAAGAAGATCGACGAGGGCGTGGGCGCCGCCGGCGTCGTGCCGGTCGGTCCCTACTACCTCGTCAACCTGCTTGGCCTTGACACCGTGCTGCACGTGGCAGAGCACCTCGTGGAGTCATACGGCGAGGAACGCTTCTATGTCCCCAAGGGAATGCAGAAGCTCGTGGCCGACGGCAAACTCGGCGCCAAGACGGGCGGCGATGGCTTCTACAACACCGCCGGCGAGCCCAACATCTCAGGCGATAACGAGCCCGACATCGCCGAGCTCGTGGAGATGCTCTCCCTGAAGACCTTCCTCGAGGCCTGCCTCGTGCTGGAGGAGGGCGTGGCGACGCACCGCGACATCGACTTCGGGATGATGGCCGGCGCCGGCCTCGACCCGCGTCGTGGCCTTCTGCCCCCCTTCATGAAGGCCGACAGCGAAGGCCTGGACACGGTGCTCGAGCGCATGGAGAGCGCGCAGGAGCGCCACGGCGAGCGCTTCACGCCGCCCACCATCCTGCGCCGTCTGGTCGCCCAGGGGCGCCTCGGGCAGAAGAGCGGCCAGGGCTTCTACGCCTACCCGCAGGCCGACGCCGAGCAGGCCGCCGAGGTCGTGAAGCTCGAGACGCGCGCCGACGGCGTGGCGATCGCGTGGCTGGCCAACGGTCAGATGAACTCGATCTCCCCCCAGGTCGTCCAGGATCTGCAGAAGGTGTGGAGCAAGGTCAAGGACTCCGGCGTGCGTGCGCTCGTGATCGCCTCGTCCAATCCCTTCCTCTACTGCGCGGGTGCGGACATCAAGGCGTTCACCACCATGGACGAGTCCTCGGGCGCCGAGCTGATCAACGGCGCGCACACCCTCTTCAAAGAGCTGGGCGAGGACGGCGTGGTCACGATCGCGGCCGTCAACGGCCTGGCCTTCGGCGGCGGCTGCGAGCTCGCGATGGCATGTGACGTGCGCATCGCGGCTCGCTCGGCGATCTTCGGCCAGCCTGAGGTCAAGCTCGGCATCATCCCCGGCTTCGGCGGCACCCAGCGCCTGCCGCGACTGGTGGGCACGAACAAGGCCCTCGAGATGAACCTCGTGGGCGATCCCATCCTCGCCGACGAAGCCTTCGAGCTGGGGCTCGTCAACCGCACGGTCGAGGACCACGAGCTGCTCGACACGGCGTTGATGTGGGCACGCAAGCTCGCGGGCCAGGCGCCGCTGGCGGTGGCCCAGATCAAGTCGATCTCCGGCGCCGGCGACCTCGACGAGGGCGTGGAGGCCGAGAAGCACGCCTTCGCTGAGGTGTTCGCGAGCGCGGACGCCAAGGAGGGCATCTCGGCCTTCCTCGGCAAACGCGCCCCGAGCTTCAAGGGCAGCTGAGCCGCATGAGCACTGGGTGGTGGGCGGTGGGTGATTCCCCCGAGCTTGCCGGGGTCGGGCCTACACGTATTCGCTTTGCGACTGCTGTAACACCATGGCTATACAGAGTTCCCAGACCGACAATGCCCATGCGAGGGACGCCGACTCCGGGCACGCGCGCCTGACCGAGCTCATGGAGGCCGCCGGCTCTGTGGTGGCCCTCACGGGCGCAGGCATCTCGGTGCCGTCGGGCATCCCCGACTTCCGCACGCCGCGCACGGGGCTGTGGGAGCGGGTCAACCCGATGGAAGTCGCCCACATCGACGCCTTCCGTTCCGATCCGGTGCGCTTCTGGAGCTTCTACGGCGAGCGCTTTGCCACGCTCGGCGACAAGCAGCCTAACGGCGCCCACGAAGCGCTCGTAGCGCTCGAGACGGCGGGCGTGCTCGACGCAGTGATCACCCAGAACATCGACATGCTCCACCGGCGGGCTGGCACCCGGGAGCTGGTGGAGGTGCATGGCAGCATCGCCACCTGCTCCTGTCCTCGGTGCGGCATCGGCGTGGATGTCGAGGAGGTGCGCACCCGTCTAGAGGAGGCAGCGGATGGGGTACCGCGCTGCAAGCAGTGCGCCGGCCCCCTGAAGCCCGATGTGGTCCTGTTCGGCGAGATGCTCTCCCCCCACGCCTTGGGCCGTGCGCAGGAGCTCTGCGAAGGGGCCGACGTGCTGCTGTGCATCGGCTCCTCGCTGGAGGTTCACCCGGTGGCCGGGCTGCCGCTGCTGACACGCAGGAGCGGGGGAGCCGTGGCGATCGTCACCAAGGGACCGACGCCGCTTGACGACATCGCCGCCGTCCGCCTCAGTGGCGACGTGGTCGGTGAGCTACAGGCGCTGGCGAGCGCTCTGAGCTGAGACAGAACTTAGGCTGGAATCCGCGCAGTCAGGTCGCGCTCGGGGTTGATTCCCCACCGCCCACCGGCCGCCGCAAGCTCCTCATCGACGCCCCACCGGTCCGCCCGCGGGGGGCCGTCGTGTTCGAGGCTGGCTCCCTTCAAGGTCATGCAGCCGCTGTTGTCGCCGATGGCGCGGATCTCCTCGACCTCCTCGCCGCTCAGCTGGAGCGTCGGATCCACAGCGGCCAGCTCGGCGCGCTTGTCCTCGATCGATCGCGCGTCTGGCCCGCTCTCCTGGATCAGGGTAGGGGCCACGCAGCGCACGGCCGGCTGCGACAGGTCCCACGCACAGGCCAGCTGCAGCATGCTCAGCCCATGGCGCTCGGCGACGGGGCGCATGCGCTCGAGGCGCTCGCGTCCCGCCTGCACCCACCCGTCGGGCCTGAACTTGCGGTGGTCGTAGGGGGCGAACTCGTGCCCCGGCAGCACGTCGTCGTGGAAGATCCCGCCGTAGTCCACCACGCGGGCGATCACGCTCACCCGATGGGCGACAGCGGCCTCCAGCACGAGCTCCCCGGGCCACGGCTCCAGCGGGTTGAGGATGATCATCGCCCAGTCGATCCGCTCGGAGAAGCGCTCCAGGCAATCGATCAGATCGAGCGTGAAGCCGTTGGCGGGCCCCGGCGCCACGCCCAGCAGCCGGGTGAGGCCCCCGTCGCGCACTGCGGCCATGCCGTCCCACACCGCCGGGCTGGAGTAGCCGGTGCGATCGGGGTTGTGCAGCATCAGCAGATCGAAGCGCTCGACTCCCAGGCGCTCGAGGCTGCGCTCGGTGGCCATGCGGATGTAGTCCGCGTAGCCGTCCTCGCTGCGCAGCGCCGGGTCGGTGAAGCGGGGGAAGCCCTTCGCGCCTTCGCGCTGGCCCGTGTAGAAGTCGTGCCCGATGGCGCCCACCAGGCAGTAGCTGTCGCGCTCCACGCCCACCAGCGAGCGCCCGAGCGCCAGGTCGGCGTCGCCGGCTCCGTAGACGTCGGCTGTGATCACCGTGTCGATGCCGTCCCCGGGACGCAGCAACGCGGTCAACCGCTCATCCTCGAGCGGCTCTCCGAAGTGCATGAAGCGCCCTGCGCTCCAGGTGCCGATGGCGGTGGCGGTGGGATCCATCGTCACTTCAGACTAACTCCCGGCGCCGTTCGCGCGCGCAGCGCCGCCTCCAGCCGCCCCAGCGCGTGCGACAGCGTCTCCTCGTCCGGGCCACCCCCTTCGACATCGGCCAGCGCCAGGCGCTTCTGCTCGGCCACGCCGGGGTGGAGCTGGTCGAGCTCGGCGATGCGGATGGCGAGATCCTGGCGTCTCTCCTGCCGCAGTTCTGAGACGGCAGTCAGGAACGCGTCGTCGAGCTCCAGTGCAGCGTGGCGCAGTCTTCCCTGATCGAGATCCAGCCGCGCGCGCAGCGTCAGCTCCTCGCACAGCAGCATCCGTGCCCGCGCCCCCAGCAGTGCCGCCAGGCGCTCCTGTGGGCGCAGCACCGAGGACGAGCGTGCCCGCCGTCTCGTAGAACCTCGACCCTGTACGCCCCAGGGCAGCTCGCGGGCGTGCAGCCAGCGCCCGCCGGCCACCTGCTCGCCCTCGCCCCAGCCGGCCCTGATCACGAGCGCCTGCGCGGGGGAGACCTCGTGCACGTAGGGATCCGCCGATGCGATGCGGTGGGCGTGAAGGACGCGGTTGACCACCCCGACGGCCGCGAGCACGTCGCGCTCGCGATCGAAGTCCTCCAGCCACGCGCGTGCCTGCTGCTCGGCCGACAGTGGGACAGGGTCGATGACCGTAACCCTGCTGGTTGTCACCTCCGCCGGGTCGGGGGTCGCCGGTACGCTCGTCGCTCGCGCGCCCATCCTGGCGAGGACGCCGGGGCCGCGTGGAGAAGTCGACGCTCGGCCGGCCTCGAGCGTGCCCAGCACCACCACGCGCTCGGGCTCGCCGTTGGTCTCCAGGCGCAGCAGGTAGCGCCCATCGGCGGGTCCGAGCGCCCATGGGAACTCCATCTGTATGAAGATGAACAGCTGCTCGGGCATCTCTGCACCGTATCCTTGTCTCAGGCCGACGGCCTGATCACTTTCGGGCCTGATGGCCAAATGACTCAACGATCCAGGAGCAGCGGAATGTCCGATGCGAGCAATGTCGCCAAAAGCCTGCGTGAGCGACTCGGCGGCAACACGGAGGAGCGGCTCGGCAAGGCTTTGTCCGACCTGTTGGAAAACCCCCTCCTCACGGGGGCCATTGGACGTGCGTTCGACGCTCGTGAGAAGGCTTCCCAGGCGCAGGAGGTCGCATTGGGCGCGCTCAACATTCCATCTGCCGCCGACATCGAACGGCTGACCAGACGCCTGCGCTCGGTCTCCCATCGCCTGGAGGGCATCGAGGACGGCGTCGATCGCCTCGACCGCTCGGGCATGCCGGGCGGCGTCGAGGCACGGCTCGCGGCGATCGAGCAGCAGCTGAGCACGCTCATGGGCAGGCTCGATCAGCTGGCGAGTCCTCCGCCCGCCAAAGTCAAAGCTCCCGCCAAAGCCAAAGCGGCCAAACCGAAAGCCAAAGCCGCCCCGAAATCAAAAGCCAAAGCCGCCCGTCAGCGCAAAGCGGCCAAAGCCTCAACCTGAGAGCGCGGCGATTGCAGCGGCGCCGACTCGTTCGGCGGCCGCGAGCAGCGTGTGGTCCTCGATGCGCGCGCGCTCGCCACTCGCGCTGAAGGTGTCAGAGACGATCAGCGCGCAGGCGACCGGCACGCCCTTCTGCGCGCCGAGCGCAAACAGGGTGGCCGCCTCCATCTCCACCGCAAGCGCATCGGTGCCCGCCCCCGGGGGGCCGCTCTCGTAGAAGAGATCCACGCTCACCACAGCGCCCACGTGCGCTCGTCCAACGAGGCCGAGCAACGCGTCTGTCAGGACTGGATCGCTGCCCACGCGCTCGCTGGCGCCAAGCGCCCGCGAGGTGCCGTCGGCGCAGACTGACTCCTGGGCGATAACGACATCTCCAAGCTCCAGCCCTGCCGCCAACGCGCCGCATGTCCCGACCCGCACCGCTCTGCGCGCGCCCAGCGCGATCAGCTCCGTGAAGACGATCGCCGCCGACGGTCCTCCCATGCCGGTGGCCTGGATGGTCAGCGGCTCGCCGTCGGGTGCCGTGCCCGTGTAGCCCCACAGGCCCCGGTGATGGTTGAACATGCGCGGCTCCTGCAGTAGCGCCTGCGCCAACGCGAGCGCACGTCCCGGATCGCCCGGCAGCAGCACACGCTCGCCCAGGGCGGCCGTTGGCCTTATGTGCAGGGGAGCGCTGTGCGACATCGCCCGCGACTTTAGACTCCCGGATATGGGAATGCCCGTCGCGCCGACCGCGTCCTAGTGGCCGAGCCCGGAGACGATCCCTCGCCCGAGACCGCCGAGCTGACGCTCGAGCAGGTCGCAGCGCGGGCGGGTGTCTCGCCCACTACAGTCAAGCGCTGGCTCAGCCGGGGTCTGGTCCCCGGCTACGACGGTCGCTGGACTCCCACCTCGCTTGCCTACGTCCGCGTGGTGGCGCGCCTGCGAGCCAGGGGCCACACGCTGGAGGCGATCAAGCGGGCCAGCGACAACGGCCAGCTCGCCGTTGGCCCGATCGAGAACCTGCTCAGCCGCGCAGAGCCCAAGCACTCGCTCAAGGAGGCCGTCAAGAGCACCGGCTTGGATGCTGAGCTGATCAAACGCATCTACGCCACCATGGGGCTCACCCAGGATGGGCTCTCAGATGAAGACCTGCAGATGCTCGGGTACGTCGCCACGATGCTTGGAGCCGGGTTCCCGCTGCCGGCCTTCCTGCAGCTGATGCGCGTCTACGGCCAGGTCATCGCCCAGATCGCCGACGCCGAGGTGCGTCTCATCCATCTCTACGTGCACGAGCCGCTCATGCGGGCAGGCGTTCCCAGCGTCGAGATAGCCGAGGAGATGGAGGGCCTCGCGCGCGAGGTCTTCCCATTTGCGGCGCCCTTCATGAACTACCTCCACGGGCGTCTGCTGGCGCACTTCGTCGAGCAGGACATGATCGGCCACATGGAGGCCGACCTCGACAGCGAGGCGCCTCAGGAGGGCCGCGTCAGGGTGGCGATCGCGTTCGCGGATCTCGCCGGCTATGCGCGACTGACGGTCGAGCGTGGCGACGAGGCGGCTGTGGGCGCTGTGGAGCGCTTCGCCGAGGCGGTCGCGCGGACCCTTCCCGCGGAGGCCCGCGTCATAAAGACGCTTGGCGACGAGGTGATGGTCATCGGAGCGGATCCCGCCGCCCTCACCCGCTGGGCGATCGAGCTGCAGGCGGGGATCGCGCCAGGGGAGCCGCCGCCGCGAATCGGCATTCACTACGGCGAGGTGCTCTATCGCGACGGCGACTACTTCGGGCGCGAGGTCAACCAGGCAGCCCGTGTTGTGGCGCGCTCGGGGGGCGGGGAGGTGCTGGTGACGCGGCCCGTCGTGGAGATGGCGGCCGGTGTCGACGGAATCCAGTTCAACCGCATCGGCGAGGTGCGCCTCAAGGGCTTCTCGGAGCCGACAGAGCTGTTCACCGCAGCGCCAGCGGTGCGTTAGAGCGGTGGTCTGCGAGGAGATCCGCGCGCTGGTCGCAGCCGGAGGGCTGTTCGCCCGGGATCGCCCTGTCGTGGCCATGATCTCGGGGGGACGCGACTCGACTTGCCTGCTCGACGTCGCTGTCGCGTTGCTCGGCTCGGGGGCCGTCAGCGCGCTGCACGTCAACTACGGCCTGCGTGAGCAGGCTGGGGCGGACGAGGCTCAATGCGTGGCCCTATGCGCGAAGCTCGGCGTGGAGCTGGAGGTCGTACGGGTCGAGCCCGATGCCGATGTGGATGCACGGGGGAACGTGCAGGCTTGGGCTCGCGAGCTGCGCTACTCGGGTGCCGCTCGCGTGGCCGAGCAGCGCGACGCGATGATCGCGACCGGGCATACGGCGAGCGATCAAGTGGAGACGATCCTCTACCGCCTCGCCGCCTCGCCGGGGCGGCGGGCGTTGCTGGGAATGGTGGCCAGCGACGGTCGGCTGATACGTCCGCTGCTGGAGCTCACGCGCGAGCAGACCGCGGCCTACTGCCGCGACAGGGGGCTGGAGTGGCAGGAAGACGAGAGCAATCAAGATGACCGCTACGCGCGCACACGGGTGCGTCATGGACTGCTGGCGGAGCTGCGTGCAGTGCATCCCGCAGCCGAGGCGAACGTGCTGAGGACGGCCTTCTTGCTGCGCGAGGAGACAGAGCTGCTCGACGAGCTCGTTGCCCGCGAGCTCGAGGGCTCGAGGCGCATCGCGATCTCGCGCCTGCGCGAGATGCCTGCCGCGTTGGCTCGTCTGGTGGTCGTGCGCCTGGCCGAGAGCGCAGCCGGCACCTACGTGCCCCAGGCGGGCGGCCGTGTAGAGGAGATCCTGGCGCTGGGGCGCCGGGGCGGTCGCGCGGAGCTGCATGTGGGGGGCCAGGCGGGGGCGGTCATAGCGGACGGCATGCTCGAGATGGTGCGGCTTCCACCGCGAGCCTGAGCGGCCCCTCAGAGTCGCCGCCGCGCGAGGACTAGACTGCCTGACGTGGCCACTCCCGCGCGCCTCTCCAGCGAGCCAGGTCTGGGCGAGGTCCTTGTCAGCGCAGATGATCTGCAGCGGCGTGTGGTCGAGCTGGGCGAGCAGATCTCCCGTGACTACGCGGGTAGGCCATTGCTGCTGATCGGCGTCCTCAAGGGCGCCGTTTTCTTTCTGAGCGACCTAATGCGCTTCATCGACATCCCCGTCGAGGTCGACTTTATGGCGGTCGCCTCCTACGGGTCGGCCACCGACTCCTCGGGGGTAGTAAGGATCCTCAAGGACCTCGACGCCTCGATCGAAGGGCGCGATGTGCTGATCGTCGAGGACATCGTCGACTCGGGCTTGACGCTTCAGTACCTGATGCGCAACCTCGGCTCGCGCAACCCGCGCACGCTCGAGGTGTGTGCGCTTCTCACCAAGCCGGAGCGTCGCAAGGTCGATCTTCCGACCCGCTACGTGGGCTTTGAGATACCCGATCGCTTCGTGGTCGGCTACGGCCTGGACTACGCCGAGCGCTATCGCAACCTGCCGTTTGTGGCAGTGCTGGCGCGTTAGATCGAGGTCCGGGTCATCCGCGCGAGACTGCCCGCAACTGCTGGAGCACCAGTGCTTCCATGGTACGCTAGGGGACCGGTGACCATGACTTCACACGGTGCCAGGACCCCTAGGATCCAGCTATGAGCCGTTTCTTCAAGAGCGCCGCATTCCCGATCCTCATCGTCGTGGTGTTGGCATTCCTCGCGGTCAAATTGGTGAATCCTGGGCCGAGCAACCATCGCTCGCACAGCTACCAGACGCTGGTGGCGAAAGAGATCCCCAACGGCGAAGTCAAGTCCGTCGAGTTCAAGAACAAGGGCAAGGCGCTCGAAGTCAAGCTCAAAGACAAAGAAACCTACGAAATCGGTTTCCTCGAACAGGCCACCCAGCCGTTGGTCACGCAGCTTGAAAAAGCGAGCGTTCCGTTCAACATCGAATCGGAAAAGAGCAGCGCGCTACTCAGCCTGCTGACGTACATCATTCCGTTCGTCCTCTTCTTCGGCTTCTGGATCTTCCTCATGAACCAGGTCCAGGGGGGCGGCTCAAAAGTCATGTCGTTCGGCAAGTCGCGCGCCAAGCGCATGTCTGCCGACTCGCCCAAGATCACCTTCCGCGACGTCGCTGGGGTCGACGAGGCGGTGGAGGAGCTCCACGAGATCAAGGAATTCCTGGAGAACCCCAAGAAGTTTCAGGCGCTTGGGGCCCGAATACCAACAGGCGTCCTGCTCTACGGGCCGCCGGGCACCGGCAAGACGCTGCTGGCCCGCGCAGTGGCCGGCGAGGCGGGAGTGCCGTTCTTCTCGATCTCAGGCTCGGACTTCGTGGAGATGTTCGTCGGCGTGGGCGCCTCGCGCGTGCGCGATCTCTTCGAGCAGGCCAAGCAGAACAGCCCCTGCATCATCTTCATGGACGAGATCGACGCCGTTGGGCGTCACCGTGGGGCAGGTCTCGGCGGAGGTCACGACGAGCGCGAGCAGACGCTCAACCAGCTGCTGGTCGAGATGGACGGCTTCGAGGCCAAGGACAACATCATCATGATCGCCGCCACCAACCGCCCCGACATTCTCGACCCCGCGCTGCTGCGCCCCGGCCGCTTCGACCGCCAGATCGCCGTCGACCGCCCCGACCGCAAGGGACGGGCCAAGATCCTCGAGGTGCACACCCGCGGCAAGCCGCTGGCCAAGGTCATCGACATTGACGCCCTCGCCGGCCAGACCCCCGGCTTCACCGGCGCGGATCTCTCCAACCTGATCAACGAGGCCGCGCTGCTGTCCGCCCGCACGGGCAAGCGCGAGATCGGTCAGGAAGAGCTCGAGGAGGGGATCATGCGCGTGATCGCCGGTCCCGAGAAGAAGACCCGCGTGATGAGCGAGAAAGAGCGCCTGATCACCGCCTACCACGAGATGGGGCACGCGCTCGTGGGCCACTTCCTGGAGCACTCAGACCCGGTTCACAAGATCTCGGTCATCTCGCGCGGGCAGGCGCTCGGCTACACGATCTCGATGCCGCAGGAGGACCGTTTCCTGACGACGCGGGCGGAGCTCGAGGACACCATGGCGATGACGCTGGGAGGCCGCGCCGCCGAGGAGATCGTCTTCGGCGAGATCACCACCGGCGCCTCCAACGACATCGAGAAGGTGACCGCCACTGCCAAGCAGATGGTGATGCGCTTCGGCATGAGCCAAAAGCTCGGCCCGCGCGTATTTGGCCACGATCACGGCCAGCCGTTCCTCGGGCGCGAGTTCTCGACCGAGCCCGACTACTCCGACGAGATCGCCCGTGAGATCGACGATGAGGTTCGCCGCATCATCGAGGCTGCGCACAAACGCGCCACGAGCATCCTCACCGAACACCAGCACGACCTCTCCAACATCTCCGAGATCCTCGTCAAACGGGAGACCATCGAGAAGGAAGAGTTCCTCGCCCTGCTGGCCGGAAAGAGCGAGGAGGAGGTGTTCGGCATCGAAGAGGAGTCCAAGCCCGAGCTCCCCGCTCCCCCCACAGCCGTCGATCGCAGCGAGCGCGAAGCGCCTCGCACCCTGCCGCGTCCCGGGCTCGCCGGCGGCGCGGCCGAGATCAGGGCTACCGACCAAGAGCGCCCCGAGCCGGCCTGACGGCGGCTAGCCGCGTCTGACGGCGTCCTCGCTCGCTCGTGTGCTGAGCACACTTCGCTCCCTGCGTCCTTGTCAGCCACACCGATCCGCTCGTCAGGGAGGTTTTCGGTGTCCGCCATGGTGGGCGACTGCTCAGTAGGTTTGCTGTCGTGAGCGCTGCGCCCTACCGGTTGATGGGGATCTTGAACGTCACGCCGGATTCGTTCTCCGACGGGGGCGAATTCTTGGATGCCCAGGCTGCAATTGCGCATGCTCGCGAGCTGGTTGGCAAGGGGGCGGACATCCTTGATATAGGCGGTGAGTCGACTCGACCCGGCGCGCAGCCGGTGTCGGGCGAGGAGGAGCTGCGTCGCGTGCTGCCCGTGTTGGAGGGGATCGCCGCACAGGTGTGGCTGGGGGGGCGGCCAAAGGTCTCGATCGACACGTCCAAGGCATCGGTGGCACGCGCTGCGATCGCGGCTGGAGCAGGGCTGGTCAATGACGTGACCGCGCTGCGCGGCGATCCTGAGATGGCCTCGCTGATTGCTGAGAGCGAGGTGGATTGCTGCCTGATGCACATGCTTGGCGAGCCCCGCACCATGCAGCACGAGCCTCGCTATGAGGATGTGGTGGACGATGTCCGTGCGTTTCTCGAACAGCGCCTCGGCTTTGCCGTTGACGCAGGAATCGAGGAGCAGAGGGTCATGCTCGATCCTGGCATCGGCTTTGGCAAGACAGCTGAGCACAACCTCACGCTGCTGCGGCGCCTGGACGAGCTGAGTGCGCTGGGACGCCCGCTGGTGATCGGTACCTCGCGCAAGAGCTTTCTCGGGCGGATCGTCGCAGCCGACAGAGGAGAGGCGGAGTCGGTGGACGCCGAGCATAGGCTGCCGGGGACCATCGCCACCAACGTGCTCGCACTCGAGCGCGGGGCGAGCGTGTTTCGAGTCCACGACGTCGGGCCGGTCCGCGATGCGCTTGCGGTGGCGGCTGCTACCTTGGGCGAGCGATGGACGGCGAGGGGAACGACGACCCAGACGAGCTAGAGGACGATGACGACGGGCGCGACCTAGACGACGATCGCGAGGGAGCCTCCGAGTCGGTCACCGTCGAGATCAGCGGACTCTCGCTCTACACCCATCACGGGCTCACTGAGGCCGAGCAGGAGGTCGGACAGCGCCTCGTGCTTGACCTGCGCCTGGACATCGGCGAGACCGATGCCACGGTCACGGACTCGATCGAGGACACCGTCGACTACGCCGAGGTATGCCAGCTTGTGGCTCTGATCGCACAGCAGCGATCGCATAAAACTCTCGAGCGGCTGTGCAGCACGATCGCCGACCGTCTGCTGGCCGACTATGAGCTTGAGGGTGTGTGGGTGAAGGCCGCCAAGCCCGAGCCACCGATCGCACTGAGCGTCGATGAGGTCTCTGTCGAGGTATGGAGGGAAGCGGAGTGAGCGCAGCAACGGATTTCAGGGCAGCGGTCGAGCGCCAGGACATCGACGGGGCGGCTGCGCTGTTTGCCCCCGACATCGTCTTCCACAGCCCCGTCACCTTCCATCCATTCGTGGGCCGGGACACGGTCACGCGCCTGTTGACGATCGTGGCGCAGACCTTCGAGAACTTCCGCTACACGGACGAGCTCGAGACAGACGGCGCCCACGCTCTTATCTTCCGCGCGGATGTCGCCGGCAAGGAGCTTGAGGGCATCGACCTCCTGCGCGTGGACGAGCACGGCCTGATCGCCGATTTCACCGTGATGGTGCGCCCGCTCTCGGGTCTCGTCCCGTTCGCGCAGATCATGGGCGAAAAGGCGGCTGCGGCGGGCCTGCAGACCACACGCGCCTGAGCGCTCGTGCGATGAGTGAAGGCGTAGGTAACGAGGGTCTGCTCGGGCTCGGCTCGAACGTAGGCGAGCGCCGCGCCAACCTGCAGGCGGCGGTTGATGCGCTGGCCCAGGCCGGCGTGACGGTGTTGGCCTCCTCGTCGGTCTATGACACGGATCCCGTGGGCGAGATCCTCGACCAGCCGAGCTTCCTCAATGCCTGCCTGCGCATCAGCACTCGGCTGGCCGCCCTGGAGCTGCTCGACGTGACCAAGAGCGTGGAGGTGGAGCTGGGTCGTGCCCAGGGCACCGTCCGGCACGCTCCGCGCACGATCGACATCGACATCCTGCTGCTCGGAGAGCTGGAGCTCGGCCACGAGCGCATAACGCTGCCCCACGCCCAGCTGCTGAGCCGGCGCTTCGTCTTGATCCCGGCGCTCGAGCTGGACTTCGATCTTGCCGCACCCAATGGAGCGCGCCTCTCAGACGCGCTGGCAGTTCTGCCCCTGACGGAGGGCGTACGTTGGGCAGGTCCTCCTCTGGAGCTGCCCAACGCCTGAGTAGCGGCCCCGCTACTTCACCGCATGACCGGCGGAGTTGATCGCCTCCCAGGTGCCGCCGAACTCCTTCGCGCCCACGTAGGACGTTTCACCGGGACCGCTGTCGGCGCTGTAGAGGTAGAGCGGGTGGCCCTCGTAGGTAACCTGTTTGGTCCCGTTTGACAGCTTGATGGTCGAGAGCTTGGAGGCGCTCACGCCAGAGCCGCCGACCGGCTTGCCGCTGCTCTGCAGTGCTGGCCATATTTCAGAGCAGCCGCTGATCGATGCGCAGCTGTTCTTGTTCGTGTGATCCCGCGTGAACTCATAAAGGGTGCGACCGGATGAGTTGACGAGGAGCTTGCCAAGGCTTGTGTGTCGAAGCGAGATCACAGCGGCACGACTCGCATGTGCATCGGAAACCCCCTGCTGAGCGCTCGCGACGGTGACTGCGCACATCGCGCCGGCCAGGACAGTGGCCAAGATGACGTAGCTTCGCTTCATGGGGTTCCTCCAAATGTCGTGGACTGGGACCGGCGGGCCTTGAGCTCTCAACTCCCGCCTTCAGCCAATAGACGCCGCCCAGCCCAAGATCTTCCCGGCCTTCGCTCAGGCGGCGGTGCTGTGGTCGTCCCAGCTCGCCAGTCTCAGCAGCGTGGCGTCGCTGACCCCGCGTCCCCCCACAACACACAGATGCCCATCGCGTAGCCATGCCACGACATGGCTTCCGCCCTCACGGAGCAGGCGGTAGGGAGTTCCCCGGCGCCAGTGCACCGATCCACCGCTCAGCGTGGGCGAGCTACCGGCGACGATCGCATAGCCGACCTGCTGAGCGTGCCTGTCGGTGTAGAAGACCGTGCGCACGAGACGCCCGGCGATGCGATCGGTGCGCGAGCCGCTGGATCGCCAGCCGAAGCGCTCTTCCCAGTAGGGGAACGCGACGCCGTCCACGGCGACCGTGAGCTGGGCGCGTTCGCGGGGATCCTCGCTGGGGGCGGCCAGCGTCGCTGCACGCAGCGTTAGTGCGGCGGCCGTCTTGACGCTCAGCGACGAGGAGCCACCGCTGGAGAGGGTCAGGACGAGGACGATCGCCACGGCTGCCACTGCGCCCAGTGTGCCGCCGAAGCGCAAACTGATCCGCGAGCGTTGTGCGGTTCCTGCGCGCAGGCGCGCTCGGGAGCGCTGCTCGATCAGCGCAGAGGTGCGGCGGTGCAGCTCATCGGGGGCGCGCACATCGATCGCACGGATCAGATCGATCAGCTCAGACTCGTTCTCGGGGGGGTTGGGACTCATGTCGTCAGGTGCCTCTACTCCATATGACTCCACTGGGGTTCTTCTCTTCCCGCTCCAGTTTCTTGATTGGCGAAGGCTCTGCATCGGGCTCAGGCGTCAAACGCGCTGCCACCTGCTTGCGGGCGCGAAACAGGCGTGTCGTCAGGGTCGACTCTCGTACGCGCAGCGCGCGGGCCGCTTCACGGTATGAGAGGCCGAGCACATCCACCGCAACCAGCGCGAGGCGGAAGTCCTCGGGCAACTGGGCGATCGTCGCATAGACCTCCTGGACCTCGAGCGCCTGCTCCGGGCGGCCCATCGGCTTGGGATCTGCGGTCAGCACATCCTCGAGTGCAGCGACCGTCACCGGCCGTCGGGAGGCCGTGCGCAGGCCCGTCAGGAAGGTGTTGCGCAGCACGCGCATCAGGTAATAGACCTCGTCCTCGCCGTGGATTACGCGCGGCCGCGAGAGCACCCTCGCAAATGTCTCCTGGACCAGGTCCTCCGCGTCCTCGCGTGAACCGCACAGCGCCCACGCAGCGCGATAGAGCCTGTCCACGTGCTTGCTCAGGGACTGCGGATCGAGTGTGCGCATGGGCTTTGGGCTCGCTCCGCCCTCAAGATCGACGTCAGGTGGCGCGATTGCTCCTGCGACTGTAGCGACGCTGCGCGATCTACCCGCTGATTGGACGTGGGAGCAGATCGGTTTGCCCGGCTGAGATCTGCATGTCACGCCGCGGCGGTTGCATTTGAGAAGTGCGGGAAGGATCTGCGCGGGGCAGCGTCTTGTGTGGTTGACGGCGGACGCTCGTGCTCGCGTATGCGTCTGCGGGAGGCGGTCAATTCGAGAAAGGTGGGCTGGCGATCGTGAAACGGTGGGGGCGCAACTTGTTTCTGGTTTGCCTGCTCGGGGTGGGGGTCGCCACGATGCCGGCGCTGGCCAGCTCGGAAGCCATAAGCAGCATCTCGGCATACGACGAACCAGGTCTCTACGGCCTGCACTCATGGCAGCCTGCGACGGCGACGGTCCTTGCTGGGGAGGTCGTCAAGTTCACGAATCCCTATAGCGAAGTGCCTCATGGGTTGAAGTTCACGGGTGGTACGGCTGGTGCGACGCCGAGTTGCAGTGGGATCCCGGCGGCGGCGGGCGAAGCGACGGGTGCCACGAACTGGCATGGGGAATGTACGTTCACCGTGCCTGGGACGTACACGTTCATCTGCACCGTGCACCCCACCGAAATGCAAGGCACGGTCACGGTCGAAGCGGATGGAACCACCACAACCACGACCACAGCGCCCACAACCACTACCACGACGACGACGGCGCCGATTGCGCCCTCGATGACGCCCGAAGTCCTTTCCTCCTCGCCCCTCCAGGGCAGACCTCTGATCCGCTCCAATCAGCGTGGTAGCTCAGTCAAGGGCTCGCTGCGAATCTCAGAAGCGGGCAGCGGCGACCGCCTCGAGGTGGACGTGTTCACGCAGGGCGCGTCGCTGGCGAAGCATTCGACACCCGTGAGGGTGGGCCGGCTTGTGCGCACGTCGGTGGCCGCGGGCAGGACGAGCTTTGTCGTGAAGCTCAGCGTGAGGGCGCGCAGAGCGCTTGCCCACCGCCACCGGCTCGCGCTGAGCGTGAGGATCGTGCTGACGCCGCCACACGGCCAGGCGACGACGCTCACCCGATCCGTGATCGAGCGTCTATGACAGGGCGTTTGAAGGGGGCAGCCATGAGATTGCGCAGGCGTCACCGGTGGCTTGCGGCCACCTTCGTGCTCCTATTTGCGATGCTGCCCTCGCTGGCCAACTCGGAACCACTCCCCATCGAAGCGGTCGACGAAGGCATCTATTTTCATCACTGGGCCAACGCACAGCAGACGGTGCTTGCAGGCCAGGCGGTGAAATTTGCCAACCCATACATCTCAGTGCCTCATGGGTTGAAGTTCACGGGTGGTACGGCTGGTGCGACGCCGAGTTGCAGTGGGATCCCGGCGGCGGCGGGCGAAGCGACGGGTGCCACGAACTGGCATGGGGAATGTACGTTCACCGTGCCTGGGACGTACGCGTTCATCTGCACCGTGCACCCCACCGAAATGCAGGGAACCATCACGGTCACGAACGGAGAACCGACTACGACCACAGACGCCGCGACATCTGTTGGCGAACATGAAGCGACGATCAGAGGGACCGTCAATCCCAACGGGAAGTCCACCAAATATCTGTTCAAGTGGGGAACCACGGCGTCCTATGGCCAGGAAACCGCAGCACAGTTTGCGGGCGAAGGCATCGCTGCTGTCCCGGTGTCCTTCTCGCTAAGCGGGCTTGCGCCCAGCACCTCCTATCACTACAGGCTCGTGGCTGAAAATGAAAAGGGCCCTGCTGAAGGGGTCGACCGAACTTTCACCACTTCCGCCCCGCCAGGACCGCCTACGGCGAGTACCGGCCAAGCCACGTCGGTGGGCGAAACCAAGGCGACCCTCCCGGGCACAGTCAATCCCGATGGCGAAGCCACGAAATACTTCTTCAGGTGGGGTACGACTACGGGTTATGGGCAGACCACGGGCCTCTTCTCGGCGGGCGAAGACCATGCGAGCCACTCCGTTGCGACCCTCATCGAAGGTCTCGCGCCCGGCACCACCTACCACTTTCAGATCGTGGCGGAAAACAACTCGGGCTCATCACCGGGGGCGGACGGTGAATTCACCACTTCCCTGCAGCCACCATCGCCGAGGACATCGACGACGATGACAGCCACCCCGTCGGTCGTCGTCGCTTTGGCTCCGCCGCTCTCGCAGCCGAAGCTGGGCGAACCGTCGGCCGCTGGCGGGAGCTTGATTGATGGGTTGGTGAAGATCATCGCGCGACTTCACAGATCGGCCCTTCGCGGCTCGATTGGGGTGAGCTCTTTCGGTGCCGGCAGCCGCCTCCAGGTCAGCGTGTTGGCGAAGGGCTCTGCGCTCACGCGGCGCGGGGGCCCCAGACAGGTGATCGTGGGGCATCTCCTCCGCACATCTGTGCCTGCAGGGATTGTGCCCTTTGCGATCTCGCTCAACGCCAGCGTCAAGCGCGCGCTCAGTCAGCGCCACCGTCTGGCGCTGAGCGTGAGGATCGTGCTCGCGCCGCCACACGGCACGGCGGTGAGCGTCACCCGGAGCGTTGTGCTGCGCGCCTGAGGCCTCTATTAGGCTGCAGTGGTCGAAACGTCGGCCAGCCACTGTGGCGGAAGCACTCCAGGAGGGACCTCGCCCGCCTGCGGTCCAAACCAGCTAGTGAGTCCCGCGGCGGGGCGTCGCTCGATCAGGGGTCGAATGTCGCCAATGCTCATCATCAGGCGGATCGAGCTGCCGATCTGCAGGTCGGCAGCATTGGGCTGCTCGCCGCCGAGCAGGCCTTCGGCGATCCAGCCGTCGATCCGATCCAGCTGGCGCCCGAGCGCCGCAAGGTCTGCCCGCGCGTTCTCGTCGCGGGCCTTGTTCTTGATCGCCATCACCTTTGCCGTCAGGGGCAGCGCTGGGCGCAGCAGCGCACGCGGGAGGGGCAGCTTGGCGTCATCCGCGTAGCCCTCCATGGCTGCCGGGTGCCTCAAGAAGGCAGCGTCGATGAGCCTCCGGGGGACGGCCTGCAGGACCTCATCGCCCCAGCGCTCTGCCTCGAGCACGCGGGCATATGCGGGATCTCCAGGCGGGGGAAGCAACGGCGGATCGGGCTTTACCGCATCGAGGCGGCGCATGATCGCCCGCGACCCCACGAGGCGCTCGCCGTTCAGGCGCATGCCCGGCACGGTCATGCCTCCATAGAGGATCGGGCCAGCCACGAGTTGAACCATGGGCAGCAGATCCACGCGCTTGAAGTCGATGCCCTTGAGCCTCAACGCCACTTCCACGGCGGCGCACGGATGCGAGCCGGGGAGGACGTACAGCTTGGCGGAACTCGTGGCCATCGCGCTGCCGAGCATAATGGTCGCGTGCTGCTAGCGGTGGATGTAGGGAACACACAGACTCATTTCGGGGCCTACCGCGACGCGGAGTTGCTCGAGCACTGGCGCTTTGCGACCGTGCGCCAGTCCACCGCCGATGAGCTCGGTGCGGCACTGCGCAATCTGCTGGAGCTTCGCGGCTATGGCTTCGCCGATATCGAGGCCTCGATCGTCTCCTCGACCGTCCCGCAGTTGGAGCCCGAGTGGACAGCAATGGCGAGTCGCTATCTCGGCCACGAGATGCACGCCGTGGGGCCGGGAACCAAGACGGGGATGGCGATCCGCTACGACAACCCCCGTGAGATCGGCGCCGACAGGCTCGTCAATGCCGTGGCCATCCGTGAGCGGTTTGGCGGTCCTGTGGTGTGTGTGGACTTCGGCACAGCGACCACCTTCGATGTGGTCTCTCGCGACGGCGAGTACGTCGGCGGCTCGCTCATGACTGGCATCGAGATCTCCCTCGAAGCGCTCTCAGAGCGCGGTGCGCGACTGCCCAAGGTCGATCTTGCGCCGCCTCGCAGCGTGATCGGCAAGAACACCATCGATGCCATTCGTTCGGGTGTGGTCTACGGCTATGCCGGCGCCATCGATGCGATCCTGCGGCGGCTGTATGACGAGCTGGGCGAACGCACCGCGGTGATCGCCACTGGTGGCCTTGCGCGGTTGGTTGTGCCCTACACGGAGGAGATCGAGGAGGTTGACGATCTCCTCACCCTCACCGGGCTGCGTCTCCTGCACGAACGCAACCAATGAGCCCATGACGCCCGCTCTCACAGACCCCTGGATGCTCGGCTCGCTACAGGTGCCCAACCGCGTGATGCTCGCGCCGCTCGCCGGCATCGGCAACTGGTTCGTGCGCCTCCAGGCGAAGCGATACGGCGCGGGAATGGCAGTCTCGGAGATGGTCTCCTCGCATGCGATCCACTACGGCAACGAGAAGACGTGCAACGAGATGCTGAGGATCGACCCACGCGAGCGCGAGCCGGGCGCGCCCGCCGAAGGGGGACCGGTGTCGATCCAGCTGTTTGGCGAAGACCCGGACAGGATGCGCTCGGCGGCCGCCCATGTGCGGGGGGTGGGGGCAGACGTAATCGACATCAACATGGGCTGCCCGGTTCCGAAGGTGCAGAAGACGGGCGCTGGGGCCGCACTGCTCGGCGACCCCGAGCGGGCGGTCGCGGTTGCACGCGCGACCGTGGAGGGAGCGGGTGGGACCGACGGAGTGCCCGTCACTGTCAAGCTGCGCTCGGGTCTGCGCGTGGGCGACGAGAGCGGGTTCGAGCTCGCCCATCGGCTGGTCAACGAGGCGGGCGTGGCGGCGATCGGGTTTCACCCGCGCTCGGCTGCCGTCCACCACAAGGGCACCCCCGACTACGAGCTCGCCGCCCGGCTGGTCGAGTCGCTGCCCGCGCCGGTGATCCTGACGGGCGGCTTGAGCGACGCCGACAGCGTGCGCGAGGCGTTCGCCAGCACCGGTGCCGCCGCCGTGATGCTGGCCCGCGGGGCCCTGGGGAACCCGTGGCTGTTCTCCGAGCTGCTGCACGGTCGTGAGCTACCGCCAACGCATGAGGAGGTGCTGGCGGAGCTCGACTGGACGATCGACTGCGCCGTCGAGCATCTGGGTGAGGTCCGCGCCACACGTTACCTGCGCAAGTTCTACCCCTGGTATGTGACTCGCCTGGGGCTCGAGCCGAGCGCCATCAAGCTTCTACAGGAGGCTCTCCAAAGGGCTGAGACTCTGGGACAGGCGCGCCGTCTGCTCGGCCTCGAGCGCGAGCTTGCGGGCCGCGCTGCCTGAGGGCTTGCAAGCGGCGGGAGACGCCCCGCTATACTGCTGCGCTCGCCGCAGCCCTCCGGTCGGCGACGTCCCCGCTCATAGCGGGGTTTTGTGTGTCGTACGACCGGACCACCAACCCGCAATCGAGGGTCACATGCCGAAGGACGTAATCCTCACCCCCGAAGGTCTGAAGAAGCTCAAGGATGAGCTTGAGCTGCTCTCCACCGAGAAGCGCCGGGAGGTTGCCCAGCGCATCAAGGAGGCAAGAGAGTTCGGGGACATAGCCGAGAACTCCGAGTACGACGACGCCAAGAACGAGCAGGCGATGGTCGAGAGCCGCATCGCCCAGCTGGCGGAGAAGCTCCGCATGGCGACGGTCATCCAGGCCAAGGACCTCTCCACGGACGTGGTTCAGGTGGGCTCGGTGGTGCACGTCAAGGATGAAAAGACGGGCAAGTCGGTCAAATACACGATCGTCGGCTCGGCTGAGGCCAAGCCGGACGAATACAAGCTCTCCAACGAGTCCCCCGTGGGACGCGCGCTGCTCGGCCACAAGCGCAACGAGACGGTTGCCGTCAAGGTCCCCCGTGGCCCCGCTCGCAAGCTCAAGATCACCAAGATCGACGTCGGCCTCGAGTAGGCTCAGCCGGAGATGGGCGCAACTGAGGAGCCTGCCGCCTCCGGCGAGTCGGCTCGGCACGGCCTGCAGGAGCTGATCGCCGAGCGCCGCGCCAAGGCCGAGCGCCTGCGGGCCAGCGACCCGGGGGCGTTCCCCTACTCGTTCAAGGAGGCAGAGCCGATCGAGCGCGTGCTGTCGGCATACGCGCATCTGGAGAGCGGGCAGGAAACCGACGAGCGCCACCGTGTCGCCGGCCGGATCGCGGCGCGGCGCGAGGCCGGACGGATGGCCTTCCTCGACCTGGTGGACCGCACCGGCAAGCTCCAGCTGCATGCTCGCGTGGATGTCCTCGGCGAGGAGGACTTCGCGCGCCTCGTCTCACTCGACGTGGGCGACCTGATCGGCGTGGACGGCTCGGCGCTGCGCAGTCGCAGGGGCGAGATCTCGCTGAGGGTAGAAACATTCGCGGTGCTCGCCAAGGCGCTGCGTCCCCCGCCCGACAGACACGCGGGCCTGAGCGACATCCAGATCCGCTATCGCCGCCGCGAGCTCGATCTGATGGCCAGCGAGCAAGCACGCAAGCTGTTCGTAGACCGCGCCAAGGTCATCTCCGCCGTGCGCGCCTACCTCGATGGCCAGGGCTTCCTTGAGGTCGAGACGCCGGTACTGCAGCCGCTCTACGGAGGCGCCCTGGCACGGCCCTTCACGACCCACCACAACGAGCTCGACCGCACCCTCTACCTGCGAATCGCCACCGAGCTCTACCTCAAGCGGTTGATCGTGGGAGGGCTGGAGCGCGTGTACGAGCTGGGTAAGGACTTCCGCAACGAGGGGGTCTCCTCCAAGCACAACCCCGAGTTCACGATGGTCGAGTTCTACGAGGCGTACGCTGACTACAACGATGAGGCGGACCGCCTTGAAGAGCTTGTCCGCCAGGCAGCTCGCTCGATCGACTACTCGGGCGAGCTGGACTTCGAGAGCCCGTGGCGACGCGTGGCGTTCGTGGCGGCGATCCTCGAGGCCACGGGCATCGACGTGGGCGCCCTGCGCAGCGCAGAAGCCCTGGCGGGGGCAATCGCGGAGCGGGGCCTCGAGATCCGTACCGAGGGCGTCGGCTGGGAGCAGATGGCCGACGACCTGCTCTCAAAGTTCGTCGAGCCCGAGCTGCGCCAGCCCACGTTCGTCGTGGACTACCCCGTGGAGCTCTCCCCGTTCGCCCGCGAGCACCGCTCCGAGCCCGGATTGGTCGAGCGCTGGGAGGCGTTCGCCGGCGGCATGGAGATCGCCAACGCGTTCAGCGAGCTGACAGATCCGGACGTCCAGCGCGAGCGCTTTGAGGCGCAGACACGACTGGCGGCGCAGGGCGAGGAGGAGGCCCAGCCCTATGACGAGCTGTTCGTGCAGGCGCTCGAGCAGGGCATGCCGCCTGCCGGGGGTGTGGGCCTTGGCCTCGACCGCCTGGTGATGCTGCTCACGGGAGCCGAGTCGATCCGCGAGGTGGTGCTGTTCCCGGCCATGCGCGACTGATCCGGCGGGGTGCCTGAGGCGTAGAGAAAGCAGCCGGGCTCACGGGAGCTTGGATCCTCCGTCCCGGCGTGCGCCCCGCGATCAAGCCAGGGCCTGGGCCTGCCGATGACCCCGATAGAGCAGGGGGGTCGATTGGTAGACTGACTCCCGAGGCGTCATCCGGACCACAAAGCTTTTGAGGCACCGTCCTAGGTAGGAAGGAATCAAACAATGTTCGAGCGATTCACCGAACGGGCCCGGCAGGTGGTCGTACTCGCGCAGGAGGAGGCGCGAACGCTCAAGCACAACTACATCGGCACCGAGCACATCCTGCTCGGCCTGCTCCGCGAGGAGGAGGGTCTGGCTGCTCGTGTGCTGGAGAGCCTTGACATCACCGTCGAGCGAGTACGTGCGCAGGTTGTGCGGATCGTGGGCTCCGGTGAGGAGGTCACCTCGGGGCAGATTCCCTTCACGCCGCGCGCCAAGAAGGTGCTCGAGCTGGCGCTGCGCGAGGCGCTGAGCCTCGGCCACAACTACATCGGCACCGAGCACATCCTGCTCGGCCTCGTACGTGAGAACGAGGGCGTGGCCGCTCGCATCCTGCTCGACTTCGACGCAGACTCGGAGAAGATCCGCAACGAGGTCATCCGCATGCTCTCGGGACCCGGCGGACGCCGCCAGGGTCAGTCCAGTGGTGGGGGCGCAGGCGCGGGCTCGGCTCCCGGGGAGGGCAAGAAGTCCTCCAAGCTGCTCGACCAGTTCGGACGCAACCTCACGAAGCTGGCGGCCGAGGGCAAGCTCGACCCGTGCGTGGGCCGCGAGACGGAGATCGAGCGGATCATGCAGATCCTCTCCCGGCGCACGAAGAACAACCCCGTGCTCGTGGGCGAGCCGGGCGTGGGCAAGACCGCTGTCGTAGAGGGGCTGGCGCAGCGGATCACGAGCTCTGAGGTGCCTGAGCTGCTGAAGAACAAGCAGATCTACACGCTTGACCTGGCTGCCCTGGTGGCCGGTTCGAAGTACCGCGGCGAGTTTGAGGAGCGCCTGAAGAAGGTGATGAAGGAGATCACACAGCGCGGCGACATCATCCTGTTCATCGACGAGCTTCACAATCTCGTCGGCGCGGGCGCGGCCGAGGGCGCGATCGACGCGGCCTCGATCCTCAAGCCGGCGCTGGCGCGCGGCGAGCTGCAGACGATCGGCGCGACGACCCTGGATGAGTACCGCAAGTACCTCGAGCGCGACTCCGCTCTGGAGCGTCGCTTCCAGAAGATCACCGTGGATGAGCCCACGATCGACCAGACCGTGGAGATCCTGCGCGGCCTGCGCGACCGCTACGAGCAGCACCACAAGGTGCAGATCACCGACGAGGCACTGCGCGCGGCGGGCGAACTGGCAAGTCGCTACATCTCGGACCGGTTCCTGCCCGACAAGGCGATCGACCTGATCGACGAGGCGGCCTCGAGGATGCGGATCAAGTCGATGACCTCTCCGCCGGCGAACCGCGAGCTCGAGGGCGAAGTCGAGACCACGCGCCGTGAGAAGGAGGCGGCGATCGAGGCTCAGGAGTTCGAGAAGGCGGCTGCCCTGCGCGACAAGGAGCGCAAGCTGACCAACAAGAAACGCGAGCTCGAGCAGGCTTGGGAATCGGGCGAGTCAGGCGAGCGGCCGTCGATCGGCGAGGAGGAGATCGCGGACATCGTCTCGATGTGGACCGGGATCCCCGTCTTCAAGCTGACGGAGGCCGGGACGCAGAAGCTGATTCGCATGGAGGACGAATTGCACAAGCGCGTGATCGGCCAGCACCCCGCAATCGAGGTAATCTCGAAGGCGATTAGGCGCTCGCGTGCCGGCCTGAAGGACCCC
>JASLDD010000003.1 GCA_030151725.1 Solirubrobacteraceae bacterium
GAGCCGGCACGCGATCTGGCCGCTGACCCTTATCTGATCAAGGATCCTCTGGGCTCCGCACAGCGCCTGGCGCCGCTGCTCAAACAGACCCAAGCCGCTGTGCTGAGCAAGCTCTCCGAGCATTCCGGCTTTGTCTACCTGGAGCGCGGCGTGCCGGCCAATCGGGCGCAGGCGATCCTGGACTTGAAGATCGCCGGGATCACCGGCACGCCGGTTATGCGCCGCGTATATCCACGGGGAACGCTGGCCGGGCAGGTTCTCGGTCTCGTTAGCACCGCGCCTGGCAGCGAAGGCAAGGGCCTTGCGGGCCTCGAGTATGCGCGCGACGCCACCCTGCGGGGTCGCTCAGGCGAGCGTCGCGTGGTCAGCGACGCGATCGGACAACCGGTCTCGATCACCGAAACCCACCCGGTCGTTCCCGGTTCCTCGCTCACGCTCACGCTCGACGCCAACATCCAGCAGCGCACCGAAGATGTGCTGGGCGCCGTCGCCAAGGTCTTCCTGCCCAAAGACGCCACCGCGATCGTGATGGACCCGCGCACGGGAGCGATCCTGGCGCTAGCCAACTGGCCGCAGGTCAACCCCAACGACCCGGCGGCGGCGCCGGCCGGGGCGCTCGAGGATCGCGCGGTCGGCTTCGACTACGAACCCGGCTCCACATTCAAGGCCGTGACCGTCTCGGGAGCGCTCCAGCAGGGGCTCGTCACACCGGACACCCCCTTCAACATCCCCGACCAGATCCAGGTCGCCGACCGCACGATCCACGACGACACAGAACACCCCGAAGAAACCCTCACCACCTCGCAGATCCTGGCTCGCTCGAGCAACGTCGGGGCGATCAAGATCGGGGCCCTGGAGGGTGCGAGCAGCTTCAACAAGTGGGTGCACCGCTTCGGTTTCGGTGCGCCCACGGGCGTGGGGCTGGCGGGCGAGGAACGCGGCGTGACGCTGCCCCTCGCCCACTACTCGGGCTCCTCGATGGGCAACCTGCCGATCGGCCAGGGCGAGCTGGTGACCCCGATGCAGATGGCGACCGCCTACTCGGCGATCGCCAACGGGGGCATCCTGCGCCCGCCCCACATCATCAGTGCGATCGGCGGGCGCCCGCAAGCCGAGCCCGTTGGTCATCGGATCATCTCGAGCGCCACCGCGGCGTCGCTCCGGCAGATGCTCGAGGGCGTGCTCGCGCCTGGAGGCACCGCCAGCGAGGTCTCGATTCCGGGCTACCAGCTGGCGGGCAAGACGGGGACGGCCAGCAAGATCGACCCCGCGACCGGCGAATACTCGAAAAGCGCATATGTGGCCTCGTTCATCGGCTTCGCCCCCGCCTCCGATCCAAAGCTGCTAACCGCCGTGGTGGTCGACGAACCTCAGTCAGGATCGATCTTCGGGGGCACGGTGGCCGCTCCCGCCTTCGGCCAGATCATGAGCTTCGCGCTGTCATATCTCGGCATCCCGCCGGGGTAGATGGTCTAGACATGGCTCCGGCGGGGCCGGAAACTAGACTCAACCGCATGCTCCCGCCGGTAAGCAAACCATGAGGCTCGAGACTTTGGCTGCGGCCTTGTCCGCCCCGAGCGCTGCTTCGCTTCGGCCTGAGGAGGCCATGGTGGAGATCCAGGGCTTGGCCTATGACAGCCGCGCGGTTGGGCCGGGAGATCTGTTCTTCTGCGTCACCGGCTTTCGCAGCGACGGACACGAGTTCGCTCCCCAGGCGCTCCAGCGGGGGGCGGCGGCGCTGGTCGTCGAGCGCGAGCTCGGGCTGGGGGTGCCAGAACTGCTCGTCGGCTCGGCTCGCGGGGCGATGGCGCCGCTGGCGGCCTGCTTTCACGGCTGGCCCTCTCGCGATCTGAAGATGGTCGCCGTCACGGGCACCAACGGCAAGACGACCACCACCTACATGGTGCGCGCGCTGCTGGAAGCCGGCGGTATCCAGTGTGGGCTGCTGGGAACCGTCAAGTCCGTGATCGGTGGGCAGGAGCGCGAGGTCCAGCGCACGACGCCCGAGGCGATCGAACTGCAGGCGGACCTGCGCGCGATGCTCGACGGGGGGGATCGCGCGTGCGCGATGGAGGTCTCCTCGCACGCGCTGGAGCTGGGGCGCAGCGATGCGATCGCGTTCGCAGCGGCGGTGTTCACGAACCTGACCCAGGACCATCTCGACTTCCACCCCACGATGGACGACTACTTCCTGGCCAAGCGACGCCTGTTCGTGCCGCCCGCGGGCCCGCCCCCCGGGGTGAGCATCGTCAACATCGGCGACGAGTACGGACGGCGTCTGGCCGACGAGCTGCGCGGCATGGGAGACGAAGGGCACGTGTGGACGTTCGCCCTGGATGAGCCCGCTGACTACAGCGCCACGCAGGTGAGCAGCACCTTCGACGGCGCCACGTTCACGCTCCGCTGTCCGGAGGGTGAGCGCCGGGTGACGCTGCCGCTGCCCGGCCGCTTCAACGTCGCCAACGCGCTCGGTGCGCTCGCGGCGGCTCACGCGCTCGGCTGCGAACTGGATGGGATGCTGGGGGCGCTCGAAGCGGGCGTGCGTGTGCCGGGGCGCTTTGAGGCGATCAAGGAGGGTCAGGATTTCGCGGTGCTCGTCGACTATGCCCACACCCCCGACTCGCTGGAGAACGTGCTGGCCGCCGCCGGTGAGCTGACGGAGGCCTCCGAGGATGGGCGCGAGGGTCGTGTGATCTGCGTGTTCGGCGCCGGCGGGGATCGCGACAGGGGCAAGCGCCCGCTGATGGGCGAGGTGGCGGCGCGCCTGGCCGATGAGGTGCTCGTCACCTCTGATAACCCTCGCTCGGAGGCCCCTGATGCGATCATCGCCGAGATCCTGGCGGGGGCGGCCGAGGTGCGACACGGCCGTGTGGGACAGCCACCACGGGTTCATTCGATGAGCGACAGGCGGGCGGCGATCGAGGCGGCGGTCGCCGGCGGACGCGGCGGCGACGTGCTGGTGATTGCCGGCAAGGGTCACGAGCAGGGCCAGGAGTTCGAGAACGGCCGCAAGGTGCCCTTCGACGACGTCACGGTCGCGCGCGAAGCGCTGGGCGCCCTGCGCGTGCAGGCGGGAGCGCCGGGAGGATGAGGGGCTGGAGCGCCGAGCGCGTTGGGGCTGCAGCCGGGGCGCGCGTACTTGCGCGGCCAGCTGTCTCCACCGAGGGGGCGCCAGCGGCCGGGCCGGCACGGGTGAGCATCGACTCCCGCGGCGTGCAGGCGGGAGACCTGTTCGTGGGCCTTCGCGGCAGGCACACAGACGGCGGCGCGCATGCCCTGCAGGCGCTCAGAGATGGCGCGTGGGGAGTACTGGTGACCCCCGAGCACGCACGACCGGCGGCTGGGGCCCTCGCGGCGTCCACCGCCGGCGGGTCACACGAACACACGATCCTGGAGCATCCCGATCCGCTCGCTGCGATGCAGGCACTCGCACACGCCTGGCGGGGAGAGCTGCGAGCCACGGGCGCGAAGGTCGTGGCGATCACGGGCTCGACGGGCAAGACATCGACCAAGGACATCCTGGCGGCGCTCTTGGGCTTGCAGGTGCGCGTTGCGGCCAGCCCCGAGAACCTCAACACAGAGATCGGTCTGCCCCTGGCTCTGCTGGCGGCGCCGAGCGACGCCGAGGCGGTGGTGCTCGAGATGGCGATGCGCGGCAGCGGGCAGATCGCGGCGCTCACCGCCATCGCTGAGCCGGATGTGGGTGTGATCGTGAACATCGGTCCGGCTCATCTGGAACTGCTCGGCTCGCTGGAGGCGATCGCGGCGGCCAAGGCGGAGCTGATCGCGGGAATGGATCCTGGGGCCAGCGTGGTGGTGCCTGCGCACGAGCCGCTGCTGGCGGCCCATCTGCGCTCAGATCTGCGCACGACCACGTTCGACGACGATGGGGATGTCTCGCTGCGCGAGCGCACTGCCGACGGCGCGGTCGTGATCGATGCGTGCGGGGATGTGGTACGGCTGTGGCCGTCGTTCCACCAGGCTCACAACATCCGCAACCTGCTGGCCGCGGTGGCGGCCGCGATTGCGCTCGGGCAGCGACCGGAAGGTCGGCTGGAGGTGCGCTTCTCGAGCATGCGCGGCCAGCGCATCGAGTTGGCCGGCAGCGTGGTGCTGGTGTCCGACTGCTACAACGCCAACCCCATGTCAATGCGCGCGGCGATCGACGACCTGGCAGCCACGGCGCCCGCGCGGCGGGTGGCTGTGCTGGGAGACATGCTGGAGCTTGGAGCGGATTCGCCGACCCTGCACCGGGAGATCGGCGAGCATGCGCACGCCATGGGAGTCGAGCTGCTGGTCGGCGTCGGATCGCTGGCCCCCGCGATCGCGGACGGGTTTGCGGGCGAGTCGCATGTCGTCGCCGACGCGCAGGGGGCGGCTGAGCTGCTGCCCGGGCTGCTCCTCCCAGGCGACACGGTGCTCGTGAAGGGCTCGCGCGGCGTTGGCCTGGAGCTGGTGGTGGAGCGGATGAGCGCTCCCGTCGACACATCGCGTGAATCCGGGGGGCAGCCCGTAGCGCTCGCACCGAGCGGCGGGCTGGGGCGGAGCTGAATGGGGGAGATTCTCTTCGGGGGCACCGCCGCGCTGTTGATCTGCATCTTCCTCAGCCCCAAGTTCATCGACTTCCTGCGGGTGCGCGAGTTCGGGCAGCACATCCGCGAGGACGGTCCCGAGGGCCACCATCAGAAGGCGGGCACGCCGACGATGGGCGGGGTGATCATCTTCCTGGCCGTGGGTGTCCCGTTCCTGATCCTCACGAACTACGAATGGCGCTCGGTGGCTGTGTTCGGGACGGCGATGGCGTGCGCGCTGCTGGGGTTCGCAGACGACTACACAAAGCTCGTCAAGCGCCGCTCGCTGGGCCTGCGGGCGCGTACCAAGCTGGGTGTGACGATTGCGATCTCGCTGGCGCTGTGGTTCATCGCCACCCAAGAGGCGCACCTGCCGCCGACGCTGTGGCTGCGCTTCGTCGACTACCACATCGATCTCGGGCCCTTCTACCCGTTCTTGATCTACCTGGTGGTCGCCGGCACCACCAGCGCCGTGAACCTAACCGACGGCCTCGACGGCCTGGCGGCGGGGTGTGCAGCGATCGTGCTGCTGGCCTACATCGGGATCACGTTCCTGGCGGGCGATTTCGACCTGGCGATGCTCGCCGGCTGCCTTGTGGGCGCGTGTGTGGGGTTCCTCTGGTTCAACGCCTTCCCGGCCACGATCTTCATGGGCGACACGGGCTCGCTGGGGCTCGGCGGAGCGATTGCGGGTCTGGCGGTGATGACCAAGACGGAGGTGCTGCTGATCCTGCTCGGGGGGATCTTCGTGGTGGAGGCGCTGTCGGTGGTGATTCAGGTGGTGTCCTTTCAGAGCACGCGCAAACGCGTGTTCTTGATGGCGCCCATCCACCACCACTTCGAGCTGAAGGCGTGGTCGGAGACCAAGATCATCCTGCGGTTCTGGATCGTGGCATCGATCTGCGGCGCGATCGGCTTCACGATCTATCGCCAGAGCAGGGGCGTCTAGTTCCGGCCAGATGGTTGATTCCACGGCTATGCACCGCCGGATGGCACGTCTGGCCTTCGCCGGCCTGCGTCCTCGGCCTCGACCTTGCCGCCAGCAAGGCCTTCGGCCTGCGTCCTTGGGCGGCTCGACCATCCGCACCAGCGGAACACGGCACATCTCCGTGGAATCAACCATCTAGGGCCGGGAGGCTTCCTGGAGGCGGTGTCGAAGTGAGCATGGATGCCAGCAGCGCCAGCACGCCGGGCCAAGACCGCGGCGTCTCGTCCCTTGCGCGGCGCTCGTGCCGGTGTCCTGGGGGCGCAGTCGCTCGAGCACCGCATCCTGCTGACGGCCACGATGTGCCTGCTGGCGTTCGGCGCGGTGATGGTCTACAGCGCCTCCTCGGCGACCACGCTGCTGCAGGGTGGCGGCTATGGAAGCGGCTACCTGATCAAGTTCCTCGTCTATGGGGCGCTGGGCCTGCTGGTGATGCGTGTTCTGGCAAAGGACGGCGTGGCCAAAGTGCAGAGCATCACGGCGCCGCTGCTGGCAGCGTCGTTCGTGCTGGTGGTGGCGGTCCACATCCCCCATGTGGGTGTGAGCATCAACGGCGCCCGGCGCTGGATCGGGCCGGGGCCGTTTCAGTTCCAGCCGTCCGAGCTGATGAAGATCGCGCTGGTGCTCTACTCGGCCACGCTCCTTGCCAGGCGCCCGCAGCGTGTGCACGACCTGCGCGAGCTTTCCAAACCGCTGCTGATGGTCGTGGGCGGGGCGTGCCTGCTCGTGTTCACCCAGCCGGATCTGGGCACGGCGATGGTGATCGCGTTCACGTTCAGCGCGATGCTCGTCGCGGCGGGCATCCCGATGCGCAAGCTGGGGACGATGGCGGCGGTGGTGCTGGGACTGGTGTTCGTGTATGCGCTCGTAAGACCCTACGCGCGGGCGCGGCTGACCTCGTTCTTGGATCCGTGGGCGCATGCCTCCTCGAGCGGCTTTCAGGCCGTTCAGGGGCAGATCGCGATCGGCTCCGGCGGTCTCTTCGGGGTGGGCCCGGGTCAGTCGGTGCAGAAGATCTTCTATCTCCCGGAGGCGCCCACGGACTTCATCCTGGCGGTGATCGCAGAGGAGCTGGGCATGGTGGGCGTGTTTGCGCTGCTGTTCCTGTACGGCCTGATCGCCTATGCGGGCCTGCGGGCGGCGAAGGGCGCGCGCAGTCTCTACAGCGCTCTGATCGCCGTGGGTGTGACAGCGTTGATCGTCTCGCAGGCGATCCTGAACGCCTTTGCGGTGCTCGGCCTGGCGCCGCTCACTGGCGTACCGCTGCCGTTCGTCTCATACGGCTCGAGCAGCCTGATCGTGATGCTGGCCGCGATGGGTCTGCTCCTGAATGTGGCCTCGGGCGCCACTGGGCACGTGCGGGCTGTAGCGTCTCCGCGAAAGCGCTCGACCGACGTGCGGTCGCGAGAATCGAGACGATCGGATGGTGAGCGGCCCGTCGAAGAGGATCGTGATCGCCGCCGGAGGAACGGCGGGGCACGTGGTGCCGGCGCTGGCAGTCGCGGAAGCGCTGCGGGCTGAGGGCGCCGAGGTCTCCTTCATAGGCGGTGAGCGCGCCGAGGCGGAGCTCGTGCCGGCGGCGGGGTTTCCCCTCCAACAGATCACGATCGAAGGCCTGAGCCGCACCCATCCACTGCGCGCAGTGCGCGCGCTGGCTCGCGCAGGTGCGGCGCTCCCGCGAGCGCGGAAAATGCTCGCCGACCTGAAACCCGATGCGGTGATGGGCGGCGGTGGCTACGTGGCAGGGCCGGTGGGCGCTGCGGCGCTCAGCCTTCGCATTCCACTGGTGCTGACCGAGGCCGACAGCCATCTCGGCCTCACGAACCGGATGCTCGCGCCGTTTGCCCGCCGTGTGTGCCTGGCGTTCCCGATCCCCGGCCGAACAGGCGCCCGCTACCGCATCACCGGCCGGCCGATTCCGCAGCCGGCGGACGATCGGGCAGCGGCGCGGCAGAGGATCGACGTTCCAGCGGAGGGCAGCTGCGTGCTCGTGTTCGGCGGCTCGCTGGGGGCGCGGAGCATCAACGTGGCGGCGGTGGAGGCCTTTGTGGATGCGCCCTTCCACGTGCTGCACATAAGCGGCCGGCGCGACCATGCGGAGATCGCCGCACGGATGCCCGCCGGCGCGCGCGAGGGGGGCTATGACCTGCGCGAGTACCTCGACCTGGGCGACTTCGCGGATGCCCTGGCCGCAGCCGATCTGGTGGTGGCGCGATCGGGCGGGTCTGTGTTCGAGATCGCAGCCCACGGGCTACCGGCGATCCTCGTGCCCTATCCGCATGCAGCGGGCGACCATCAGAGCGCAAACGCCCGCTGGATGGCCGATGCGGGGGCAGCGGTCACGATCGCGGATGCGGAGTTGAGCGGCCCGCGCCTGGCGCGCGAAGTGGCGGCGCTGCTGGGCGACAGCGCCCGCCTGGCGGCGATGGCATCGGCGTCGGCAACGCTTGCGCGCCCGCAGGCGGCACGAGAGGTGGCCGAGGAGCTGCTCGAGGCTGCGGGTGCCCGGTGAGTGAGACAGGCGGGCCATGGGCGGGGCGCCGGCTGCACTTCGTGGGCGTGGGGGGCGCCGGCATGAGCGCATATGCGCGGGCGGCACACGCGCTGGGCGCGGAGGTGAGCGGCTCGGATGGGGCAGGCACGAGCCCATTCCTGCAGCGGTTGCGGGAGGAGGGCGTGCTGGAGGCTCAAGTGGGCCATCGCGCCGAGAACGTGCCTGGGGGTGAGGGGGTGGAGCTCATCTACTCCTCGGCTGTGCCGGCGGAGAACGTGGAGCGCCGAGCGGCGCGCGAGCGCGGGCTGCCGGAGCGCCCGCGCGCTGAGCTGCTGGCGGAGCTGACGGCCCTCAGGCGCACGATCGCGGTGGCGGGCACGCATGGCAAGACGACCACGTCATCGATGCTCGTGCATGTCCTGCGTGGCGCGGGCATGTCACCGGGCTGGCTGATTGGCGGCTCTCCGGGAGGCGGCCTCGGCAATGCGGAGTGGGGGGAGGGCGAGTGGCTGGTTGTGGAGGCGGACGAGTCGGATCGCTCGATGCTCAGCCTCCAGGTGGAGATCGCGGTGCTCACGAACGTGGAGCTCGACCATCACGCCACATATGGCTCGCTGGGGGAGCTGCGGGAGGCGTTTCGAGAGTTCTTGTCGGGTCCACGGGAGGCCGTCATCTGGAATCGCCCCGATCTGCTGGAGCTGCGCGAGGGTCCATGTACCGCGTATGAGTTGGAGGATCTGACGCTCACAGCGGGCGGCTCGCGATTTCTCTGGCGCGATTTGCAGGTCTCGCTGGTGGTGCCCGGCGCCCACAATGCGCTCAATGCGGTGGGGGCTCTGGAGGCGGCGCGGCTGGCCGGCGCAGAGGCAGAGGAGGCGATCGCCGGTATCGGTGGCTTCGGCGGCGCTGGGCGACGCTTTGAGGAGCTTGGAGTGAGCCCGCGAGGAGCGCTGATCGTGGATGACTACGCCCACCACCCGACGGAGGTCGCGGCAACGCTTAAGGCGGCGCGCACGCTCGAGCACGATCGCCTGATCGCGGTCTTCCAGCCGCACCTCTATTCGCGCACGGCGTCCCTGGCAAAGGAGTTCGGGAGAGCGCTGGCGCAGGCTGACGTTGTGGTCGTGTTGGATATCTACCCGGCGCGCGAGCGGGCTGAGGATCACTCTGGGGTGACCGGGCTGCTGATCGCCGAAGCGGCGGCTGACGCGGGGGGTGGCAGGCCGGTGTACTGGCTACCCAAGTTCAAAGACGCACAGGCTGTGTTGACGGCGCTGCTGGGTACGGGGGATGTGTGTGTTGCGATGGGCGCGGGGGACATCGACGCGCTGGCGCGTGCCCTGGTGGCGCCGTGAGCGCCAGCCGCAAACGTCCGCCTGGGGTGCAGGCGGACTACCCCCTGAGCCGGCTGACGACCGTCAAGACGGGTGGCGCAGCGGACCTGTTTGCGCGGGGGGGGAGTCGCAAAGAGCTGCTCGAGCTGCTCGAGTGGGCGCAGGGTGAGGGGCTGGCTATGCACGTAGTCGGCTCAGGATCGAACCTGCTGATCGCCGACGACGGTGTGGCGGGCCTAGTGATAAAGCTCGACAGGGAGCTGGCGGAGATCGAGGTGGAAGGTCGGCGTGTGCTTGCGGGGGGAGGGGCGCGGCTGCCGGCGGTGGC
>JASLDD010000006.1 GCA_030151725.1 Solirubrobacteraceae bacterium
CGCTGATGCAGGCGGCCCAGGCCGCCGGAATCAGCGACCAACCTTGCATGAGGATTCGATCGACGAGCAGCTCGCGCCCCTTGACGCTGAGGCGAGCGTTAGCGTGGAGCTTCATCCGGTGTCCTCCTTGGGACTGGTGGCTTTGACACCTCCCAGCCTCCAAGGGGGCCCGGATGAACAACGTCCTCAGGAACTACAACTAGCGGCCGTACTTCTGCCCAAGCACCAGCTGCTCGGGCAGCGCGGTGCGAGGCGGCGGCGAAGGGTCGGCGATCACGGAGACAGTCTCGGCGACGCTTGCGGTGATGGTCAAGAGCGCTCCATCGGCAGCGCGCACGGCCACGTGCTCTGCATCCCGCTCCGCGAGCGTCCCCTCGAGCCCCGGCTCGAGGCCGGATGCCTTGAGGTAGTGCAGCAGGTCCTCGGCCTCGTTCTCAAAGCGCAGGATGCGCACAGAGGCGCCGAGCTCGACATCGGCAAGTGGCACGCCGGCGAGACGGGCGCCGGCCACGATGGGGTGTCCATGAGGGCAGGTCTTGGCGCCTCCGATGGCGGCGAGCATGCGCTCCTCGAGCACGGGCGACATGGCGTGCTCGAGACGCTCGGCCTCCTCGTGAACCTCATCCCAGGGAACGCCCAGTACATCGGTGAGGAAGCGCTCGATTAGGCGATGACGGCGCACGATGCCCTCGGCGTGAGTGGCGCCGCTGTCGGTGAACGCGATCGCGCGATCACTGCCCCGCGTGATGTAGCCGTCGCGCTCCAGTCGGCCGATCATCTCGTGGACGGTGGGCGCGGAGAGCTGCATGGCGCGGGCGACGTTGGCGCCGGTCATCGGCAGGCCGGCCTCCTGCAGCCAGAAGAGGCTCTGCAGGTACTCCTCCTCGGCGACAGTCGCCGTGTTGCCGTCCTCGCCGCTCACGTCGGTGATGCTAGATGATTGATTGCACGGGGCTGCACCGCCGGCTGTCAGTTTGAGAGCTGGTCGTAGGTGCACTCGCTGGGGACCTTGTCATCACGCCAGCGCCTGAGCTTGGCGCCGTGGCGGATGCGCCCGGCGGAGACGTGGTCGAAGTCGATCTCCACGACGAGCTCGGGGCGCAGGCCCACCCACTCGAGGTCCTTGCCTGCGCTCCAACGGCTGGGGTCGGCGGAGCCGCGATCGCCGGACTCGTAGTCGGCGAGGAAGCCCACGAGCCGTTTCTTCTCAGCGGCGGAGAGCCCGGAGCAGTGCCCCACGACGCGCAGCTCGTCCCCGTCGTAGAGACCGAGGATCAGCGCCCCCACGGTGCCCTGTTCCTTGCCGGGACGCCAGCCCACGACGACGGTGTCGATGGTGCGCACGCGCTTGACCTTGACCATGCCCTTGCGCTCGCCGGGTCGGTAGGGGGCGGAGCGCTCCTTGGCGATGGCCCCCTCGGCGCTCTGCAGCCAGCGCGCGGCCTCCTCTGGCGTGCTGACGGTCTCCATCAGCTCGACGGGCGCACCCTCGAATCCGCGGTCCGCGAGCAGCTCGACGAGGGCGGCGCGGCGCTCGTCGAAAGTGCACTGCAGCAGGACGTCGTCGTCGCGGGCAAGCAGGTCGAAGGCAACGTACACACCGGGGGTCTCGGCGGCCAGGCGCTCGATGCGAGAGACGGCAGGATGGATGCGCTGGCCGAGGGCGTCGAAGTCCTCGCGGCCGTCCGCATCACGGACCACGATCTCCCCGTCGAGCACATAGCGGCCCGCTGGCAGTACGAGCTCGGGGAAGTAACGACCCAGGGTCTTGCCGTTGCGTGATTGCAGGAAGATCTCATCGCCGTCAACGAAGGCCAGGCAGCGAAACCCGTCGAGCTTGACCTCATAGACGTAGTCCTCTCCCTCGGGAAGCTCCTTGCGCGAGAGCGCCAGCTGGGGCTTGACTGGAGGCTCGAGGGGAAGGGTCACGATTTCCTGTCCTCCGTCACGTCGCTCTTGCGCGCACGACTGGGCTGTACGCGCTTGGGCTCGTTCTTCTGCTTGCGGAAGTGAGGCGGCCAGGGCGCATCGCCTAGCCCTTCGCGCTCGTCGCGGGCGGCCAGCTCGAGCAGCCCGTCGAGGCGGCCGGGGTGCTCGTCGATCGCAGCGGAGGGGTCGCCGCGTTCGCGCAGGCGCGCGGGCACGGTCTTGAGTGTCAGCTCGGCGGGGTCCACGTCGGCAACCTCCCCCCACTCCAGCGGACAGGACACGCGGGCGTCGGGCACGGCCCGCACGGAGTAGGCCGAGGCGACGGTGCGGTCGCGGGCGTTTTGGTTGTAGTCGATGAACACACCCTGGCGTTCCTCCTTCCACCAGCGGCTGGTGGCCCGTCCGGGCATCCGCCGCTCGACCTCGCGGGCCAGGGCCAGAGCGGCACGACGCACTTCTTCAAAGCCATGCTGGGGCTCGACGCGCACGTATATGTGAATGCCGCGCGAACCGGATGTCTTGGGGAAGCCGAGCAGCTGGTGCTCGTCGAGCACCTGGCGCACCTCGAGGGCGATCTCGCGGACCTCCGCGAAGGGGACCTCGGGACCGGGATCCAGATCGACACGCAGCTCGTCGGGATTGTCGAGGTCACCACGGCGCACCGGCCATGGGTTCCAGTCGATGACGCCGAGGTTCACACCCCACACGAGGTGGGCGCCGTCGTTGGGGACGAGCTCGCGGGCGTGACGTCCGCTGGGAAAGGTCACGGTGGCCGTCTGCAACCACTCGGGCGCGGTGTCGGGGACCCGCTTCTGGAAGAAAGGCTCTCCTTCGACCCCGTCAACCCAGCGCTTCATGACGGTGGGGCGGTCGCGCAAACCGAGCACTACGGCGTCCTGGCACTCGAGGTAGTAGTTGACGAGATCCAGCTTCGTGACACCCGCGTCGGGGAAGTACAGCTTTCCGGGGTTGCTGACCCGAACCTCCTGGCCACAGGTCTCGACGATGACGGGCTCGGGCTTCTTGGCGGCCATTGCTGGAAGGATGCCCGATCATGCAAGCGCACAGCCGCCCCCTGTTGATCGTGAGCGAGGACTACCCCGAGGGCCGGCCCGCGGCAGCGGTGGCCCAGTCGATCGCACGGCCGACGGCCAGGCCGGCCGCGTAGGCGGCCCCCAGCGCAGTGGTCTCGGCG
>JASLDD010000045.1 GCA_030151725.1 Solirubrobacteraceae bacterium
CGACATGTCGCAGCGGATAGACGATCAGGGTGCAGAGGGCAACCGCGGCGATCGCGACCACCGCGCCCGTCCGCCGCGCGGGCGAGTTGGGCGAGAGCAGGAGCCCGAAAGGAGAGGACACGGACACCACACTAATGGCGAGCGAGACGGGGTTTGAGCCCGCCTCGCCCGCTGCGCCCTGCGCGGAGCGGTGCGCCCTGTGCGGCGAGGCTCCAATCGGCCGAGAGTGGCCTCGCCCCTCCACCGTCCAGTTGCCATGATCTGTGCTCAGATCCGGAGGGTCGTGATCCTCCCGTGATCAAGCTGTGACCAAGGCGTGACCGGTGACTCGTCTGCAGCGCTCCCGGGGGCTCAAGAATCGAGCGGAAGGAGTCGAAGATCCAAAGAGAAGTCTCGAATCGAGTATGACGACCGCGTTCCGCCACAATTCAAGGCCGTTCCTGGTCGCGCTTGCCGCGGCGATGATTGTGCTGAGCGCCCTCGCGAGCACGTCGCTTGGCGCCTCCCCTCTACCTCCCTCGGACTACACCGTGCGTGCGGCCTGCGCTGCGCCCGCGCCCGGTCGCGCGGCGTGCATGGCCCTGCAGCTCGTGCCGCAGACTGCCGAAGCTCAGGCGCACACCCATCCTTTGGCGGTCGCCACCCAGACCGCGCAGCCGGCCTCATCGGCCTCGGAAGGCGTGTTTGGCCTAACTCCGGGCGACCTTCACACCGCCTACCAGCTTCCGGACGCCGCAATCGGCGAACAGAAGATCGCCTTGGTCGACGCCTACAACGATCCGACCGCCGAATCCGACCTGAAGGCCTACGACTACCAGCTCGGCCTGCCGCAGTGCACGACCGCCAACGGCTGCTTCAAGAAGGTCAACCAAAAAGGCGAAACGACAAAACTCCCGTTCCCGAAAACCATCGCCGAACTGGAAGCGGCCGAAGGGAGCGAAAAGGCGGAAGAAGCCGAAGGCTGGGGTGGCGAGATCTCACTCGACATCGAGACCGCGCACGCCGTCTGTGAGAGCTGCAAGATCCTGCTCGTCGAGGCGGACTCCCCCAGTTATGCAAATCTCGAATCCGCCGAGGCAACTGCCGAGAACCTGGGCGCCACCGAGATCTCAAACTCGTGGGGCGGCCCCGAGCTCGGCGAGACGCAGAGCTCGGAGACGAAAAGCGCGTTCAACCACCCGGGGACGGTCATCACGGCATCGACAGGCGATGACGGCTACCTCGAATGGTCAGCCAAACAGCCCTCTGGATACGCGGAGTTCCCATCGACCTCCCCCCACGTCGTCGCCGTGGGCGGCACCCGCTTGCTCCTCAACAGCTCGGGTCACACGTGGAAAAGCGAGGCGGTGTGGAACGACGGGGGCATCAAAGGGGGCGTGAAGGAAGGCTATGGCGCAGGCGGCGGCGGCTGCAGCACAGTCTTCGAAGCCCAGCCATGGCAGACCGGCGTAGGCGACTGGTCGGAAGTGGGCTGCGGGTCCAAACGCGCCGCAGCCGACGTCTCTGCTGATGCTGACCCCTACACGGGCGTGGCTGTCTACTACACGAGCAGAGAATGCGAATCCGAATACCAGGGCGAAGTCGTCAACTGGTGCACGTACGGCGGCACGAGCCTCGCCTCGCCGATCATCGCTGCCACATTTGCCCTCGCCGGCGGCGCCAACGGCGTCTCCTATCCGGCGCGCACGCCATATGAAAACGTCACCGCGCATCCGAGCTCGCTGCACGATGTGGTCTCGGGGTCGAACGGCGAATGCACAAAGCCATTCAACAAGGGCAGCGGTATCTCAGGCTGCACCAACGCCGAAGAGGGAGCCAACTGCTCCCAGAAAGCAATCTGCCTGGCCCGCTCGGGGTTCGACGGACCGAGCGGAGTCGGCACGCCACACGGCCTCGCCGCCTTCCAGCTTCCGGCGACGGAACCAGTAGCCACCGAACAGGAAATCCTCGAAAAAGAGAAAATCGAACGCCAGGAAGAAGCTGAACGCAGAGAAGCTGCCAAAGGCGAAGAAGAAGCGGAACTCGAAGAAGAAATCAGGCTCAAAGAAGAACTCGAAGAAAGTGAAAAAAAAGCCAAAACCGTAGGCTGGATCACGACGGTGATCACCTCTGCGCCGCCGGTTCCGACACCGGCTCCCCCACCCCCGGCACCTGCGCCCGCTGCCAAAAGCACGACGCCGACACTCTCAGCGCTGGCACTCACGGTCAAGGCGCTCGTCGCGCTGAATGCCAACCGTCCGCGGATGACAAAGGTGTCTTTCACCTTTGACCTCAACATTGCCACGCAGGTCGGGTTCGCGCTCGCCAAGCGCGCGCGCGTCCACCATCACAGTCGCTGGCAAGCCTTCGGAAGCGCGCTCACAGTGACCGCCAAAAGCGGTGCCAACAGCCAAGTGCTCAAGGGCCGCAGCGTGCTCAAGCCCGGCGCTTACCGCCTGACTGCCACGCCTCTTCACGGCAAGGCAGTGTCGATCCTCTTCCGGATCGGCTAGCTACCACCTGCAGGGGCCCGATCACTCCCGCGGAAGCTGGCTGGAGCGCACCGCCGCGCGCATGCCTGCGGTCTGCATGAGCGCTCTGCCGCGCTCGGTCATGCGCCACGAGTTCGGAGCACCTCTGGTTCTGGCCTCCCCCGCCTTCTCGATCAGGCCGCTCTCCTGCAGGCGCGCCAAGAGCTTGGAGATCTGACCCTGATCCAGGATCCCTGCACGTTCCGCAACCTCGCGATTGCTGGCGCCCGGGTAGTCGTCGATGGCGCTCAGCACGCGGGCCGTACGGTAGGTGATACGCGTCCCCCCACGCCAGTCGCCCAGCCGATCTGAGGTGCCGTGCTCGAGCGCGTCTCGCAAGCGTGGTGCAGGGCGCATCAGCTCGCGACGGGCGACTCCGGCGCCGAGGTAGGGCAGCACGACGATGCTTATGAGGGATCCGAACAGGTCCATCGGGGGAAGCGAGTCCTCCGTCAACAGGCGGTTCTGGACCACCGCGAGCACCGCGCCCACAACCCCCTCGGCGACAATCGCGGGCGGTTGATGCGTACCGGCGGGAGCCTCCTCGCGTCCTTTGTCGACGACAGCCGCGAGCGCCGACTGCACCTCGACTCGCCGGCGTAACACCCGCGGGCCACCCCCTGTCGAGTACACCACCAGCACCCGTCCCAGGGCGGGCTCGACCTCGAGGAACCTCAGGAAGCGCGCGAGCGCCGCCTTGACCGCATCTAGCCAGCGGGACTCTCTGTCGTAGTCCCTGGCCATCTCCGCCCCCACGCGCTCGATGGCGAGCTCGAACGTTGCCAGCATGCATGCTTCGCGATCGGCAAACAGCCCATTGACCGTGTTCACATCCACGCCTGCATGCGCCGCCACGTCCGCCAGCGTCACCGCGTCCAAGCCGCCACCGCGCTCGGCCAGGACCTCGGCCATCGCCTCTATGACTCTCCTCCGCTGAGCTTCCTCCACGTCGCCTGCCCCCACCAATCCCACACTTGATAGTGACTGCGCAGCCTATCTTCTTAATGTCTATTGACGAGGCCGAGCGCCCTGCGTGTGCTTCAGCGGCGGCCCGCCGACAGCTCAGCCGGCGCGCCGTAAGGGCGCAGGCACGGCGGCAACTCGACGCTGCCGTCGCTGCGCTGGCCGTTCTCCAGCAGCGCAACGATCGTGCGCCCGACGGCGACGGCGGTGCCGTTGAGCGTGTGCGGGACCACCGTGCGCTTGTCGCGGCGCAAGCGGATGTTCAGACGCCGAGCCTGGTAGTCGGTCGTGTTCGAGCAGGAGGTGAGCTCGCGGTAGCGACTCTGACTGGGGAGCCAAGCCTCGCAGTCGAACTTCTTGGCAGCCGAGTTGCCGAGATCGCCCACCGCGATGTTCATGACCCGGTAGGGCAGCCCCAGAGCCGTGAGGATCTCCTCCTCGATCGCCAGAATGCGCTCGTGCTCGGCGGTTGAGTCCTCGGGCGCGACGAAGCTGAACATCTCCACCTTGTCGAACTGGTGCACGCGGAAGATGCCGCGCGTATCTTTCCCCGCTGCCCCCGCCTCGCGCCGGAAGCACGGCGAGAAGCCCGCATAGCGAATCGGCAGCCGTTCGGCGTCCAGGATCTCGCCGTCGTGGAGCGATGCCAACGCGACCTCCGAAGTTCCCACGAGGAACAGCTCGTCCTCGGGCAGGCTGTAGATCTGCTGCTCTGTGTCCGGCAGGAAGCCCGTGCCGTAGAGCGCCCGCTCGCGCACCAGGACAGGTGGTATCACCGGCTCGAAGCCGTGGCCACGGAGCGCCTCCAGCACCCAGCGCACGAGCGCCAGCTCGAGCATCACCAAGTCGCCTTTCAGATACGCAAAGCGCGAGCCCGAGAGGTTGGCCCCGCGGTCCATGTCGATCAGCTCGCCGGCAAGCTCCAAGTGATCGCGCGCCTCGAAGTCCAGCTCCGGAGGCTCACCCACCACCCGCACAAGCTCGTCCTCCGGGCCCGGAGCCGCCGAGGAGTCGGGCAGGTTTGGCAGTGGCGCCAGCGCCCCCTGGAGATCGGATTCCACCACCCCCAGCTGGAGCTCCAGCTCCTTCGCCCGCGCCGCCACAGCGCGCATCGCCTCGATCTCCTGCTCTCGAACCTGTGCATCGGCCGCTGCGCGGATCCGCGCGTTGGCCTCGTTCTGCTCAGCGCGCAGACCCTCCAGCTGCGGGAGCAGTTGCCGCCGGCGCTCGTCGAGCTCGACTACGCGATCCAGGCCCGCTGCCGCGGTCTCGCCCCTGCGCAGGAGTGCCGCGCGCACGCCGTCTGCGTCGTCACGGATGGCCTTGAGGTCGAGCATGCCTCACACCGCCGGGCGGGCTGCCTATTTGGTGGAGAGCGTGATGTTCGTGCGCGGGACCTTCTGAGCCTGCTTGCCCGAGAAGGCCGCCAGGAACTTCGCCACGTCCTGGGCGTTCTGGCCGACGACGATGTTCTCGGGCATGATCGCCCCGGAGAAGCCGCCGTTGCGGATCGCGTAGAGCGCCTGTTCCACGTTCTCCTTGCGGATGTTGAAGTTGGGTCCGTTGGTCTTCACACGGTTGGAGATGCTCGTCGCCGAGCCCTCCGCGCCGACCGTCGCCAGCGTGTGGCAGCCGGAGCAGTGATCGCGGAACAGAACCGCGCCTTTGTAGTAAGGGCTGGTCTTGGCAATCTGGATCCCCTGCGATCCACATGCGCCCAGAGCGGCGGCGCAGGCGAGCAGGACGATCGTCGTGACGGCGACCTTCATGCGCCGGGAATATATAGGGCGCACCCACCAGGGGCGTATGAGCAGGCTCCGATCGGGCCCAGACCCAAGGCCGTGGGCCTCAGAAGCCATGGGCCGTGCTGGCCGCGCGCAGCGCGAGGAAGACCACGACGAGCGCCGACAGCGTCATCACGCCCATCTCTCGTCGCAGGACCGTGGCGACGAGCATCTCCTGCTCCTGCTGCGGCAGCGTGCCCACCGCCTGGGCGTCCTCGAGGCCGCGCTGATCGAGGATCGCCTGGGCCGACGTGACCCGCAGCTGCTCGGCCACGAACGCCACCGCCAGCGGCAGCAGCGCGTACAGGTAGAAGAGCCCTTCGCGGGGATCCTTGCCCGCCGCGGCCAGCGAGCCGACGGCGATCGCCAGGGTCAGCGCCGATCCCTGCCCCACCCGCAACAGCACCCAGAAAGAACTGGCGCCCACGCGCTTGCCGCCGTCGCCCCGGTACCAGAGCCAGGCCCCCAGCAGGCCCGCCAGCGCGTTCAGACTCGCGACCGCCACGCAGCCGGCTACCATCGCCTGGGTCATTGGATCGATATCGAGCCGATTGCCACTATGTAACACTCTGCCACAAGGGTGATATAACAGCGCGAGGTGCTGCGAAGCTATCTCCCGGCGATCGTCTTCCTCGTTCTCGGTGGCGCCGTTGGCGGCGCCTTCGCCGTCTTGAACTCGGTCATCGGGCCGCGCCGTGCGACCCCCCACAAGCAGGACCCCTACGAGTGTGGGCTGCCCTCCGAGGTCAAGCGCGGGATGCGCTTCGGGATCAGCTTCTACCTGATCGCGATGCTGTTCATCCTGTTCGACATCGAGGTCGTCTTCCTCTACCCGATCGCGGTCGAGCTGCGTGCCTACGGCAGCTACGCGCTCGCGGAGACGATCGTCTTTATCGTGCTGTTGTTCGTGGCCTTCGGATATGTCTGGCGCAGGGGGGCACTCGAGTGGAGATGAAACGCGAGCGCATCGCCCCTGCCAACGGGCGTGGTGCGCCGTCAGCAGAAGGCGGAGCAGAGAACCTGCGCGTCCGCTCCCTGAACGCCCACCAGCTGCTGCGCGGTGGCGAGCTCGAAGGCGCAAACCAGCCCGCTCATCTGGAGGGCGAGGAGCTCGAGCGCTACGTGAACGAGCGCATCGTCTTCACGACGCTCGACTCGGCGGTCGCTTGGGCGCGCTCGAATTCCTTCTTCCCCCTCGCCTTCGGGCTCGCCTGCTGCGCGATGGAGCAGTTCCAGACCGCCGGCCCGCGCATGGACATCGCACGCTTCGGCTATGAGGCATTCCGCGCCTCTCCCCGCCAGGCCGATCTAATCATCCTCGCGGGACGCGTCTCGATCAAGATGGCCCCGATCATCCGCCGCCTCTACGACCAGATGCTCGAGCCCAAGTGGGCGATCTCGATGGGCGCCTGCTGCAGCTCGATGGGCGTCTTCAACAACTACGCCCTCGTGCCCGCCGACAAGTTCATGCCGATCGACGTCCACGTGCCCGGCTGCCCACCGCGCCCGGAGGCGCTGATGCACGGCGTGCTGAAGCTGCGCGAGATGGTCCAGGACAACCCCGAGGCAGGCTGGCGGGAGCGCTACGGCGCTGTAGGCACCGAGGAGCGCCCATAGATGCCTGACGCCACGGGCTTGGAGCTGCTCGCCCACGACCTGGGCGAGGCGGCGCTGGAGACCGTGCACCACCGCGGACAGGCCACGCTCGTTGTCGATCCTGCGCACATCCGCACCGTCCTCCAGACCCTGCGCGAGCGTGGCTACGGCTTCCTGGCGAGCGTGCACGGCGTTGACCACTACCCTGAGGAACCGAGGCTGGGCGTGGTCTATGAGCTGCTCGACATGAGCCGCGTCGACCGCGTCGCCGTCAAGGCACGCCTGAGCATGGCCGACCCCGCGATCGACTCCGTGACGCCGGACTGGCCGACGGCAGATCACCAGGAGCGTGAGGTCTACGACATGTTCGGGGTTCTCTTCCGCGAGCATCCCGACCTGCGACGGATCCTGATGCCGGAGGACTACGAGGGACATCCCCAGCGCCGCGACTTCCCGATCGGCGGCGAACCCGTGATCTTCACGCGCGACGAGCGCAAATGGCTGGAGGCGCGCGAGTGAGCTCGACAGAGAACCCGCAGCTCTCGGAGTACCGCAGGCGCGAGCAGAGCATCACTCTCTCGCCCCTGGAAACCGCCGGCGAGGACAAGCACGACGAGCTGCTCACGCTCAACTTCGGCCCCCACCACCCCGCCACGCACGGGGTCCTGCGCCTGCTCGTCACGCTGCAGGGAGAGGTCGTGCGCGACATCAAGCCCGTCATCGGCTATGTCCACACCGGCATCGAGAAGACCGCCGAGGACAAGTCCTACTGGAAGGTCATTCCCGTGGTGGAGCGGATGGACTACCTCTCCTACTACTTCAACGCGATGGCCTACTGCGGCGCCGTCGAGACGCTGGCGGGAGTCGAGGTGCCCAAGCGCGCGCAGTACCTGCGCGTGATCCACCTCGAGCTGAACCGCATTGCCTCGCATCTGATCTGGCTCGGCACGAGCGTGCTCGACCTCGGCGCGACCTCGATCTTCCTCTACTGCCTGCGCGAGCGCGAGCTGATCCTCGACCTGTTCGAGATGTCCTC
>JASLDD010000084.1 GCA_030151725.1 Solirubrobacteraceae bacterium
CGGAAGCGCTCGGGAGCTGCATCCCAGACGCTTGCGCGCTCGAAGAAGTCGAAGGTCCGAACGCGATTGGCGACGGCCTGGACGGTCTGTGGGCTCAAGGCCTCGACGGCGCCGACGACGGTGTCGATTTTGGTGCGCCCATCGTTGATGCGGTTGGCCAGGCGAAGCACGGCGATGATGAGGGCGACGTCGGACTCGACGGCCGAGACGACGTCAGCAGTGGCGACGTGGTCCTTGGAGATCACCATCAGGAGGCGATCGCGTGACTCGGCGAGGGCGGGGAATGCCTCGAGTGCTTCGAAGGCCATCGTCAGCCTGCGTCCGTGGCCCTCGTTCTGGTGGCGCTCGCCGGACGGCTGGGCAGGAGCGCTCGTGCGCGCGACGGCTTGGGCCGTGCGGCGCCCTTTGGGCTCTTTGGCCTTGCTCTGAACGTCCAGCTTCTTTGCAGCGGCAGTTGCCTGCATACCGTCAAACCCCTTCCTTGGGTTCGCCGACCATTGAGGCCGGTGATTCCTAACGATGGGCTCCTATCGGCAGCTACGGACGAATGGTTGAGCCCAATCGAAGAACTCAATGGGGGCTTGCAAGCGCGCTGTCTATGCGTCGCAGCGACTCGTCACGACCGAGCAGGGCGAGGCTCTCGAAGATGCCAGGCGAGACGGTGGTTCCGGTGAGGGCCACGCGCAGCGGCTGGTAGACCTCGCGCGGTTTGGCGCCGCGGCGCTCGATCACGCCGGCAAGAGCTTCCCCCACCCCGTCCTGGTCAAATGCCGCTGTCTGCTCGAGCGCATCCTTAGCCTCGGCGAGCGATGAGCGGCCGTCCTCTCCAAGCCAACGCTCGCGCGCCTTGGGGTCCTCGGCGGGACCGTCCAGCAGGGGCCCCGCGAGCGGCAGGAAGTCGGCGAGCGTGTGGATCTTCTCCTGGCTGATGCGCGCAGCCGCCTCCAGGCCGCTGCGGCCCGTGAACTCCTCCAGCCGTAGTGTGAGCTCGTCCAGGGGGAGGTTGCGGATGTAGAGGCCGTTGAGCCACTTGAGCTTGACCTCATCGAAGCGCGCGGGGTTGCGGCTGACTCGCTCGAGGGTGAAGCGCTCGATCAATTCATCTGTGGAGAGCACCGTTTGATCGTCGCCGGCGCCCCAGCCGAGCAGCGCGAGGTAGTTGCGCACGGCCGCAGGCAGAAAGCCGGCGTCTCGCAGCTCCTGCACAGAGGCAGCGCCGTGGCGCTTTGAGAGCTTCTTGCCGTCGGGTCCGTGCAGCAGGGGTAGGTGGGCATAGGCCGGCAGCGGGGCGTCGCCACCGAAGCCGACCGCGCGGGCGGCCTCCAACACGAGCAGTTGCTTGGGGGTATTGGAGAGGTGATCCTCACCACGAACCACATGGGTGATGCCGGCGTCGAGATCGTCGATGGCGACGGCGAAGTTGTAGAGCACAGAGCCGTCCGCGCGGGCGATCACAGGGTCGTCGAGATGGACGTGCTCAAAGCGCGTCTCGCCGCGGATCACGTCCTGGACGACGGTGGCGCCGTCGTCGGGCACGCGCAGCCGCACGGCGCCGTCGTCCTCGGACTTGCCCCTAAATCCTCGGTCAGCGCCATAGAGGTCCTTGAACGCTCTGACATCGTCTGCGGTGGCGTTCGAGCGGTAGGCGTGTCCGCCCTCGAGCAAAGCCTTCAGGGCCTCCTGGTGGCGGGCGGAGCGCTCGGTCTGCAGGATCGGTCCTTCATCCCAGTCGATCTCCAGCCAGCGCAGGGCGTCGAGGATCTGCTCGACGTTCTCGGGTGTTGAGCGCTCGCGGTCGGTGTCCTCGATGCGCAGCACCATCTGGCCGCCCTCGTGGCGTGCGAGCAGCCAGTTGAACAGGGCTGTGCGCGCACCACCGATGTGGAGCGCGCCGGTGGGCGATGGCGCAAAGCGAACCCTCATAGGATGGCCGCATGCTAGTCGCAGCGCAGCTCCCGCACAGATCATGCTGATCGGAGCCCACGTCTCGCCCGCGGGCGGGCTCCCCAAGGCGATCGAGCGGGGCGTCGAGCGAGGCTGCCGCTCCATCCAGATCTTCAATCAATCACCGCGCATGTGGAAGGCCTCGGCGTATCGCGACGAGGACGTTGCGGCGTTCAGGGAGGCAATGCAGGAGAGCCCAATCGACGCCGTGCTGATCCATGCCGTCTATCTCCTGAACTGCGCCAGCGACGACGCCGACATTCGCGCCAAATCGCTCGCATCGCTCACAAACTCGCTCCGAGTGGGCGCCGCGATCGGAGCGAGTGCCGTGGTCTTGCATCCGGGTTCGGCCAAGACAGGGCACGTTGGCGAGGCGATTGCCCGTGCTGGAGCGAGCATCCGCGAGGCGCTCGCCGACAGCGAGGATTGCCGGCTACACCTAGAGAACACGGCTGGCGCGGGCGGCACGCTGGGACGCTCGATCGACGAGCTTGCTCAGCTGATAGAAGCAGCGGGCGGCGATCAGCGCCTAGGCCTGTGCCTGGACTCCTGCCACCTCTTCGCCTCTGGCTATGACATCCGCACAACTACCGGAATGGATGCCACAGTTGCGGAGATCAAGGAGAAGATCGGCCTGGATCGCTTGGGCTCGCTGCACCTCAACGACTCCCAAACGTCACTGGGCTCCAACCGCGATCGCCATGCCGACATCGGTGAGGGCGAGCTCGGTGAGAAGGGCTGCGCGGCGTTTCTCTCTGCACCCCAATTCGAGGGGCTGGCATGCGCCCTTGAGACTCCCGGCCCCGACCGCAAGGGCGCCACGGCCGAGGAAGTTGGCTTCGCGGTGAAGCTACGCGAGCGTGGAATCAAGCAGCGCGCGAAAGCCAACGCGAAGAAAGCGAGCGCCAAGCAGCGATAGACGCTAAGCCGTAGCGCTCGCCGCGGGCGCGATTGGCGCGAGCGCGTGTTCCAACTCAGCCAGCAGCGTCGGTGTGTGCTGCACGCGGTACTGCTCACCGAGGCGGAAGCGGCGGGTTCCGCTGCTGGTCTGGATGTCCAGCAGCACCTCAGCCGGGCCGGGGAAGTCCTCGATCGCCTGCCTGAGCTCGTCAAACGCGCTGGGCGAGAGCTCGGCGGCGTCCACGCTCAGGAGCACCGGCCGGGCCTTGGCCGTTGCGGCGGCGCTTGCCGCGCGCGCCTGGGCGCTGGCACGCTCGATCTCCTCCTGCGTGGGTGCGAAGCGCTCCACGCTCTGCACCACCAAGCAGGTCTTGCCCGCTTCCTTGTGGTCCACGCGGCCCTTCACCAGGACGACCTCATCGACGCCCAGCGACCCTTCGTGTTCGGCCAGCGCCTTGCCGAACACCAGGATCTCCACTGCTCCCGCAAGATCGTCGAGCGTGGCGAACATCATGTGATCGCCGCTGCGCGTGCGGATCTTCTTGGCCTCCGTGATGATCCCGCCGACCGTCACCCAGTCCTTGTCGCGGCGGTCCCCAAGCGCTGAGATCGGACAGTCGACCTTGGCGCGCAAAGCGTCGCGCAGCGGCTTCAGGGGGTGGGCTGAGACGAACAGGCCGATCGCTTCCTTCTCGTTCGCAAGCAGCTCCGGCTGGTCGAACTCCTCGCCCGGGATCATCGGGTGGACCGGCCGGCCGAGGCCGAGCATCGCCGGTGACTGCGGTGCGCCATCGGCGGGGGCCGGTGCGTCGTCTTGAAGATCGAAGATCGAGCCCTGCCCGATCAGCGCGTCCTGCTGGAGCTTCTGCCCGGCCGCCTGCGCCTGCTCGAGCACCGACAGCATCCCCTTGCGGCTCGCGCCTGTGGAGCCGAGCGCGCCGCACTTGATCAAAGCCTCGATCGCCTTCTTGTTGACCGTGCGGCTGTCCACCCGCTCGCAGAAGTCCCAGATCGATGAGAACTCGCCGCCCTCTGTGCGCGCTCGCTTGATCGCCTCCACAGCCTGAAAGCCCACGCCCTTGACCGCATCCAGGCCAAAGCGGATGTTGCCCTCCACGACCGTGAACTCGTGGTCTGAGAGATTCACGTCCGGGGGCAGGATCTCGATCCCCATCTCCTCGCAGCGGGCCACAAAGAACGGCACCTTGTCCTTGGTGGACATCACCGAGGAGATCAGCGCGGCCATGTACTCGGCGGGGTAGTTGGCCTTCAGCCATGCCGTGCGGTAGGCGATCAGGGCGTAGCAGGCGGCGTGGCTCTTGTTGAAGGAGTAGTCGGCTGACTTTTCGTTGGTCTGCCACAGCGACTCGATTACCTCTGCCCGGGTGCCCGACGCGCGGCAGCCCTCCACGAACTCAGGCTTCAGGGCGGCCATCGCGGCGCGGTTCTTCTTGCCGATCGCCTTGCGCAGATCGTCTGCCTTGGCGCCCGAGAAGCCTGCCAGCTCCTTGGAGATCTGCATCGCCTGCTCCTGGTAGAGGATCACCCCCATCGAGGACTCCAGGATCTCGCGCAGGCGCTCGTCCTGGTAGGAGATCGCCTGCGGGTTGCGCTTGCCCTTGGCATAAGCCGGAATCTGGTCCATGGCGCCCGGGCGATAGAGGGCCACGAGCGCCACCAGGTCGTTGAATTCGTCCGGGCACACCTTCTTGAGCGCCTCGCGCATGCCCTCCGACTCGAACTGGAACACCCCTGTGGAGTCGCCGCGGGCGAGCATCTCATACGTCAGCTGGTCATCCAAAGGCAGCGTCGTCATGTCCGGACGCGCATCCGCCGCGCCGCCGTTCGAGCGCTCGATGATGTCCAGCGCGTCCTCGATCACGTCGAGGTTTCGAAGGCCCAGGAAGTCCATCTTGAGGATGCCGATTTCCTCGATTGGCTTCATCGAGAACTGCGTCACCGTGCGGAACACCTTCTCGCCGTTCTCATCGGTGCCCGCGTCGGCCAGCTGCAGCGGCACGATGTCCGTCAGCGGGCGGTCCGCGATCACGACCGCGGCTGCGTGGATGGAGGAGTTGCGCACGATCCCCTCGAGGCCCTGTGCCACGTCGATGATGGCCTTGGCCGTGGGGTCTTCATCACATGCCTTGCGCAGCGGCTGCCCCGACTTCATGCAGTCCTCAAACGAGGGGGAGCGGCCCATGATCGGGTCGGGGATCAGCTTGGCGAGGCGGTCGCCGGCGCCGTAGTCATAGCCCAGCACCCGCGCCGCATCGCGGGTGGCCGCGCGCGGAAACATCTTGCCGAACGTCACGATCTGGGCGACCGACTCGCGCCCGTACTTCTCAGTCACGTATCGCATCACGCGCTCGCGCCCGCGCACCGAGAAGTCGATGTCGATGTCTGGCATCGACACACGCTCGGGGTTCAAGAAGCGCTCGAACAGCAGGTCGTAGCTCAGCGGGTCCACGTCGGTGATGGCCAGGCAGTACGACACGATCGAGCCCGCCGCCGAGCCACGCCCGGGTCCCACCGCAATGCCGTTCTCCTTTGCGTACTTGACGAAGTCCCACACGATCAAGAAGTACGCGTTGAAGCCCATGCGGTCGATCACGTCGAGCTCCGTCTCCATGCGCTCCATCGCCGCCGCCGGCGGCGGGTCGCCGTAGCGCAGCCGCAGGCCCTCCAGCACCCGCGCGCGCAGATACTCGCGCTCGCTGGTCCCGTCGGGGGTCTGGAAGCTGGGGATCAGCTGCTTGCCGAGCTCGATCTCCACCGAGCAGCGCTCTGCGATCTCGAGCGTGCTCGCGATCGCCTCCGGCCACTCGGCAAACGCGTCGATCATTTCCTGGCTGTCGCGCAGGTAGAACTCGTTCGTGTCGAACGTAAGCTTGGGCTGGGCGATCGTGCTCTTGGTCTGAACGCACAACAGTGCCGTATGGTGTTCGTAGTCCTGGCGGCGCAGGTAGTGCACGTCGCCCGTTCCCACCAGGGAGCCGCCGACTTCGCGCGCGATCCGCACGATGCCCTCGTTGCACTTGTCCTGCGGCGCAAGGCCATTCTTCTGGACCTCGAAGTACACGTTCTCGGCGCCAAACACCCGCAGCAGGTCGTCCGCGTGCGCCCGGGCCTCCTGTGGACGGTCGTCCAGCAAGCGCTGGCAGAAGCGCGACGCCAGGCAGCCGGTGAGCGCGATCACACCCTCCGAGTGGGCCTCCACCTGGGCGAGGTCCACGGTCGGCTTGCCGCGGTTCAGCCCCTCCAGGAAGCCGGCCGAGGAGAGCTTTACGAGGTTGCGATAGCCGGCATCGCTGGAGGCCAGCAGCGTGAGGTGGTTGCGCTCGACTCGCGTCCCCGAGGAGCTGGCAGTGTGGTCGTCGACGAAGTAGATCTCACAACCGATGATCGGCTTTACATCGTGGGCCTTGCACGCCTTGTACATCTCCACAGCGCCGTTCATCACGCCGTGATCTGTGAGCCCCAGGGCCGGCTGGCCGAACTCGGCCGCCCGCTTTGCAAGGGCCTCGATCTTGCAGGCACCGTCGAGCAGCGAGTACTCGGAATGGACGTGCAGGTGGGCGCAGGAAGAGGTGCTCACGTGGACTGCATGCTAGGCATCGGAGCGGAGCGATTCATCGATTGCGCCGCTGTTTGCGTCGAAGTCTCACGCGCCCAATCAGCGACAGGCTGTGCTTGTGCGTGGGACGAATCACAGGCGGAGGGGTCGACGTCAGATCGGGCGCCAGATCGGTCGGGGCGGGGGCTTCGGCGAGAGGTGCGGGCATCGCCGGCGGGGAGCCGGCCAGCGACTCCACGGGTCCCTCGCCTGCGGCCTCGTCAGGGACGGCCTCGGCGCGAGCGCGCAAGCGCTCGACGGCCGCCGCCAGGGCATCGGCCATCTCGGCACCGGAAGGCGTGGGCGTGACGGTCTGCGAGCGTGCTTCGGCGGCAACGGCACTGCTCAGGCGATCGACGATGCCCTTCATCTCCCCCACCAGTCCCTCCATGCGGCTGTGCCCCTGGCGCATCGACTCGAGCAGCGCCTCCGAGCGCTCGCGTGCCTCGCGCTCGTGGGCCAGTCCCTGCTGCATCTCACCGGCGCGGCCCTCTAGCTCGTCGAGGCGCGTCTGCAGATCGTCCTCAGCCCTGCGCACAGCCTCGCGCTCGGCAGCAGCGGCCTGCTCGGCCTCTGCCAGCTGGCGCTGCAAGCGCTCGAGACGCTCTGACAGCTCGCGGGCGTCCTGCTCGCCGGCGCTCAGACGTCGTGCCAGTCGCTCGCTCTCGGCGCGCGACTCGCGATCGGAGACGTGTGTCAGGCGATCCTCGGCCTCGACCCGCAGCTGCTGCTCGGCGTACTCGCGCTGCTTGACCCTGCGCAGCTCGTGCTCGCGCTCGAGCGCCGCCGCCTTCTCGATCTCCAGCAGCTCGTTCGTGCGACGCAGGTCCTCCTCCGCGTCCAGCAGCCGCTCCTGCAGCGTGGCCACATGGCGTTCGAGCGTTTGCACGGTCGCTTCGGCCGCCTCTGCGCGGCGGGTGAGGATCACCTCGCCGCTCTCCGCTGCGCGGCGGGCGCGACGTTCGGCGAGGAGGTCTGTCTCCGAGCGCCGCTCAGGCCCCCCCGGCCCCCGGCCCGGATCTCCGCTCTCGTGTCCCTCAGCCATCATCTGGACGCCAACTTAAGGGTGCGATCGGACGATGCCCAGAACACCAATAGGGGAGCGGAACAACGCCGAAACGGGTGCGAGCGGAGCGCCGCGCGGGCAGGCACAGGCCTTCCGCGAAGGCCGGGTTCCGGCTTAGTCGCCGAGGCGCCGGGCGAGCACCGTGGCGAGGCCAAGCGCGCCCACGACCCCGACGGCGGACAGGCCAAGCGCGCGCGGCGAGGGCAGCTTGCGCGCGAGATACCACTTGCCGCCGTGCCAGACGGCGTAGCCGAGGATCCTGTAGCCGGTTCCGTTCACGACAGTGATGCTACCCACGAACGCCTGGGCTAATCGTTGCGGAGGCGCCAGGCCATGCGCGACTGCAGCGACCACAGCTCGATGAAGCCCGGAGAGGCCGTCTGGGCGAAGAGGCCGCCTGACTCTGTGAAGGAGGCGAGGGAGGCGTCGTAGACGGCGTTGGGGGATGAGCGGGTGACGACGCGGGCGTGGCCCTTGTAGAGCTTCATGCCGATTGTGCCCGTGACCTGCTCGTTGACCTGGTCCATGTAGGCGTCGAGGTCGCCGCGCAGGGGCTCCCACCACAGGCCTGCATAGACGAGGTAGGCCCATTGGCGGTCGAGCTGGGGCTTGAACTGGTTTTGGTGAATGGTGCACACGAGGCGCTCGAGCTCTTGGTGTGCGGGAAGCAGCAGGGCGGCGGCGGGGGCCTCGTAGATGTCGCGGACCTTGAGGCCCACGATGCGGTCCTCGATGTGGTCGACGATGCCAACGCCGTGGCGGGCTGCGATGTCGGCTGCTGCTTCGATCAGCGCCACGAGGCCCATACGCTCGCCGTTCAGGGCCACGGGCACGCCACGCTCGAAGCTCAGCTCGACGGTCTCGGGCTCGTCGGGGGCGAGCTCGGGACGGGTGACGAGCTGGAAGACGTCGTCCTCGGGCGCGTGGTCGAGATCCTCGATCCAGCGTCCCTCAGAGGAGCGCCCCCAGAGGTTGTCGTCGATCGAGTACGGCGTGACCTCTGCTCCGCCCTTGATGGGGATGCCGTGCTCGCGCGCATAGGCGATCTCCTCCTCGCGGCCCATCTGCCAGGAGCGCACTGGAGCGATGACCTTCAGCTCAGGTGCCAGCGTTGCGACGGTGGCCTCGATGCGAACCTGGTCGTTGCCCTTGCCGGTGCAGCCGTGGGCGATGGTGTCGCAGCCGCTGCGGCGCGCGTAGTCGACTGCGAGCTTTGCGATCAGCGGGCGTCCCAGGGCGGTGAACAACGGGTAGCCGCCGCCGTATAGCGCGTTGGCCTTGACGGCCGGCACGAGATACTCGCGGGCGAATTCATCGCGGGCATCGACCACGTGGCACTCGAGGGCGCCGAGCTTGAGGGCCTTGCCTTCGATGACCTCGTAGTCCTCGCCGGGCTGGCCGAGGTTGACGGTCAGGCAGACGACCTCAGCGCCGTATGAGTCCTGAATCCACTTGAGCATCACGCTCGTGTCAAGACCGCCCGAGTACAGCAACAGCACGCGGTGGACGTTCGCGGGATCGGCCTCATAGGAGGCGGTGCGCGTGTCTGGGATCTCGCCTGGGCTGCTCACGGGCTGGAATCGTAGCCGCGCGGGCGTTCCATCAGCGGATAGCGCGCGGGACCCTTGACGAAGCCGAGCTGCGCATAGAAGCCTGTGGCATCGGCTGTGTGCAGCAGCCAGTGCGTTTTGGCGAGGTTCCCGCCATCGATTATCTCGCGTACGAGTTGCGCCCCCAGGCCACGCCCGCGAAAGGGGCTGAGCACATAGACATCGGCCAGATATGCCATGGTCGTACCGTCGGAGACCGCACGAGCAAAGCCGACTTGCTCGTCATCGAGGTACAGGCCGACGACCCGTTGAGAGCCCTCGACGGCGCTGCGGACGAACTCGCGCGTGCGGCCCCTCCCCCAATAGGACTCGCCGCTGATGAAAGCGTGGACGGCATCGACGTCGATTCGCGTGGGATCGTCGTCGAGCTCGAAGCCATCGGGCAGCTCGCGGCGCACGGCTTAGTCCCCCAGAGCTACGGACAGCCGCCGCAGGCCCTCGTCGATGTCACTCGCCTGGATTGTCAGCGGCGGCAGCAGCCTCAGGGTGGTGGGCCCGGTGGCGTTGAGCACAAGGCGCCGATCGAGCAGCGCCCGGCGGGCGACAGTGGGGGCGTCGATGTCGAGCTCGCAGGCGAGCATCAGCCCGCGGCCGCGCACAGAGACGACATGAGGCAGACGCTCCAGACCAGCCGCCAGCACGCCGCCCAGCTCGGTGACGCGCGCGAGCAGAGCCGGATCGTCGGTCAGCTCGAGCGCCGCCAGGGCACCGGCCGCAACGGCGGGGCCGCCGGCGAACGTGGAGCCGTGATCGCCCGGCACGAGCACGTCGGCGAGGCGCTCGCCGGTGATGAGCGCGCCGATGGGAAGGCCACCTCCGAGGGCCTTGGCGGCCGTGATGGCATCGGGGATGACACCCGTCTGCTCATACGCCCACAGCGTGCCCGTGCGCCCCATGCCGGTCTGGATCTCGTCGAAGATCAATGCCGCGCCGTGCTCGTCGCAGGCCGCGCGAGCAGCCTGCAGGAGATCCTCGGAGAGCTCATGGACCCCGGTCTCGCCCTGGATCGGCTCGAGCAGCACAGCGGCGGTGCGCTGATCGACGGCTGCGCTCAGCGCATCGGGGTCGGCAGCGACGGCGCGAAAGCCGGGCACCATGGGTGCAAAGGGCGCCTGCTTTGACTCTTGCGGAGTGGCTGACAGGGCGCCATAGGTGCGCCCGTGGAAGGCGCCGTGCACGACGACCACATCACCCGCGTGCTTGGCCTTGCGCGCGAGCTTGATTGCCGCCTCGTTGGCCTCGGCGCCTGAGTTGCAGAAGAAGACCTTGCCGCCGAGACTGGAGCGCGACAGGCGCTCCGCCAGGCGCATGGCGGGCTCGGTGTAGAAGAGATTGCTCACGTGCACCAGCCGACCGAGCTGATCCCGAATTGCCTCCACCACGCGCGAATTGCAGTGACCGAGGTTCGTCACCGAGATCCCACATAGAAAATCGAGGTACTCGTTGCCCTCCTCATCCCACACCCGCGAGCCCTCCCCACGGACGAACTCCACGGGCTGGCGCGCATAGGAATGGATCACGCTCGAGCGCTCAAGCGCCTGCAGCTCGGACAGGCTCACATTTCCCCCATGAGTGTGCAGGTCAAGCTGGACAAGGACGCAGAGAGCGTGGCGTGCGGATAGCACGCGAGCGAACGAGGACACCGGCCAGCGCCGGCATGCACGCTCATGGGGATGCCTCGATCTTTGTGCCGATCCCTGCATCGGTGAAAAGCTCCAGCAGTAGCGAATGTGCGATGCGCCCGTCGAGGATGTGGGCTGCGCTGACGCCGCTGTCGATCGCATCTACGCACGCTTCAAGCTTTGGTCGCATGCCGCCGTCGAGACCCGACAGGGAGCCCTTGACGTGCTCTGCGCTCGCATGCCCGATCAGGCTCTCCGGCTCGGAGGGGTCCTTGAGCCAGCCGGCCACGTCGGTCAGGAAGACAACCTTGTAGGCGCCCAGCGCCCCCGCCACCGCGCCGGCTGCCTCGTCGGCGTTGACGTTGTAGGAGTCGCCGTCGCGGTCCGCTCCCACCGAGGCGATCACCGGGATGTAGTCGCTTGCGATGTGCTCGATCACACCCACGTTCACCCGCTCTATGCGCCCCACAAAGCCGATGTCCTCACCGCCAGGGGCCGAGCGACGGGCAACCCTGAACAGCGAGCCGTCGTCGCCGCACAGGCCCACGGCGGGCTGACCGTGCCTGCTCAGACGCAACACGATCTCCTTATTGACCTTTCCCACCAACACCATCTTGGCGACCTCCACAGTGTCCTTGTCGGATACCCGCAGGCCACCCACGAACTCAACCGGCAGGCCCAACCGCTCCATGTAGCCGGTGATCTCGGGGCCGCCGCCGTGGACCACAATCGGGTTCAGGCCCACGTACTTGAGCAGCACCACATCGCGCGCGAACTCCTCGCGCAGAGCCGGGTCCTCCATCGCCGCGCCCCCGTACTTGATGACTACGGTCTTGCCATGAAACTCCCTGATGTAGGGAAGCGCCTCGAGCAGTGTGCCTACGTCACGCATAGTCCCCCTACGTCGTGTAATCCGCGTTGATGGTTACGTACTCATGCGAGAGGTCCGAGAAGAAAAGCTCCGTCTCGGCTCCGTCTCCCGGCAGATCGATCTCGTACTCGACCTCATCGCGCTGCACCGCCGCATCGAGCGCCTGCTGGTCGTAGGGAATGGCCGTGCCCGCCGAGCACACCTGAATGCCCTCGATCGAGATGTCCACAGCCAGCGGCGCCGTTCCCGGCAGCGCGGCCCCCACCGACTGCACGATCCTCCCCCAGTTGGGATCGCCGCCGTGAAGGGCCGCCTTCACCAGCGGCGAGTTGCCCACCGCTCTGGCCACCGCCTCAACGCCCTCGACGTGGCCGCCGCGCACGAGCACCCTGGCGATCCGCTTGGCGCCCTCGCCGTCGGCCACCATCATGATCGCCAGCGCTCTCAGCGTGGCGTCCAAAGCCTCGCCCAGGCGGAGCTCGTCCTCGCTCTCTGCCTCCACCCGCACGCCGCTCGTGCCCGAGCACATCAGGATCGCCGTGTCGTTCGTGGAGAGCTGTCCGTCGACCGACACGCGGTCAAAGGAGCGCTTCACGCACACCCCCAGCAGCAGATCGGCCGTCTCGGCCGACAGCTCCGCGTCTGTCTGCACGAAGCAGAACATCGTGGCGAAGCGCGGTGAGATCATGCCCGCGCCCTTGCACTGGGCGCTTAGGCGCACCCTGCCCGACGGCAGCGTCACCTCGAGGTTGGCGCGCTTCTCAAACAGGTCCGTCGTCTGGATCGCCTGCTGGAAGGAGCTATCGCCCTCCCGGCTCAAAAGCGGCCGTGCCTCCAGGATCCCCTTCAGCACCAGGTCCACGGGCAGCATCTGGCTGATGCCGCCTGTCGATGCCAGCGCAACCTCCGCCGGATCCACCTGTGTGGCCATCGCCGCCCCGCCCTGCGTCTTGGCCGCGTCGTCCAGGCCGCGTCCGCCAGTCGCCGCGTTGGCGCAGCCTGAGTTCGCCAGGATCACGCGCAGGGAGTCCAGGCGACAGCGCTCGCTCGTCACGAGCACAGGCGCAGCCGGCGTGCCCGTCGCCGTGAACCGCGCCGCGCTCACCGGCTTGGCGGAGTCGTTGACCATCAGCCCCACGTCCAGGTTGCCGCTCGGCTTGATCCCTGCGGCCACACCTGCCGCGCGGAAACCCTCCGGCAGTCCCGCCTGCAGGCCAAGTTCGCGCACATGCTCGGGCGCAGGCACCCAGCGAGAGCGGAAGAACGGCAGCGCGTCGGCGGGATGCGTGCTCATTGGATCCCTTGCGTCTCGGGGTAGCCGAACATCAGGTTGAGGTTCTGCACGGCCTGTGAGGAGGTGCCCTTCCACAGGTTGTCTATGGCCGAGAACACCAGCACCTTGCCCGTGTGCTCGTCCGGCGCCGCAAAGATCCGGCAGAAGTTCGTCGCCTGCACCTCGCGCGTGCCCGGCGGCCCGTCCATGAGCTCGACGAACGGCTCATTGGCATAGGCGTCTGTGTAGAGCTCCTCGAGCTCGGCTGCGCTGGGGAGTCGTGTGGGCGTGACGTAGCAGCTGGCCATCTCGCCCTGGTCGAGCGGCACCAGGTGGGCCTGGAACTGGACCTTCAGTTTGCGGTGCGCAGGATCGAGCAGGTCGAGCTGCTCCTCGATCTCCGGGGTATGGCGGTGGGCGGCCACCTTGTACGGGAGGATGTTCTCGCCCGCCATCGACAGGTGCGTTGTGTCGTCGAACGCCCGCCCCGCGCCCGAGATGCCCTGCTTGGCGTCAATCACCACGTCCGCCAGCAGTCCCGCTCGCGCCAGTGGCGCCAGTCCGAGCAGCGATGCCGTGGGATAGCAGCCGGGATTGGCCACGATGTTGGCCTGCTTGATCTGCTCGCGGTGGAGCTCTGTGAGGCCATAAACCGCTTGCTCCAGCAGCTCCGGGCGCGGGTGCTCGCCATACCAATGCTCATATGCCGCCAGCGAATGTAGGCGGAAGTCGGCGCTCAGGTCGACAATCCGTATGCCGCGCTCACGCAGGTCGGCAACGGTGGGCGCTGCGGCGGCGTGCGGGTAGGCGACCACGGCCGCGTCGATCTGATCGAGCTTGTCGAGGTCGAGCTGGTCGATCGTCAGCGGTACGCGGTAGCGCGGATAGAGATCGTCCAGCCGCCGGCCCTGCTCGGAGCGCCCGGTGATGGACGCCAGCTCGAAGTCCGGGTGGCGCCACAGCAGGTGCGCGGCCAGCGCTCCCGCGAAGCCCGTGGCACCGGCCACGATCACGCGGGGGGCGTTCTGTGCGTGCGGTTGTGGGATCTGGCTAGCCACGGAGCTCACCGCCGATCTCTTTGAGCGCTGAGACGATCCGCTGGCGCACCGGCGCTATGTCCTCGTCGGTGAGCGTCGCCTCCAGCGAGCGGAAGCTCAGCGCAAGCGCCAGCGAGCGTCTGCCCTCCCCCACCTGCGCGCCCGTATACACGTCGAACACGTCGACATCCGCAAGCGCCTGTCCCCCCTGTGCGCGCACGCTCGAGAGCACCTCGGCCACGGGGACCGACACTGGCAGCGTGACCGCGAGGTCCTGACGCAGCGAGGGGAACGACCCGAACGCCTCAAAGGACACCGTCGGCTGCGCCACATTGGCGAGCTTGCCGAGGTCGACCGCAAAGGCCGCCGTGCGCTCCAGGTCCCACTCTTTAGCCACCAACGGGTGCACCTCGCCGATGAAACCGAGCATCGTCTCGCCCGCCAGCACCGCGGCGCTCCGTCCAGGATGCAGGAACGGCCATGTGCGCTCCTGCACCGACCAGTCGACGTGGAAGCGCTCGAGCAGCGCGCCCAGCAGTGCCTTGGCGGCGAAGAAGTCCGCCTGCCCCGGCTGGCCGCGCCAGGAGCGGGGAGCGAGGGCGCCCGTCAGGAGCACACCGAGCGCGTGGTGCTCATCGGCCAGTGAGCCTTCGGGCGCGGCGCGGTAGACGGTGCCCGACTCGAATATCGCCACATCGGGGCCGCTGCGGGCGACGTTGTGGCGGGCGGCGTCCAGCAGCGAGCCGAGCAGCGTGGGGCGCATGATCGACTGCCCGTCCGACAGCGGGTTCTCGACCTTCACGACGTTGCGCATGGGGTGATCGGCCGGCAGGCGCAGGCGGTCGAGCAGCGCCGGCTCGGTGAAGCTCCAGCCGACGATCTCGTGCAGGCCACGGCCGACCATCGCGTCCTCCGCCGCGCGGCGCACACGCTGGGCATGAGTGAGCTTGCCGGCGGCGCCCCGACGGGCAGGGAGCGTGGCCGGCAGGTGCTCCAGGCCGTCGATGCGTGCCACCTCCTCGATCAGATCGATCTCGCGCGTGACGTCCTCGCGACGCAGCGCCGGCACCGTCACCTCGAGGGCTCCCTGAACGGGCTTCGGCGCGAAGTCGAGCGCCATGAGGATCTCCGCCTGGCGCTCGGCGGGAACGTCGAGGCCGAGGATCGCGTGCACACGAGCCTCGCGCAGGGTGAGCTCTTGAAGTGCGGGCAGTGGACCGCCGACGTCGATCGTGCCAGGAGCCACGCTCGCTCCGCACAGCTCGATCATTAGCTGCGTGGCGATCGCCTGGGCGTGCATGCACTGCTCCGGTTGAAGACCCTTCTCAAAGCGCCCCGACGCCTCGCTGCGAAGCGCAAGCGACCAGGAGGTTCGGTGGATGTTGGGGCCGTTCCACGTCGCCACCTCCATCAGCACCCGCTTGGTGTCCGGCTGGACCTCAGAGCGCGCGCCGCCCATCACCCCGGCAATCGACGTGGGCCCATCGGCGTCCTCGATGACGACCATCTCGGAGTCCAGCGTGCGCGTCTGCCCGTCGAGCGTCTCCACCTGCTCGTCCTCGCGCGCCCTGCGCACCGTCAGCTGCGCGCCGGCCACACGATCCAGGTCGAAGGCGTGCAGCGGCTGGCCGCTGAGCAGCATCGCGTAGTTGGTGATGTCGACCACGTTGTTGATCGTGCGCTGCCCCGCCGCCACCAGGCGCGCTTTCAGCCACGGCGGCGAAGGCGCGATCGTGACGTTCTCGAAGATGCGGGCTGTGAAGCGCGGGCATAGGTCGGGACACTCCACGCGTATCTCAACGCCCGCCAGCGTCCCCTCCGAGCCTGGGTCATCGGTCCACGGCGCATCCGCCAGCTGAGCGCCCGTTGCAGCATGGAGCTCGCGCGCCACGCCATACACGCCCAGGCAATCGGGCCGGTTGGGCGTGATCTCCAGCTCGATCACATCTGTGGAGATCGCCAGCAGCTCCGCCAGCGGCGTGCCGGGAGCAAGCTCTGCGTCGAGCACGTGATCGCTCAGCACCAGGATGCCCTCGCCGCCCGAGCCGACCTCCAGCTCGGTCTCGGAAAGGATCATCCCTTCAGAGGAGACACCGCGGAGCTTGGCCTTCCTGAGCTTCGTCCCATCGGGCATCACAGCACCCGGCCGCGCCACGGCAACGGTCTGCCCGGCGGCCACATTGGGAGCGCCGCATACGATCGTCGCCGGCCCATCCTCGTCGCCGAGGTCGACCTTGCACACCTTCAGGCGGTCGGCATCCGGGTGCTGGGCGGCGTCGAGCACGCGCCCCACCACAAACCCCTCGGTCGACTCAACACCGTGGTGGTGGATCGCCTCGACCTTTGTGCCCGTCATCGTCAGGCGCTCCTCGATCGCGCCCACGTCCAGCGCGGGATCGCAGTATTCGCGCAGCCATGGCAGCGGAACCCTCATGCCATGTCACCTGGAGAGTTGGCGCTGTGCTGCGACTGAAGACGCCGTCCGGCGCCGGCATGCGTGTCCATCAGAACTGCTCCAGGAATCGGAGGTCGTTCTCGTAGTAGAGCCGCAGGTCGGGAATGCCGTGCTTGAGCATCGCGATCCGCTCCACGCCGAGCCCCCAGGCAAAGCCCTGGACCTTCTCGGGGTCATAGCCCGGAGAGTTGGCCTCGGTTGTTGGCAGGTGGGCATACACGTTGGGATCGACCTCTCCCGCGCCCAGGATCTCGAGCCAGCCCTCGCCCTTGCACAGGTAGCAGCGCGAGCCGTCCTTGAGGAAGCCATTGCCGGAGCAGTGAAAGCACGACACGTCGATCTCCACCGAAGGCTCGGTGAATGGGAAGAAGTGCGGGCGCAGGCGCACGTCGCGCTCATCGCCAAAGACAGCACGCGCGAACGACAGCAGCGTGCCCTTGAGGTCGGCGAGCGTGATGTCCTCATCGACGGCTAGACCCTCGATCTGGTGGAACTGCGGTGTGTGGGTGGCATCGAGGTCACGCCTGTACACGCGGCCGGGGATGACGACGTAAAGCGGCGGAGGATGTGCCTCCATGGCGCGCACCTGCATCGGTGAGGTATGCGTGCGCAGGACCGAGTCCGCTGAGGTGTAGAACGTGTCCGTCCGCGCCCGCGCCGGATGCGTGGGGCTGTGGTTGAGGGCGTCGAAGTTGTAGTGCACGGTCTCAACCTCAGGGCCCTCCATGACCGTGAAGCCGAGGCCCAAGAAGATGTCTTCGAGCTCGCGACGCGTTGCCGTGAGCACATGCAGCCGTCCGATCGGCTCGGGCGGGGCGCCGGGCAACGTCACGTCGATGCGATCCGCCTGCAGGCTCTGCTCTAGCTCCTCGCCTGCGAGCTGCTCGCCACGCTTTGCAATCAGCGCCTCGAGCGATTGGCGGGCGATGTTTGCGGCCTTGCCCACCGCGCCCCGCTGCTCGGGCGGCAGGCTTGCGACCTCGCGCAGCATCTGCGGGAGGTCGGCCTTGCGGCCGAGGTAGCGCACGCGCAGCTCCTCAAGTGCCTCGCTCGAGGAGGCGCCCGTTATCTCGCGCTCGGCCTCCACGCGCAGCTCTTCGATCCGTTCGATCATGAAGCCGGGACCGTATCGTTGTCCCGCCCGCCCCGACGGGTCATCTCGTACAACGCCACCGTGGCAGCCATGGCCGCGTTGATGGACTCGGTTGCAATCGGGATACTCGCCACGCGATCGCTGGCCGCGAGCACGTCGTCGGGTAGGCCGTCGCGCTCAGAGCCGATCAGCAGTGTCACCGGGTGATCCTGCGCCTGCTCAGCGAGCGGGCCGCGCAGCGCGTCCTGTGCGCCTGCATCCAGCGCGACGCGCTCACCGGGGAGCTCACGTACGTCGGCCACGTGCGCCAGTGACACAGCGAAGATCGCACCCATGCTCGCCCGCACCGCCTTCGGTGAGTGGGGGTCGGCGCAGTTGGGGCCAAGCACCACTGAAGAGGCGCCGAAGGCCGCCGCCGAGCGCAGCACCGTTCCCACATTGCCGGGGTCGCCCACGCCGTGCAGATACACGCACAGGGGACCGACCGCGCTGTCCCAGCGCTGCTCATACACGGCGATCGCACGCGTACCCGAACCGAGCGTCGAGACGCTGCCAAGCGCTGTGCGCTCGACATCCGTGAAGTCCGCTCCGCCGATATCGGTGCCCGCCAAGCGGTAACCCTCGATTGGCGCTCGCCCGGCAGCCGCAGCCGCCTGCACGAGGTCCTCGCCCTCGACCAGGAATCGTCCCTCAGCAGCGCGTCCGCGCCTGGTCTGCAGGCGGCGCAGCGCCTTCAGCTTGGGATTGTGGGTGGAGACAATGGTGGGCATGTGCTTGGTGTGTGGCGGCTTTCGAGTGGATGCAACAAAAAGGGCGCCGTCCTTTTCAAGGAGCGACGCCCGG
>JASLDD010000128.1 GCA_030151725.1 Solirubrobacteraceae bacterium
CGCACCTCCGGACGATTGGTCATGACCGGCGGCCCGACGCTTCTATCTCGACGCCATGCTTGCCCGACCGAGCCGACTGACCGCTGACGACGTCCTAAGGGGCCGCGACGTTGCCCTACTGCTTCACGTGTTCCGGTCTCGACGGTCGAAGACTGGGCGCGTCGCGGCCTTCTGCCCAGCGTCAAGATCGGTCTTTACATACGCGAGGAATCGAACGAGTCTTGACTCGTCAGCCCGAAGGTCGCGGCGAGAGCCGCCATCTGTAGCCTTCGCCGACCTGAATACTGGCTGGCATGGAGTCGAACAGGCGCTTCAGAGAGCTGACCCTGGAGAACTGGACCGAGCCGGACCCGGCGAACAAAGCATTCGGGCGGATGAGTCCAGTTGTCGGCGTAGGACCCCGCAGCATGAGCGGCGACGACTGGGCTCGCGCCTTTCTGTCAGTGGAGCTGAAGCAGCACGTTCCACACGAGATCCGAGAACTGTTCGATGTGGCCCGCGGCGCGATGCTCTACGGGTGGTTCTTCTATCCGCTGTTCGCTCTCGGCGAGGAGCAGCTCTACCGCGTCCTTGAGGCAGCCGCACGGGCTCGTTATCGGCAGACCGGTGGACCGAGGCAAGAGCCCCGCTTCAAGGAAGCGATCGACTTCCTGGTCGGGAACGCAGTAATCCCAGAGCCCGACCGCGAGCATTGGGATGCCGCACGCGAGCTGCGCAACGCCGCGTCACACCGCGAGCAACACGCGGCGATGCCGCCCGGCACCATCCTTCGCCACCTCGAGCTCTCGGCGCACGACATCAACCGCTTGTTTGCTCGTGAGCCGACCGGCGCTATCCAGCGACCGGTTCGGGAGTAACGACCTCGGGCGCGAACGCCGCAGTGAACGCCTGCGCCTGCGCGGAGGCCGGGCGCGCATGTAGGTAGCGGCTCGTCGTGGAAAAGCGCGCTGTGCCCCATCGCCTTCTGGATCGTCACCACATCGACGCCGCGCGTGCCAGAAGCGAGCCGAAGGTGTGGGGCCGCATCCTGAGCGCGGCGGTAGCGTCGCCGCAGCGCTGAGCCGTCTAGCGGGCGGCCGAGCGCATTGCAGAACACCAGCTCGCTGGGTGCGGTGAAGTGGTCGCGGCGACTGAGGCGATCCAGAACCTCTCGTCGGGTGCGACCTTCGCTGGAGCGGCGGCAATCGCTCCTCGTGCGGGAGTCAGCCTCGTCACGGGTGTTGGGGAGACCCAGCGATGAGCGCTCCGAACTTGATGTCAGGACTTAAGACGGTCGGGGGAGGAAGCGCAGCGACCGGCGTAGGTGTCCTCGCGGGAGCGCGGGTGCACGGCAACGGTAAGAGGCAGTCGGCTGCTAGCGGAGTGAGTACGATACAAGGCTCCAATGCTCGGACTGGTCAGAGTTCTAGAAACACACAGAGGGAGTTTATGTCAGATATGTACTCGCTCGTGCGTCAGGCGATCCTCGACAAACAGCAGATCATCGCGACCTACAAAGGTCACGTTCGTGAGATGTGCCCTCACGTAATCGGGATGAAGAACGGCCGGCCGCAAGCCTTGTTCTTTCAGTTTGGAGGCACGAGCAGCTCGGGGCTACCTCCTGATGGAGAGTGGCGCTGCATTCCAATCGAGGGTCTGGATCGAGTTGTGAGTCAGGACGGCGAGTGGCACAGTGCGCCGAACTATTCTCAGCCGCAGACCTGTGTTGACGTCATAGACGTCGAGGTCGCGTATTGACTGATCGCGAATCTACCGTGGTCATTGCATAGACGGGTAGCGAGGAGGTGTTTCGAGGTCAGTCGACGGCCGACAACGCCGCGATGTCTCTCCTCCCGGAAGACTGACTCCGAGACCGTGACTTAGGAAGGTCGCCAGCCGGCGTCAGCGAGTGTGGCGGTTCGGCTGTGGCCGCACGCAAGCCGAGATCGGGCTGTCTTCCGACCGCGCGTGATGAACGTTGGCCGGGGCGGTTAGAAACATCCCAAAAGATATAAGCCATCTCGGGCACGCAAATTTTGCGCATATGAGCTGCATTTACTGTCGTGCGAGAGCGGTTTGTAGCTAATCTTCGACGGATGGTCTACGGGCGAGATACTTCATTTGCGACAGCACGCGAGCGGCGGGATCCAGGACGGCTGAACCGCTATCCGGAAAGAGGATGAGCGCAGCTAAGACTGTAGTGGTAGCACTTGGAGTGATGCCCTGCTCCACGGCGAGCTTTACTGACACTAGTCCATTGCAAGCCCCCACGATGCTCGTAACCGCAGCTTATAGCGGATGCGAAACACTTAACGAAAACACTGGTGTAAAATCTCTCCTTACCTCAGAAAACAGCTGCGAATACGAATTTGGAAAACTTGCCGGCGCGGGTCCATGGACTGGTGAACTGACGATGGTGAAACCTCTTCTCGGGTGCTCACTGAGGTTCAAGCAAGCGCTAACCGAATGCGAATTCGTCTACAAAACCGTGGGGAGTCCCTTCAAAGGCGTTAAGTTCACCAACGTCGCTCTGCCGGCACAGGAACTAGAGATAGAAATCAAAATCGGCAAATGGAGCTTCAGGGAACAGTGCCCTTTGGAACCGGCGATTGAAACCGAAGGTGAATACGAAGGTATTGTCAATATGCCCGGTTTCCAGATCAAATAGTGGCGGCCTGGCTCATCGCCTGGAGCCGCAGGGCGCGTCGCTGCACAAGCTGCTCTGCTGCAGGATGAGGCACTTCAGACAACTGGCCTCACCCATGCAATGAGATGATCCTGGAGGGCATCGACGCCCGCCCGCCACGTCTGGCCTAAGGGGCCAGTGTTCAAACAACCCCAGAAGCAGCCACCGGCACAGTAGCCACCGGGGCTTTCCAATCCCTCAAGAACGCCCCGGCGGCCTCCACTTCAAGGGGCTTGGCAAAGAGGTAGCCCTGTCCGCTGTCGCATTGCTCGTTCTGGAGCAGTGACAGCTCGTCGTGGCCCTCGATGCCCTCGGCGAGCGTCTCGATGGAGAGCGCCTTGCCGAGTTGCACGAGGGTGCGGATGAGGGTCTCGCCTTCGGGGTTCTCGGCCAGCTGGGAGATGAAGGAGCGGTCGATCTTGAGGGCGTCAACGGGGAAGCGCTGGAGGTGGGCCAGGGAGGAGTAGCCGGTGCCGAAGTCGTCGATGGCGATGCGCACGCCCAGCTCCTTGATCGCACGCAGCCTGCACGCGGTGTCCTGGGTGTCTCGCATCAGCGTCGTCTCTGTGATCTCCAGCGTCAGCGCCGCGGGGTCGAGTTTGCTTTTGGCGATCGCGCCCTTGACGTCGGCGATGAACTCATCCGTGTCGAGCTGGCGGCCCGACACGTTGACGGCAACGCTGATCGGGTGGCCGGCCTTGCGCCATGCGGCGCCCTGCAGGCACGCCTGCTCGAGCACCCACCTGCCAACCGGCACGATCAGCCCCGTCTCCTCGAGCAAGGGTATGAAGTCGTTGGGCTGCACCACTCCTTGACCCGGCCGGCGCCAGCGCAGGAGCGTCTCAACGCCCGTGGGGGTCATGCCGCGCAGGTCGAACGTGGGCTGGTAGACGAGGAAGAACTCATCCTGACCCAGTGCCCCGCGCAGGTCCATCTCCAGCTCCATGCGCTTTTGAACCACGTCCTGCATGCCCGACTCGAAGAACACAAAGCGGTTCTTGCCGTCCCACTTGGCGCGGTGCATGGCTATGTCGGCGTCCCGCAGCAGATCCTCGGCAGAGGTGCGCTCGCCGGTGGCGATGCCGATGCTGGCTGTGACCATCAGCTGGGTGTCGCTCGCCGGCAGCGTGAAGGGGGCGCTGAGCGCTTCGTGCAGACGCTCGGCGATCAGCTCGGCTCCCGCCGCAAGCGACACCTCTTCGGCGAGCACCACGAACTCGTCGCCCCCCAGGCGACCCAGGGCGTCGGTGTCGCGCACCACGCCGTCCAGGCGCGCTGCGATCGCGCGCAGCAGCTGGTCGCCGGCGGTGTGCCCGAGGGTGTCGTTGATTGCGGTGAAGTTGTCCAAGTTGATGAATAGCGCGGCCACAGGCGTCTGGCGTCGGCGTGCCCGGCCGAACATCTGCTCGGCGCGGTCGAGGATCAGCGTGCGGTTGGGCAGTCCCGTGAGCTGGTCGTGGGTGGCCATGAATGCCAGCTCCTCCTGGCGGTGCAAAAGCTCTTCGTCTGTGCGTGAGCGCTCGCTCTCGAACACCTCACACACCCGCACCAGCGTCACATCCAGCGTCAGCTGCGTCATGGCTTCGGCACGGGCGAGGATCGGCGCGGCGATCCCCGTCTCCTCTGCGACCTCCCCCAGAACGGTGTGCACGGCGTCGCGCCAGCGCAGACAGCGCTTGGTCACCTCGTGCAATGGCGCTGCTCGGTGGGCGGCCAGCTGACCGAAGATCTCCCATGCTTCACGTCCTGTATGCATTCCCGCCTCGGGTTTGCCGCCGGCCATCCACTGGGCCACAGACTTGGTGGCAATGGCGCCAACCCGCTCGAAGCTGACGCGCGTCGCGTCGTCGAGATCGGGACCTGCCAAGTCGGTCAGGCGGCGGATCTCACAGATCACGTCGTCTGATCTACCGCGAAGCGCTTTTCCCAGGCGCCGGAGATCCGGGTCCGGTGGGTGTGCTGCGACGGGCTGTCGCGGGGTCACGGCGCTATCCCTCCCAGGCTGTGAGCTGATCCATCATCTCAAGACACCTGTCGGCGTCAGTCCCTTGAGGCTTGAGAATATGTCCGACTCATTAGGCAATTTGCTTTTGCGTGCTCCGAATCGCAGCTGCCTGCTCCGAGCCTGCGGGATCGCGTGGCAGGTAGCGGCCGCCGTGGCCGCGCGTCAGCAGGCCCATCAGCTCGAGCTCGCTCAGTGCCAGCAGCAGATCGCCCGCGTCGACCCCGGCCTCGGCAAGACGGTCTGGAGTGTCACGCCCAGCTCCCACCTGCTCAAGCACCCGCGCCAGTCGTGGCTCCAGCGGCTCGTGCCCTGTGCTCGCCTTCGTGCAGCCGTAGGACGAGCGTGAGGCATCTGAACCGCGATAGAGCAACTCGAGCACATCGTCTGCATCGCGCACCAGGCTCGCCCCGTCTATAAGCAGCGCGTGCGTGCCTGCGGAGAGGGGAGAGGTCACCCGCCCCGGCAGTGCTGCGACTGTGCGACCGAGCGCCTTGGCCCTACGGGCAAGCGCCATCTCCTGGGGCGTGGTCTCGGCCTCCACCACGATCGCCAGACAGGCAAGGCCCGCAATGATCCGCTCGCCTGCCGCGGAACCCCAGCGCCGCCCAGGGCTCTCGGGCGCGTGCTCCGACACCGCGCAGCCGTGCCTGAGCGCGCGGGCAAGCAGCTTGCGCCTCCGCGGCGGGCTCCCGACGCCCAAGCCTGCGCCAATCACAACCAGTGCCTTGCCGCTGCCTTCGAGCACCCCTTCGATTGCTGCTGCAGCGATGCCGTCGTCCAGGCTGCTGGTCACTGTTACACCGCTTGCAGCCAGTCCTCGCGCGAGGCTACGGGCCATCGCGATGCCGTAGTCGCTGGCACGTCTGCTGCCGACGATCGCCACTACCGGCGTACCTCCATCGATGCCCGCTTGTGCTGTCAGCGATCGCCAGTTACCCGCTACGTTGAGCATGGCGGGTGCCGATGGGTCCTCGAGTAGCGTCGGCGGATAGAGGGTGCAGTGACGACACATCGCAACCGTGTCAGCACCGGCCGGGAGCCGGCTTGGCTCGAACGTCTCGTAGCCGGCGAGCAGTTCGCTGCGGCGCCTTCCGCCGAGCGCTTCGATCAGGCCGTGGTCCTGGAGGGAGAGCAGCTCGGCCAGCCGTTCGCGGTCGTGAGCGCAGTAGTCCAGCGTGGGGCTCATCTGCGAGATCAGCCAGCTGCGGCGCAGGCAGTCTGTGCACGCCGTTGGCAGCGACCCACATCGGCCAGAAGCGCTCATGCAGCGCGGTTGGATGCCCGCGCGACATCGGGGCGCAGTGCCAGCGCGGATCCCACGTGACGCGCTAGCACACGGTCGCTGGAGTCGAGGTCGGCGATTGTGCGGGCCACGCGCAGCACGTGGTGCTCGCCGCGTGCGCTCAGCAGTCCCTGCCGGCGTGCGGTGTCAATCATGGCCTCGCTCCTGCTATCCAGCCGGACGTGCTCGGCGAGCAGGCGACCGTCGAGTCGGCCGTTGAGATGCAAGCGCGTCCTTGACGCCTGGCGCTCGCGAGCCTCGAGCACCTGGTGACGAGCCTGCTTAGAGCTGCGGGGAGGGCCGAGCGATGGCGCGGAGCTACGTTCGCGGTGGAGATCCACGAGCAGATCGAGACGATCGAGTAGCGGTCCACTCAACTTGCGTCCGTGCCGTGCCATGTCGGCTTCGCTGCACGAGCAGCGGTCGCCGTCGCCTGCGTGGCCGCAGGGGCACGGATTGGTGGCCGCCACGAGCATGAAGCGCGTGAGATACACAGCGGAATGGCGCGCCCGAACTATGGCTACCCGTCCATCCTCGAGCGGCTGGCGCAAAGCCTCAAGGGCGGGGCGTGCGAACTCGGAGAGCTCGTCCAGGAAAAGCACGCCGTTGTGAGCCAGCACCGCCTCGCCCACCCATCCTCGCCGGGCTCCCCCGATGAGGCCGGCCGCAGTGATCGTGTGGTGGGGCGCGCGAAAGGGCCTGACTGTGGACAGCGCTTCGATGCGCCCCCCGGCGAGGCTGCGCAGGTGCGCCACCTCGACTGCCTCCTCGCGGCTGAGGGGTGGCAGGATCGAGGGGAGACGCTGGGCGAGCATCGTCTTGCCGGTGCCGGGCGGTCCGCTCAGCAGGCAGTTGTGTCCTCCGCTGGCCGCAATCACAAGCGCTTGCACGGCGTGGCTCTGGCCTCTCACGTCGCTCAGGTCTGGCAGTGGCACCGACGGCTGGGCGCCAACGGGACGGCGCGACGGGGGAGGGGGCGGGAGCGGGTCGGGTGCGCCGCCTGCGAGCACCCTGACTGCACTGCTCAGGCGCTCCACCACAGCGATGTCCAGGCCGTCGATCAGCTGGGCTTCATGGGCGCGGGCGCCGGCCAGTAGGAGCCGCTTCAGGCCTGCGTCGCGCGTGGCTCGGGCAACCGCTAGCGTGGCTTGGGAAGGTCTGACGGCGCCGTCGAGCCCCAGCTCCCCGAACAGGGCGACCCGGTCCAGTTGCGCGCCGGGGATCTGCCCACTGGCGGCGAGCACTGCGCAGGCCAACGCGAGATCCAGCCCGGGACCGGCCTTGGGGAAGCCGCCGGGTGCCAGGTTGGCGGTGATGCGCCGCCCGGGGAACTCATAGCCGCTGTTGCGAATCGCCGCCTGGATGCGCTCGCGCGCCTCGCGCACGGCAGCGTCGGCAAGGCCCACGATCGCAAATGCCGGCAGCCCCGTCCTGACGTCGACCTCGACGCTCACATGCCGCGTCTGCAGCTCGTCGATAGTGAAGGCATGCGCCCGCGCCAGCATGATCTCGATCTCCTCTCGTCGCTCATTTGGGGGTGAGCGGAGGAAGCTAGATCGCGCTTGTGACGGGACGCTGGGCGGTGGGGGTTACTCTCTTTTCGTTTGCTGTGTAACCATGGCTATACAGCAGCCGGGGAGTAAGTAACAGCAAGGACAGCATTCAGTTCGGGAGCGCACATGTGCGCTCACGCGACCAGCCGCATGCGGCTGGTCTATCAGGTGGCGCATGCGCCACCTGACGGTCCGTACATGTACGGACCGAACAGCATCAACTCCGGCGTGTGCGGGCCTCGCAGCCCGACCGGGTATCTACATCCCAGCTGGGTGACGCGCCACGAAGCCCGCCGTGGAGGTCATGCTGTCCGACCAGCGGGATCCCGTCTCGGCCAGTGCCACGGTGTCGAAGCGTTTGCCGTCCACCACCATGAAGGCGTGTTCTGAGTTGGCGTAGATCGTGATCTCCCTGCCCGGGCCGGCTTCGCCGTAGGACTCGAGCGCGGAGGAGTCCTCGGGTGAGCTGAGCAGGCCGGCGCCGTGCAGTGCGTATGACACCGAGCCCGAGCAGTCATAGCCGGATGAGATGAACGAGCCGTGGCCGCCGCCCCACACATATGGGCGAGTCGCTATTTCATCGCCCGCGGCGATCACCCGAGCGACGATGCTCGAGTCTTCACCGCCGGTGCTGCTCGTGCTGTCCGATTCACGCACTGAGGCGGGAGGTGTGACGGTGCCCTCGGTCTTCACACCGAGGATCGCCCACGTGGCCGGCCCGACGACGCCGTCGGGGGTGAGCCCGTGGCGTGCCTGCAGCCTGCGCACCGCCGCCTCTGTGGCAGGGCCGAATTCACCGTCTGAGGTGATCTTGAGCGCGTGCTGCAGACGTGCAACAGCGCTGCCGCTGACTTCGCCTTCTTCTTCAGATGCTGGTTCTCCGGCCGTGGCCGCAACTGCTGCATGGTGGTGAGCCGCAGGCAGCGCGGAGGGTGGGGGGGTGAGAGTTTCGTCGCTGTGCACACCAATGACATTCCACGTGGCCGGTCCCACAACACCGTCAACTGTGAGGCCGTGGCGTGCCTGAAGCCTGCGCACAGCTGCCTCTGTCTCAGGACCGAAGTCACCATCCGGGGTGAGCTTGAGCGCGTGCTGTAGACGCGCAACCGGATCGGGGGTTTCTTCTGTTGTGGTTTCTTCAGTGGGTTCGCTGTCCGAGGACGCGCTCGTGGATTCGGTCGAGGCCACTGTGGTGGCACTCTGGGCGGTGGTTGTTTCTCCGGGGATGGCCGCCTTGAAGTTCGCCGCAAAAGACTTGCCCGCGCCTTCACGCAGCGCAGCGCTCGTCTGCGGTCCAACCACGCCGTCCACGCTCAAGCCTCGACTTGACTGGAAGTGTTCAACCGCTGCTTCTGTTTCAGGTCCATACACGCCGTCCACTTTGACCGATCCCAAGGCCTGCTGGAGAAGCTGAACCTGCCGGCCTTCTGCACCGCTCGTGAGCACAATGCTGTGTTCAGTGGTGGTCGCCGGTTCGGGGTTGGGGGTTGCCGTGTTAATCGTTTCCTGACCCACCGCCATCGATGCTGTGGGGCCCACCGTGAACGCCGCCAGCGCGCCCAGCGAGGCGCGCTTGGCACGTGAGCCGGCAGGCACGAAGCGAAGCTCAGCAGCTCGCCTGCGGGCACGGGAACGGCCAAGTGAAAGATGCCAAGGCTCCTCCTCGGCGAGATCGCGCGGTTGGCGGACCTCTCCCTTTGCGTCAAGCAGCAGCGTCAACGAGCCCGTCGTCGGGCGAAGGCGCCCGCGGGCGGCCCGTGCGCGGCGCGCTCGTGAGCGCTCAAGTGAGGCATTCCAGTGCTCGTCAACCGCAAGATCACGTGGGGATCCCGACATCCAGGCGTCCTTTCTACATCTGTTGCATGGCGCCTACGGGGTTAGCTGTCGGGCTCGCGTAACCGTCTACGCTACGCCACAGATGTGGCGATTCGCCCCCGCGGTCTATTGGCCGCATTTGGGTCCCCCGCTCCTTGACCCCTTGGGGCCCAGGACTCGGCACGAACGGGCGGGAAGGTAACAGATCCAGTTGCAAGATGCATCACATGGGAAGGACTGCAACGTTTCTTGCCGACGTAAGTGGGTACGCGCACGGGCGCGCGCTGATAAGTTCGCCCTGTGATGCGCAAGCAGGGAATCGACCTACGCCTACTGCTCTCGCTGCTCGTGCTCGTGCTGGTCGCGGGGGGCATTGCTCTGCTCACCGTCGGCGGGTCCTCCAGCTCCAAGGCCAAAACAAGCACCCAGGTGGGGCAGGCGAAGTTCGATGCCGAGGGGCTGCTCGAACCCGTTCGCGGGGCACCGCCGCTGGCGCTGCACAACTACCTTGGCCAGCCCGTAAACATCGACTCCTACAGGGGCAAAGCCGTGCTGGTGACCTTCCTGTACACCAACTGCCCCGACATCTGCCCCCTGATCACGTCCAACCTGCGTGTCGCCCAGAACGTCATGGGGGCCGCCACCGCCTCCAAAGCGCAGATCATCGCCGTCTCTGTGGATCCCCGCGGCGACACCCGCAAGGCCGTGGCCGCATTCTTGGCCCGCCATGAGATGACCGGGCGCATGCAGTACCTGGTGGGCTCAGCCCATGAACTGGCCGCTGTCTGGAAGGCGTGGGGGGTGGGCTCTGAACGCGATGCCCAACAGCCCCAGTTCGTCAACCACTCGGGTCTCATCTACGGCATCACCGGCTCAGGCAAGCGGCTGACCATCTACGCGTCGAACTTCAAGCCCAGCGACATCGCCCACGACGTGCCCCTGCTGGCCGCGCGCTGAGCCACTGACTGTGAGCCGTCGCGGGCGCGCCATCGGCTGGATCTCGCTGCTGGCGGTTGCGGCGGTGGCGCTCGCTGTCTTCGGGCTGGCCTCCAACCGCTCCGCCGTAAGCGGGCGCCTCGCGCCGACGCTACCCGGCGAACACATCGGCGGTCCGCCCGCCACTCTTCACAGCCTGCTGGCCGGCGCCCATGGGCGCGCATCGCTGGTCGTGTTCTGGGCGAGCTGGTGCGGTCCCTGCGCCAAAGAGGCGCCTGCGCTCGAGCGCTTTGCGCTCAGCTCCATTGGGCGCGGACGGATCGTGGGCGTCGACTGGAGCGATGCGCGCTCCGGCGCCCTCTCCTTCTTGCACCATTACTCATGGACCTTTCCCAACCTCCGCGACGGCGAAGGGGTCGTTGGAAACAGCTATCGCATGACCGACCTACCCACCACATTTGTGCTCGACAGTCATGGCCGAATCCGCCTGGCGCTGCGCGGTCCCCAGAGCCAGAGCTCGCTGCAGCAGGCCATGGCAAAGGTCGAACACACCTGACTCGCGGCTGTCTTTTTTGACGGCCTCGGACATGGGTGGGCCGTACGTTGTGTGTGCGTATACCTGCTTGTCGGTCCGATCGAGAATAATGCCGGTCCAGATTGACTAACTGACCGAAAGGATCGAATCACATGCCATTTAGCTGGACTCGTCGTGCGCCAAGGATAGGCGTTCTCATGGCCCTGGTGGCCACAAGCAGCGTGCTCGCCATCCTGAGCGCCCTGGCTGGGTTTGGCTCAGCGCAGGCCTCCAGCCTGCCGACGCTCAATCTCGCACTCACCTCCTCCACGATCACAGTCAGCGGCTCGACTACCGCAGGGGCCGTGAATGTGGCGACGACTGCCAAGGGGCTAAAGGAAGGCGCCGCCATCCTGTTGCAGCTGAGGCCTGGTGAGACGGCGTCGCAGGTGATCTCGTTCCTATCCAGCAAGGCCGCAGAAGACCCCAACAGCGCGAGCAAGTTCGGCTCGATCGTGTTCGACGTGGAAGCCGCGGAAGGCAAGACCGTCGAAGCGCAGACGACACTCTCGCCGGGCGAATACGTGGCGCTGTCAGCGCCCGGGGAAGGCCCTCCCAAGGCGCACGCCGTTTTCACGGTCACATCCAACTCCGCACCCGCGGCGCTGCCTGCTGCGGCGGCAACCGAGCGCACGATCGACTTCGGCTTCAAGGGGCCGAGCACGCTTCGCGACGGCGAGGTCGTTCGCTTTGAAAACGAAGGCTATGTCGTGCACATGGATCTGGCGTTCCCCGTCAAGAGCAAGGCATCGGCCGCCACGGCCGTCAAGGCGCTCCTGAGTGGAAAAGAAAAGGGACTCAAGAAGTTGATCGCGGGACCCCCTGTCGCCTTTGCCGGCCCTCTCTCCACGGGAGGCTTCCAGCAGGAGACCATCACGGCCAAGCCCGGCTGGTACGTGCAGGTCTGCTTCATGCAGACCCAGGACGGACGCGACCACACCCGTCTCGGCATGGAGCGGATCATCAAGATCACCAAGTAAGGCGGCGGTAGATCGCCAAGGCAGCAGGCGATCGCGATACGGCGGTGGCCCGTCCCGGGGGGGCGGGGGCGGGCCACACGTCAACCAGCAGTTCTGTGTCGGGGTGGGGTTACCGTTCAAGACATGGCCACATGGCATGACGTACGCAGGCTCGCACTGGGTCTGCCTGAGACGGACGAGCGGCTCTCGCGCGAGCGGCTGCAGTGGCGAGTCAAGGACAAGCTGTTCGTGTGGGAGCGCCCGCTGCGCGCCAAGGAAATCGAGGCGCTGGGCGGCGTTGCACCGGAAGGCGCGATCATGGGTGCGCGCGTGGAGCACCTCGGCGCCAAGGAAGCGCTGCTGGCAGCCGACCCGAGCGTGTTCTTCACCACCCCGCACTTCGACGGCGTAGCTGCTGTCCTCGTGCGCTTGGATGTGGTCGGTGGGGAGGACCTGCAGGAGATCGTCACTGAGGCATGGCTCGCGCGGGCGCCTGCTCGCTTGGTCAAGGCGTATCTCGCCGAGGGAGCGTCGAGGTGAAGGGCATTGAGAGAAGTCCGAGAGACGAAAATCTCCCAAATTGCGACGAGGACAACTGTCTGCAGGACCGATAAGAAATATATTTCTTGGTGCTGCGGCTCAGAATGCGCAAGGCTCCCGCGCATGCCACCTCAGCGGAAGCACCCACCACGCAGTCCAGAGCTCGGAGCATTGGGTCAGGCGATCGAGGCGCTGATCGCCGAAGACGCAGACATGACCCAGGAGTCCGCTGCCCACGACGGGGACCTGGATGTGAAGCAGGTAAACGAATTCATAGGCGGCCAGGGAAACCCGACCTACACCACGCTGGGGAAGCTCTGCAAGGGTCTGAAAGTGCGTCCTGGAGAGCTGCTCACGCGCGCAGATAAGCTCCTGGAGAAACGCTCGCGGCGCTAGCGCTCGTCGGTTGGTTAGCGAGCTCGAACTGGTGACGGGGGTCAGGGCACCCGTGTGGCGAAGCTCGCCACGAGGACACCCTCTTTTTCATATTTTCGCTGATAGACGACTTCGCTCTTGCTCTCATAGATTTCATCGGGCTCGGCGAGGCTCACGGTGCCGTGGGTGACACCGGGCGGCAGCGGGCGCGTTGTGACGGTGATGCGCTGGCCGCGTGCGACGTCGGATTCGGTCTGCCAGAGGCCGGTGTTGTTCAGCGGGGACTGTCCCGCGGCGTACCAGATGAAGCGGTAGTGGCTTTCGGCGTTGGGGAGCGAGACCCGTGAGACGAAGGTGAGCCGTAGCTCGTGCTTGCCCTGGGGAGTGGTGAGCACCTTGATCGTCAGAGGCGCCTTGACCTGGGCATGGGTGTAGGAGAGATCCTGGGGAGCCACATATCCGACGGGCACTTTGAGGCTGGGCGTGCACGCGTATGCGCCGCCGATCCAGCTGCGCGAGGTCAGGTGGCAGGTTGCCCCGTCGCGGTAGTGGATTTCCTTGATGGGCCCGTCGACGGGAACCACGCCGCCGGTGCCAACGCCTGTGAGCAACTGGTCGACCTTGGAGTGCGTGACGATCAGATAGGCGCCCTCGGGACCGCTCGTGGCGAGCGTATGGCGGTGGCCTTCAAGTAGATAGGTGACGCTCTTGGCGTCGGGTCCGAGCAGCCCGAAGTAGAGGTTGCGCTCATCCTCCAGCGGACATTCGCCTTCGCCGGGCCGATGCCCGCCGGGGGGCGTTCGTGGGGCATAGCAGCGGCTATGCCATGCGCTGGCAGGCTGCTCGCCCCATGTCTGGTTGATGTAGAGCCTGTGGTAGCGGTCGAGCGAGCTGCACCAGTCGCCAAAGCCGGCTCCGCCGCTGGCCACGCTCAGTTCGTGTAGCTGCCCATCGTTGGAGAAGGCGTCATCCTGTCCGACGGCGACGAGTTTGCCGTGAAACAGGCGGGCGACCTCGATGCAGCCGAGACCGCGACTGGTGCGAAACTCGCGCATGCCCCACGGCGCCCCGCCGGCAGGATCGGGGGTGGAGATGGCCAGCATGCGTACCGTCCCCGGCGTTAGCGCGCCGTCGCCGGTGCGAGGGGCCGTGAAGATCCTGACGGGCGAACGGGGAGCGGGGGAGCCCAACTGCAGGATTCCGCTGGCGAACGCCGCTCCGGCCAGGCCGAGTGCCACCGCCAATGAGATCAAGGGCGTGCGGTGCCATCCGCGCCGCTCGGGAGCGCGGCCCAGCAGCCGCAGAGGCACCGCTCGGCGACGGGCTCGACGGGCGCCGGCCTGGTGGAGCTGGCTACGGACCTGGGGCAGGAGAGTCGTCATGGTTG
>JASLDD010000138.1 GCA_030151725.1 Solirubrobacteraceae bacterium
AGCTGATCGGTCGCGTGGCCGCGCGCGAGATCGCCGCCAAGGACGGCCGGGTGATCGTCGAGGCGGGCAAGGAGATCGATCGAGCCGAGTACGCCGACCTCGTCGGCGCGTTCGCGACCGAGACCGAGAACGGCGAGGTCGTGACCGTGCCGGTGCGCTCCGTGCTCAAGTGCGAGGCGCCGACCGGCGTGTGTCAGGCGTGCTACGGCCGCTCGCTGGCCACCGGCAAGCTGGCCCAGATCGGCGATGCGGTGGGCATCATCGCCGCCCAGTCGATCGGTGAGCCGGGCACGCAGCTGACCATGCGGACGTTCCACACCGGCGGCGTCGCCGGGGCGGACATCACGCACGGCCTGCCGCGCGTCGTCGAGCTGTTCGAGGCTCGCAAGCCCAAGGGTCTGGCCAAGCTGGCCGAGGAGTCGGGCGTGGTCTCGATCGAGGAGACCGACAAGGCGCTGACGGTCGTGGTCACCGATGATTCCGGCGAGGAGCACCGCCACACGTTCCCGCGGCGGACGATCCTCTACGTCAAGGACGGCCAGGCGATCGAGCCCGGCACCCAGCTCAACGAGGGCTCGCTGTACCCCCACGAGCTGCTCGCGATCCGCGGGCGGACCGAGACCGAGCTGTACCTCGTGCGCGAGGTCCAGGAGGTCTACAAGTCCCAGGGCGTGGACATCGACGACAAGCACATCGAGCTGATCGTGCGCCAGATGATGAAGAAGGTCCGCGTCGACCAGAAGGGCGACACCGAGCTGCTGCCCGGTCAGTTCGTGGACCGCAACGAGTACGCCAAGCTCAACCAGTCGGTGATCGACGGCGGTGGCGAGCCCGCGCAGAGCGAGGAGATCATCCTCGGCATCACCAAGGCGTCGCTGAACACGGACTCGTTCCTGTCGGCGGCCTCCTTCCAGGAGACGACCAAGGTGCTGACCGATGCCGCGCTCGAAGGCAAGATCGACCGCCTCAACGGCCTCAAGGAGAACGTGATCATCGGCAAGCTGATCCCGGCTGCAACCGGGCTCAAGCGCTACCGCCGAATCGAGATCGAACCCTCCGAGCCGCTGCCACGTGCCATCGACGATGTCGGCCTGCTCGACCAGGACGAGATCGCAGCCGAGCTCGGCCTGGCCGGCGGCGACGGCTTCAACGGTGGCTACGGGCAGGAGTTCGACGCCGACCTCGCATCGCTGGAGAAGATCGGTGCCGGCGGCACCGACCCGGGCTTCGCCGAGGAGCTGGCTGAGCTGGAGATCCCAGAGGAGCAGCCGGCAACCGAGGAGAGCTAGCAGCCTCTGCTCACAAGCAGTTTGCAGGTCGCCGGGGCGGCTCATGTAGCCGCCCCGGCGCGTATCTGGCTCGATGGGGTTCGCGCTCAGACCCGTTGAAGCTCCCGCGCCCACGCCACCAGCCGCAGGGCCTCCGCCTCTGTGAGGCCAACCTGCGGGTTTGTCTGGACGAGCAGGGTGGGAGACACGCGCTCGCTCGCCCAGGCGTGGCAGGCGGGGTTGAAGGCGTCGTCGATCCATGCAAGCGGGCGCCCAGCGGCATATGTGCCGATGGCATCCAGCTTCCAGTGTGCGTTGGAGCGCCCGACGGCCCGCTCGAAGCGCAGAAACGGCATGCCTTTTGGCATTCCGAGCAGATGGGGGAGATGTTCGTTGGCCTTCTCCTCCCAGCCGCTGGCCCACACGAGCTCGAACTCCTCAGACAGCTCTAGAAGGTGTGCGGCGGCGGTGACCGAAAGGAAGTGAGGTATGCCTTCGATCGAGTGGAAGGACCCGTCGACCGACCCGCGAGCCCCTTCGCTGGACGCTCCGAACAGCGAGATCACGCCGTCGATGTCCACCATCAGCAGAGGCTTGGAGGTGGCCGACGGTGTCCTCGCCACCTGGTCAAAGCCCCCGGCGTTGCGGCCTTGTACCCCTCCAATGCGCTCTTTAGCTTCCATACAGGTTCAGACGGGTACTCTGCCGAGGACGGTTGATTCGCCTAGGTCCGTCCCGCGGAGTAAAGCAGCGGGTGCCCTGGGCCGATGGATCAGCCAGTCGCAGCTCCATCAATCATGACTCTAGACATCGGCATACTCCTAGCCCTCTCTTGCGCCTTCGTGGCGAACCTGGGCTTCTTCTACAAGTACCGCGGCGCAAACGCGGTGCCGAAGGTGGAGGTGCTGCACCCCTGGAAGTCGGCCAAGAACCTGTACTCCTCCAAGTGGTTCGCGCTGGGCATGCTCATCGCGACCGGTAGTTGGGGGCTGCACGTGGGGGCCTTGGCGCTGGCGCCGATGTCCGTAGTACAGGTGTCGCTGGCCGCCGGCGTGGTCTTCATAGCGGTGATGGCAGAGCGCCTGTTCGGCTTCAAGGTCGGACGCCGCCAATGGGTGGGCCTCGTGCTCACAGCCGTCGGCCTGGTCCTGCTCGGCGTGACCCTGCCGGCGATGCACGGCTCGCACTCGCACTTCTCAGACGTGGCCATGATCTCCTTCGAGGCCGGCCTGTTCGGGCTCGGGGGCCTGCTGCTGATGGGGCCCCGGATGGGAGGCCCGGTTGAGCACCACGGGGTCATGCTTGGCGCGGCCTCGGGAATCCTATTTGGAGTGTCCGACACGGCCATCAAGGCCCTGACGGGCATCACCGGCGCACACGGCCTGGTGGGCCTCCTGCTCAGCCCATGGCTGATGGTTGCCATCCTCGCTTCAGTGGTTGCCTTCTACGCCTCCGCGCGTGGCCTACAGGATGGCGAGGCTGTGCCGGTCATCGCTGTGACGGGAACGGCTGCCAACATCGCGGGCATCGCCGGCGGCATCATTGTGTTCGGTGACCCGATGGCTGGCAGCACCCTCGGAGTGGTGCTCCAAGCGCTTGCATTCGTGCTGGTTGTGGTCGCCTCCGCACTCATGCCTGCGCCGGTCCGCGCAGCCGGTGTGGCTCAGAGCGCCTAGCGCTGCTAGCATCTGCGCCCGAATGCCAACGACCTCTCAACTAGTCCGCAAGGGCCGCGTCGCTCCGAAGAAGAAGTTGGCGACCCCTGGCCTGAAGTCGGGCAAGGGCCGCAAGAAGAAGGTTGCCGCCCCGCAGCGCCGCGGAGTCTGCACCAGGGTCTACACGACGACCCCGAAGAAGCCTAACTCCGCCCTGCGCAAGGTTGCCCGTGTGCGTATCTCGGGATCGATTGAGGTCACGGCTTACATCCCCGGTGAGGGACACAACTTGCAGGAGCACTCAGTAGTGCTCGTCCGCGGCGGTCGCGTCAAGGACCTGCCGGGCGTTCGCTACAAGGTGGTGCGCGGCACGCTCGACGCAGCAGGCGTTAGCGACCGCAAGAAGGCGCGCTCGCAGTACGGCGTGAAGAAAAAATAGCCCATGCCCCGTCGCGCAGCCGCCCAGATCCGTCCGGTCGAGCCGGACTCCATCTACCGCTCCAAGCTGGTCCAGCAGGTCATCAACAAGGTGATGCTCGACGGCAAGAAGTCCACTGCCGAGCGGATCGTCTACGACGCCCTCGCGCTGATCGGCGAGCGCAGCGACAAAGACCCCTTGGAGACACTCGAGGCATCGATCAAGACCCTGACCCCCTCGCTCGAGGTTCGCTCGAGGCGAGTCGGCGGCGCCACCTACCAGGTCCCCGTCGAGGTCCCAAGCTCTCGGGCGCGGACGCTCGCCGTTCGCTGGCTGGTGGAGTTCGCGCGCCAGCGCCGTGAGAAGACGATGGCCCAGCGCCTCGCCAACGAGTTGATGGATGCTCAGTCCCAGCAGGGCGGCGCCTACAAGCGCAAGGACGACATCTATCGCATGGCGCAGGCTAACAAGGCCTTCGCCCACTACCGCTGGTAAGCGGTCCGAGGACCGGCGCGATACTGCGTTCTCAGTCGCTCATGTGCACAGCACATTTCGCTCCTTGCGTCCTTGTCTCGCTTGATCCTCGAACCGCTTACGGCCTTCTTTGAAGGACGGGCTCGTTGATTGCTGGCTGAGAACCAGCGCATGCGCTGGTTCTGCGAGCGGCGCATGCGCCGCTCGTTAGGTAGCGCCACATGTGGCGCTACCTGGGTCGCACATGTGGGACCCGTCGGGGGCGTGCATGCACGCCCCCGAGGAGATGAGGTCTTTGAGTCAG
>JASLDD010000145.1 GCA_030151725.1 Solirubrobacteraceae bacterium
GGCGAAGGTTGTTTCCAGCGCGATTTTTGTAAATGCGATCGGGAGCTTCAGCGCCACGCCGAAGTCCGAAGCGCGCCCTGTCGGCTGCACAAGGTTGTAGACCGAGCCTTCGAGGGCAAGGTCCCCCAGCCCAGGGGCGTAGACAGTCGCATGGTTGACACCAATTTCAGTTTCGGGACCACATTCGGGCGCCCCGAAGAATCCGCTCGTGGCGAGCTCTTTGCTTTCGGGGCCTTCCGCGAATTCTTCCATCGAGCACTGCGCGACGGCCGTGGGGTTGGTCGCCAAGCCCGGCGCAACATCCGTCCTGATATGCGTCACAACACCTGTCGGGGCCTGGTTGGGGATGGCGCCTTCGGTGTCGACCTTGAAGTCGGTGATGCCGAAGGGGATGTGGCCCCCGGCCTGGGTGTAGCCCTGTTGTTCGGCCTGAACGGTGGTCGGTTCTTCAGGTTCGTAGAAGGTCTGTTCTTCGCCCAGGTTGTTGACGACTTTTTTCGTTTTCTCGGCGCATTCGGGGTGTTCTTCGTTGCAGTTGACCGCGACGAAGGTTTCGATCCCAAGCGCTTCTGATTCAGCCGCCTGCGCGGCACCTGGCGCGGCGGTGGCGATGAGCGCCCCCACCAGCAGCGTGAGCAGCGAATACCGAACGTTGACCCTCATCCCAACCTCCCTCGACAAGAACAGAACACCTGGTGACCTACCCTCCCTGACTCCCCCCACTCCCAAAAGTTGCGGTACTTCGACATTCCTTATTACACGGGCCAAACGAATGTCCTCCAACATACGAATGCTCGCTCCCTCGGTCTAGCACGATGCGGCGCGGGCCAGGTTGACTCTGTGGAATCACTTGCTGCTTGCGATATCCACCGTCGGTCCGAACCCGACCCGCAGCAGCGCGCCGCCGCCGGGCGCGTTGCGCGCCTCCGCAAAGCCCCCGCACGACTCCGCCGCCTGGCGAACGATGGCCAGTCCTAGACCCGAGCCGGAGAGCTTGCGGGCATCCTCGGCGCGATAGAAGCGATCGAACACAGACGGCAGGTCCGACTCTTTGAACCCCGGTCCATGGTCGCGCACGCTCAGCACGCCATCCGCCAGCGACACCTCCACCGTTGCGCCCTCAGGGCTCCACTTGCGTGCGTTGTCCACCAGATTGGACACCGCACGGCTGATCCTGTCGGCTGCCCCGCTGACCATCGTGGGCTCCATGGCAATCTCGAAGCGCAGGTCGCTGCGCCGCCGCGCTCGCTCGACCGCGGCGGCGACCACCTCGTCCAAGCGCACGTCGTCGACCGCCTCCTGCGGAGCGGCGCCCCGCGCCAGCTCGACCACATCGCCAACCAGCGCCGTCAGCTCATCCAGCTCATCGACGATGTCCCTGCGCAGGCCCTCGAGCTCCTTTGGCTCCAGCCGCTCGGCATCGCCCAGGATCTGGATGTTCGCCCGCAGCGAGGAGATCGGCGTGCGCAGCTCGTGGCTTGCGTCCGCGATCAGATGGCGCTGCGCCTGAACAGAGCGCTCGAGCGCGTCAAGCGTGCCGTTGAAGCTCTCGGCAAGCCGCGCCAGCTCGTCGCGGCCCTTCACATCCAGCCGCTGTGAGAGGTCGAGGCTTCCCGTCAGGGTCTCCGTGCGGCGCGTGAAGCGCGCGATCGGAGCAAGCGCCGTGCGCGCCACCAGCGTGCCCAACAGCGCTGCCAGCACGATGCCCCCCACGCCAATCAGCACCAGGATCAACAGCAGCCGGCTCAGCTCGTGGTCGACCTCTGTCAGCGGTCGCGCTATCAGCACCGCCCCGCCCGACCCCGTGCCAACCGTGAGCACCCGCAGACTCGTTCCCTTGACCTTCCTGTCGGTAAGGCTGCTGCCGGTTCCACGTGCCGCGATCGCCTTGTCACGACTGGTAACCCCGATGCGAGTCGGGGAGGCGCCCTGGCCGCCCGGTACATACACCGTGCCTTGGGGTGAGATGAACTGCACGTAGCCCGACGCCGCACCGAACGGCGCCGGCTGAACCCTCCCCGGCAGACCGCCAAAGCCACCCCCATCGCCCGGTCCCGGGCGGGGAGCACCCGTGGGGTAGGAGCCGCCCGGAGCGCCATAGCTTCCCTGGAAGGATGTCGGAGCGGTTGGGAAGGCCCGCGCCCGCGATTGCAGCGCGCTGTCGATTTCGCCGCGCAGATCCGAGCGCACGGCCACATACAGCCCGATGGCCGCCGCCAGCACCGCAAGCGCGACCGACACGCTCGCCACAGCAGCGATGCGCGAGCGCAGCGTCACAGCGCTTGCGTCATCGCCGCGCGCTCACGGCTCGCGCAACGCATAGCCCACGCCGCGAACCGTGTGGATCAGATCCCGGGCGCCCGCCTCCTCGAGCTTGCGACGCAGATAGCCCACATACACGCGCAGCGCGTTGGACGTGGGACCGAAGTCATAGCCCCACACGCGGTCATAGATGAGGCTGTGCGAGAGCACCTGGCGAGGGTTGAGCATCAGCAGCTCCAACAGCTGGTACTCCGTGCGCGTCAGCTCCACAAAGCTCTCCCCCACCTCGGCCCCATGACGCGAAGAGTCCAATCGCACCTCCGCAAAGGACAGCGCCCCCGTGTCCGCCTCGGGGTTGGCGCGCCGCAGCAGCGCCCGCAGCCTCGCCTTCAACTCGCCCACGTCGAACGGCTTGATCATGTAGTCATCGGCGCCCGCATCCAGGCCGTCGATGCGATCGTCCACCTGATCGCGTGCAGTGAGCATCAGGATCGGCACGCGGCTGCCCACCCGCCGCACGGCCGCGCACACCTCGAGGCCGTCCATACCCGGCAGTCCCACATCGAGAACCACCGCATCCGGCACCGCTTGGGCGATACGCTCGAGTGCCTGCTCGCCGTCCTCGGCCAGCTGCACTTCATAGTCGGCCAGCGCCAGCGCCCGGCGCAGGGCTTCGCGAACGGCGCGGTCATCGTCCACGACCAGGATCCTCATGAGCTTGATTCTCGCGCGCTACGCGCCGGCGAGCTGTGCTGAGCGCCCCTGGCAGTCATAGAGCGTGCTCGTCGTGGAGGTGGCGGAGCCACTCAACGTCACCTTCTCGCACACCTTCGCCACCGCGATCAGCGCTGCTTTGGAGCCCGCGCGCGTGTCGCCCGGCAGGCGCCCTCCGAAGCTACCGCTCGTCTGACCGCTCGCTTCGCCCACCACCCAGCGGATCTTGCCCGCGCTCACCTCCTGCGCAAGCCACGACACGCTCACATCGCTCTCACGACCGGAGAAGCCGCCGATCCCGGCGACCTTCGCGTCGGATTTGATGATCGCCGAGGCCGCACTCGACTGGCTCGACACCGCAATCGTCCCGCCGCCGTGCTTGGCCACATACGACAGCACGCTCGTGAGGTCATCGTTGCCGCCGAAGCCCCCACCGCCGCCGGCCGCACCGGGAGCACCACCAAAGCCGCCGAAGCCTCCGCTTGGCGCACCGGATCCCTGTGCGGTTGAAGGCACGCCTGACGCGTTGCCCCCAGGCCCGAACAGCTGGGGAGCACCAGCGGCGCCCGCAGTACCGGCGAAGCGCGCGCCCAAGCGCCCACGCGCACCGAAGCCGGCACCGCCAGGACCGCCGCCCCCACCCATCGTCTCGGCCGATGCGGGACCACCCGAGGGGAAGGTGTTGCTGGTGGCATAGCCGAGCGTGTCGAACGCCCACACACCGGGCGCGATCAGCAGCGCCGCGAGCACCCCACCCAGAGCCGCCAGGCGGACGATTCGGGAGCTGAACGCAATCAGCGCAACAGCGCCAAGCAGGCCCACGACGATCAACACCGGCGCCAGCCAGTCGAGCTGTCCGGGGTAGTTTCCGCGGACGACCAACTCGACGACCACGCCCGCGAGCACCGCCAGCGGCGCAACGATCCGCGCCAGCAAGCCGCCCTCGAGCAGCTGCGCTGCGCCTGCGCCCACCAGCGCCGCCGCAAACGGCGCCAGCAGGGATACGTAGTAGGGGTGGAAGATCCCACTGGCGATGCTGAACAGCACGGCTGTCGTGAGGAACGCACCGCCGACAGCGATCAGCCAGCCGCTGCGGGCGTCTGCGCGTCGCAGTCGGCTTGCCAGCAGGATGCCCAGCCCGCCCACCAGGGCGAAGCCCAACAGCCATCCCGCCTGACCGCCCAGCGCCGAGTTGAGCAGGCGCAGCGGACCAGTGGTGCCGCCGAACATGTTGCCGCCACCGCCACCGCCGGGGCCGCCCGTCTGGCCGTCCACGCGACCGAGGCCGTTGTATTCGAACATCAGCGAGAACACGCTGTTGTCGCTCGTGCCCGAGATCCACGGCCGATCTGCTGCCGGCGTCAGCTGCACGAGCGCAGGCCACGCGCCACCCACGACCACCATCGCCGCGCCACCCACCAGCAACTGACGCAGCGCGTGCAGCCTCCCACGGCCCGCCGGCGTGACCCACAGCCATGCGAGCGCCATGCCCGGCACGACCGTCAGCGCCACGCCCATCTTCGTCTCGAAGCCCAGACCCACCAGCACGCCCGCCGCCACCAGCCAGCGGGTCCCGCCGTCTTCGAGTGCCCGCACCAGGCACCACAGCGCCGCCACGCAGCACAGCACCAGCAGGGCGTCCGGGTTGTTGTGGCGCGAGATCGCCACCGTCATTGGTGTCAGCGCCAACGCCAGGCCCGCGACGAAGCCGCCGACGCGGCCAAAGCGTCTGCGCACGAGGTCATAGAGGAGGGCGACGCTCGCCACGCCCATCAGCGCCTGCGGGACCAGGATGCTGAGCGAGTGGTAGCCGAACACGCGCACCGACAGCGCCTGAACCCACAGCGCCAGCGGCGGCTTGTCCACCGTCATCACCCCGCTGGGGTCAAGCGAGGCGAACAGGAAGTTGTGCCAGCTCGAGGCCATCGAGCGCACAGCCGCGCTGTAGTAGTCGTTGGCCCACCCGTTGCGGCTGAGCGACCACAGGTTCAGGACCGCCGCAAGGACCAGCAGTCCGATCAGCTCCGGACGCGGAGCCCGCAGCGCCAGGCTGCGCGCCCGTGTTCGCCAGTCCCATGCAGCACGAGAACGGGTGGTGGCCGGCGCCGCCGACGCTGAAGGAGGGGCGGCCGAACTTGTCTCCCATGAATAGCTCATGGGAGGAGCATCAGCGCTTCACGTAGGACCAGCGTGTGAGAAAGCTGAAAGTTTCCTAAGTGCCCTCAGTCGATCAGGCGCCTGCCCAGCTGGGAGATGGCCAGCCGCCACATCAGCAGCGCGAAGCCGATCAGCACCGCCGCATGTCCCAGATCGGCCGAGCCCAGGCCGCCGAGCGACGCGTCGCGGACGAGCTGAACGCAGTGATACAGCGGGTTCACCTGCGCAACCTGGCGCACACCGTCCGGCAGTGAGGACACCGGGAAGAACGTGCCCGCCACCAGGAACATCGGCGTGAGCACCGCGCTGGTGATGTAGTTGAAGTTGTCGATCGTCTTCGCCACCGCCGCCACCGTCACACCGAATGCGGCAAAGCCGAAACCCGTCACAAAGCCGATCAGCGGCACCAGCAACATTCCCCATTCCGGTCGCAGGCCGAACGCAAACGCCACCAGCAGCGGCGCCATCCCGTACACGCCCGCGCGCAGCGAGATCCACAAGACCTCCGCCGTGATCAGCTCTTCCACATCCACCGGCGCCGCCAGCATCGCGTCGTATGTGCGCTGGAACTGCCAGCGGATGAACGTGTTGAACATGCCCGGGAACGCCGATGAGAAGAGCACCGCCGTAGCGACCGTGCCCGTCCCCACGTACTGCACCGTCTTCACATGCCCGATCGTCTTCACCAGCGTGCCAAAGCCCAGGCCGAACGCCAGCAGGTAGATCGTCGGCTGCACCACCGAGGAGAACGTCGTCGCCTTCCAGTAGCGCCCGAACAGCATCACATCGCGGCTCATCACCCCCGCGAGCGCAGCCGGTTCCAGTCGCCGCACACCGCGCGCCGGCGGCTTCGTGTTTGTGGTCGTGCTCACTCGATCTCCTCGCCCGTCAACGCCACAAACGCATCCTCCAGGTTGGCCGGCCTGCGCACGCCCTCCGGCGCCAGGCCATCGAGGGTCTCCGCGCGCATGATCGCCACCGCCGGACCGCTGCGCCTGCTCGTCCAACCGTTCTCTCTCGCCAGCTCCCCCACCTCCGCCAAGCGCTCCGGCGGGCCGTACACCTCCAGCACCTGCTCGCCCGCATGCGCCCTCACCAGCTGCTGTGGAGTTCCGCTCGCGATGATCCGACCGCTCGACATCACCGCCACCGTGTCCGCCAGCCGCTCAGCCTCCTCGATGTAGTGCGTGCTCATCAGCACCGTCACCCCGCTTGCTCGCAGCCCGTCTATCAAAGTCCAAAGCTCCTGGCGCACCTGTGGGTCAAGGCCAACCGTGGGCTCGTCCAGCAGCACCAGCCGCGGCTGGTGGATCAGCCCTCGAGCCACCAGCAGGCGGCGGCGCATCCCGCCCGAGAGCTCCTTCACGATCGTGTCCGCACGGGGCATCAGGTTGGCTATCTCCAGCGCCCGCTCGACCGCCGCCGGGCGCTCTGCGCGCGGAACCCTGTACAGGCGCGCGAACACAGTCAGGATCTGCCTGCACGTGAGCTCCACGTCCAGGTTGTCCAGCTGTGGGACCACACCCATCTCCAACCGCGACTGCTTGGACTCGCGTGGGAGCTGGAAGCCCAGCACCGAGATCGTTCCCTCGTCCGCCAGCGTCTGAGCCGTCAACATTCTCATCGTCGTCGACTTGCCGGCGCCGTTGGGACCCAGCAGACCGAAGCACACACCCGGCGCCACATTCAGATCCAGACCATCGACCGCCACGATCTCGCCGTAGCGCTTGACCGCGCCCTGAATCGATATCGCCGCCTGCGCCACGCCGACACTCTAGGTGCAGACACACCCACGGGGGATGTTTCGCGACTCCGGGGGTTGCGCGGTGTGTGTTATTCACTTTCCGAATGCTGTGACACCATAGTTATACAGCGAATGAAAAGGGAACTACACACGCGACCGCCCCGCACCGCCCCACACCGCCAGCACCACCGGCATGCACCGCCAATGGGTACTTTCCACCCGGGCCGGCGGCCATATGGGCTGGTGTCGATTGTCGAGACTCCTAATCTCGGACGGAGGTCCATATCCCCTCACCACCCCGTCGGGCAATCTTGGCAATCGTTGTCCGCTCTGCACAACTCGAGGGAAGTGAGCGATGCCATCCCGACCTCCCCAGATCGTTGCCCTCGGAGGAGGTGGCTTCTCGATGGAGAGGGACGGCACCCTGCTGGACGACTACGTGCTCTCGCTCGTGGACGCTGCCAGGCCACGGGTGTGCTTCCTGCCGACTGCATCGGGAGACGCGGACCACTATGTGGTGCGCTTCTACCGCCGCTTCTCAGCTGGCTGCGAAGCGAGCCACGTGTCGCTGTTCCGTCGCGACCAGGGCACAGGCGGCGTCGAGGATGACCTCGCCACGCATCTGCTCTCCCAAGACCTGATCTACGTAGGCGGAGGCAACGTCCTGTCGATGCTCGGCGCCTGGCGCGCCCACGGGCTGGATGCGATCCTGCGCAAGGCATGGCGGCGGGGAATCGTGCTGTGCGGTCCATCAGCCGGCTCGCTCTGCTGGTTCGATCAGGCGCTCAGCGCTTTTCACGGCGCCCCGCGTCCCGTCCGCGGGCTCGGGCTGCTGCCGTACTCGAACTGCGTCCACTACGACGCCGAGCCGGCCAGGCGCGCCGAGTATCACCGCGCGGTCGCCGACGGCATGTGCGGCGGCTTTGCCGCGGACGACGGTGTGGCCCTGCACTTCCGGAGCACACGCCTGGAGCGAGTTGTCAGCTCACGCCCCGACGGGAGCGCCTACCGGGTCGAGCTCGAGGACAAGAGGGTGCGCGAGACGCGCCTCGAGGTCTCCTACCTCGGCACGGCGGCGGCGGGTGGACGCCCGAAGCGCCCCAGCTCCAGCGCTGTCCCCGGGCCCGGCGCAAGCGGCGAAGGCGGCCTCGGGAGCGGAGCGCCCTCCGCTACCAACCGCGCCCCCGTGGAGCCTGTCGCAGCATGAGCACCAGGGAGCCGGTGCCGATCATCGAGCGCCAGATCTTCGCCATGGGTGGCGGCGGCTTCACGATGGAGCCCAACAACCCCCTACTCGACGACTATGTGCTCTCGCTGGCAGCCTCCAACGAACCGCGCATTCTCTTCCTGCCAACCGCCTCCGGCGACACAACCGCCCAGATCAACGCATTCAAAGCACGCTTTGCCCACCGCACGTGTGTGCACGAGCACATCTCCCTGTTCCGCATGCGCGAGACCACGCGCCCTCTCAGGGAGATAGTGCTGGAGCAGGACATCGTCTACGTGGGCGGTGGCTCGATGCGCAACCTGCTCGCCATCTGGCAGGCCCACGGGCTGGATGAGCTGCTGCTCGAGGCATGGCAGTGCGGGATCGTGCTCGCGGGGCTCAGCGCGGGAGCCATGTGCTGGTTCCAGGCGGGAGTGACCCGCTCCAGCGGACCCCCCGAAGTGCTGGCCGGCCTCGGCCTACTCGAGGGCTCACTTACGGTCCACGCTGACGGGGAGCCGGAGCGACTGCCTGTGTGGCTGTCGGCCGTGCGCGACGGCCTGCTCCCGGGCGGCTGGGCGCTGGACGACGGCGTCGGGCTGCTGTTCCGTGGCAAGGGCCTCGAACGGGCTGTCAGCTCGCGTCCCGGTGCGGGGGCCCAGCGCGTGGATGCCATCGCGGGCGAGCTCGTTCGCCATCGCCTGGAGCCGGAGCTGCTGCTCGGCGACGGTCCTTCCAAGGCCCTGGGCGGCCTGGACGAGGCCGTGGAGGAGATGCGACGAGTGCACCGCATGCGCCGCGGCATGGGCCGCGGCCGTCGCTAGAAGGACACCGCTTCCGGTCGAGCCCAAACGCGGTCCTTCCGAGTCTACGGTCGGACTAACGGCTAGCTGAAGGGCGCTCGTCAAGGACGGGCTGGCTCGCTCGCGCAGGACGCGCTCGCCCCTGAACGAGGAGCAAGCCTGGGCTCTACGCGTCCCCAGTCCCGCAGCGGCGCGGGTGGGTCATTCGTTTACCAGGTGGTTACCTTCGCTTGAGGTGCGGGCGTCACAGTCGATGTGTCCTCTCTCCCACTTGGAGGCCGAGCATGCAACGAGACGAGCAGCTGACAATCAAGCAGACACGTACCGGCTACTGGAGCGTGCAGCGCGGGACGGTGCACGTGTCGGGCGCCATGACGCGCAAAGGAGCAGAAGCCGAGCGCGACCTGCTCAAGCGCTTGAGCGCACGACGCGTCAGGCGCACAGCACGGCCGTCGCGCGCTCAGCGCGTGATCGGCTGACGCCCGACCACGCGACGCCCCAGTCCGCCGGCGACTCACTCGCCCATGTAGCCCGTGGGAATCGTCCAGCCGAAGGGCTCAAACCAGCTGGCCAGACGCCTCTCGAGCACCCCGAGCTCTCGACCCGCCGCCTTCAGCTTCTCCACCCTCGCATCATGGGGATCCGCCAGCGCAAACAGGGCAAGCACGTCGTCGCCCTCGAACAGCTCAAACAAGCCCCCCAACTCTCTGGCCGCAGTCTCGGCCTCAGATTGACTCAGCTGTTGGCGCTCGCAGCGACCTTCGAGCCATCTCTCGGCCTGCTTGAGCAGCTCGACGGCCATGATCTCCTCCGCCAGGCACCCCGCCGGTCTTTCATCTGAGAGCCGTGCCATGAGGGCCACCGCCGCGGCATACAGATCGAGGGCAACGCGCTCGCTGATCGCCGCCGCAAACGAGGGGGGCACGAGCTCGACGGCGTGATCGACCGCATTGCCGAGCAGCACACGCTCACGGAACTCATCCACGAGCACCCTGCCGGCGTGGACGAGCGCCTCGCGTGCGTAGAGATCGTCGACGAATCGTGGAAGGAAGTGCAGCACCTCGCGCGGGACGTGGCCCTTGCGCTCGATGAACTGCTTCCCGGCACGAGGTAGGATCGGAACGAGGCCGTCATCCAACCCGCTGCACAGCAGACGCACCTCTTCGAGATCCTTGAGCGCGTGCCTCACGTCGCTCGCCGAAGCCCCGAGCTGATGAGCAAGGCTTTGAACGTCGAGCACATCGCCGGCGCCCATCGCTGCACCTGCAAGCTGGAGCAACATGATCTGTTTCTGCTCGTGGATCTGGCCGTTAGCCGTAGCGCCGTTGATAGCCGAATCGTAGTCGCATGCCTCCCGCAAAAGCGAACACGTCCGTATCTTGGACAGCTACAGACGCTGCGGTACCAAGTGGCCTTCAATCGCTTTGCGGGCGAGCGGAAAGGCCCGCTCAGCTGAGAGCAACCGAGAGCAAGCATTTGCGCCCATGCCCAGGGAGTAGATCTCGAACGCGAGCCCAGCGGGATCCTCCGCGCCGGCGATCCTTGCCTGGAGCTCAAGCTCATCGAGCCACGCCTTCACTCCCCCGCCCACTGCATCGCGGACGGGCCCTGGGCGATCGTCGAACTCTGTGCCGGCCGCCGCCCAGAAGCAGCCGCCGGGGAACACTCCACGTTCGAGATAGTCCATGTAATGCTCGCAATAGGCAGCCAAGCGGGCATGTCCCTCTTCCTGCTCCTGCGCCGGCATGACGACGGCGAGAAGGAAACGCTGAGCCGCCGCCGCAACGGTTGCGAGCTGCAGCTCCTCCTTGGATCCAAAGTGAGCGAACAGCCCGCTCTTGCTCATCTGAAGCTCCCCGGCCAGCCGGCCGATCGTCAAACCCTCGAGGCCCTCAGCGGAGGCCATGTCCACTGCCCGCTCGAGGATCGCTGCCCTGGTGGTGGCGGCCTTCGTCTCCATATATCCACTCTAGCGCACGAACGTTCGTGCTATTAATATGCGCGCTTCGTTCCTCACCCAGCCACAGGAGGCAACATGACGGACTTCACGATCAGCCCCATCGACACCATGGAGGCGGCTGTGTTCGGCTCCTTCAAGCGAGCCCGGGCAGTGCTAGGGGTGGAGTCGTTTGGCATGCAGGTCATCGACCTACCGCCAAACGCTCATCAATACCCCGAGCACAACCACAGCGAGAGCGGGCAGGAGGAGGTGTTCGTGGTCCTCCGCGGCACCGGCGAGATCGAGATCGACGGTGAGCGCCACCCGATGGAGCCGGACACCATGATCCGCGTGGGGCCGGAGCCCAAGCGCAAGATCTGGCCGGGCGAAGCCGGTATGCGCGTGCTCGCGCTGGGGGGCTGCCCCGGGCAGCCCTATGAGGCGCCTGCGGTCACCGAACTGGGAGGGCCCGAGCCTCCTATGCCGCAAGCTCCGGCGGCGTGAGCTGAGGCCCTGGCCGCGCTCAGCCGGCGAGGGCGGCGAGCATGAGCCCGACCCAGGTATCGACGAGCGTCTCGTCGTCTACCTGGGCCGGGATGCCGAGGACGTCGGGCAGCAGGCGCGAGGAGAGCAACGATCCAAGCCCGACCGCGGCTATCGCCTGCGCCTGCTCGGCGGGGATCTCGCGCTCGGCGCGCTCGGCAATCCATGTTGCAAAGCCGGAGAACGTGGAGCTCACCAGCTCCTGGACGGCGGATGTCAGCAGCTGGGGTCGATTGCGCGCATCTGAGACGAGGATGCGAAGCAGCTCCGACTCGCTGTCCAGCTCCGCCAAGATGTAGCGCGCGGTCAGCGTCAGTTCAGCTTTGAGATCGCCCAACGATCCGAGCACGTGCCGGATCTCACGCAGCGCCCCAAGTCGCGCCAGCTGGCGCTCTACACCTGCGGCGAGCACCGCTTCCTTGCTTGCGAAGTGGTGATAGATGCCGCCGGCTCCAGGTGTAAGTCCAGCTGCGGCCTCGATCTTGGCGATGCTGGTGGCGGCATATCCGTGCTGACTGAATAGGAGCATCGCCTCATCGACGATGCGCTCGCGCGTGGTGTTTGACATGGCCCGTCCTAAGTATACACTTAGCTGAACAAAGTAGATCTAGAAGGAGATGTTATTGGTGCCTGAGGGCGTGCTCCACCCGATTCAACTGGTGACTCCCGCCGTCCCGTCGGGAGAAGCGGTGGGCGCGACACGGCCCGGCTCCACCGCCACATGCCAGGTGGTAGCCATGTCTGACGTACGCCAATGAACCCCAACGCACGAATCGCGCTGGCCGTCATCGCGGTCTGCGTCTGTCTGACGGCTGCAGCGGTGGCGTGGGCGGGGGCGACGCTATCGCTGCACGCAAGCTTCACCCCCGACAGACTGGGAGCCCCGGCCAACCTCGCGCTCACCGCGAGCCTCCTCTCGGGCACGGGGGGCGCCCCATCGCCGGTCACCAGATTCAAGCTCTATGCCCCTGCGGGACTGGGGGTCGACGCGCGCGGCGCCGGCACATGCGCAGCGGAGACCCTCCAGCGGATTGGGCCCAGCGGCTGTCCAGAAGACTCCCGGGCCGGCTTTGGCGGCGGCGTGGGCGTCCTGGAACTCCCCAACGAAACGATTCACGCGTCCTACACGCTTGACCTCTTCTTCGCATCCAAGAAGCGCGGGCATCTGAGACTGCTCATCTACGCGCATGCCGCCGCGCCGATAGGCGTGGAACTCGTTGTGGTGGCCACGCAGATCCCCGCACCGAAGCCCTACGGGCTCGGGTTCAGCGTCGAAGTGCCACCCATATCCACGTTCCCGGGCGCCTCCAACGCATCCATTGAAAGCGTCTTCGTCACAGCCGGCGCCCCCAACGTCGCCTATTACGAGCCCGTTCACGGGAAAAGGACTTTGGTCCACCTCAGGGGCATAGTCGTACCCAAGCGGTGCCCTAGCGGGGGCTTCCCCACAAAGGGAATCGTCGAATTCACAAACGGTTCCACGCTCACCGTCAACTCGGCCATCCCATGCCCGAGCGGCTAGCCATGGGCAAGGCATTGACAACGGCCGCGGGAATCGCACTGCTTGTCATGTGCATGGCGCTGTCCGAGCTCGCCAGCGCGGCCGTCACGATCACGCCCTCGTTCTCACCCGATCGGCTCAACGCCAGAGGCGCCCTGACACTCACCATTCACCTCACGGGAGACCACTCCGGCGTGCCGTCTCCGGCGCGCAGGTCGGTCGTGAAGCTCCCGGCAGGCCTGGGCCTCAACATCCCCACGCTGCGAAGCTGCAGCATTGCGCGCCTGCGAGCTCAGGGGGCAGCCGCCTGTCCGGCCCAGTCTCAGATCGGCAGCGGGCAGGCGCTCGTGCAGGCCAGCGCCGGCTCTCAGCTCCTGACGGAGCGCATCCGGTTGACGATCTTCTTGGGCCCACTGCACAACTTCCAACCCACCTTCGAGGTGCTCGGCGAAGGCCAGACGCCGCTGCAGGAGCGGATCGTGCTGACTGGAACGATTGCCTCCGGCGGCGCGCCCTACGGCGAAGAGCTCGTGATGAGCATCCCCGCCATTCCCTCCTTGCCTCTGGAGCCCGATGCAGCCGTGACCACGTTGACGCTCAGGATCGGCTCGAGCACAAATCGTTTGGCCAACACTGTGGTCGTGCCGGGCAGCTGCAGCGGGAGCGGCTTCCCGTTTGCCACCGAATTCACCTACGCCGACGGCTCTTCAGACAGCGCCCTCGCCACAGCAGTCTGTCCGCATTAACAAACGAAAGCAGGTGCCACAAATGCATTCCAAAAATAGGCTCGCCAGCGCCCTGACAATCACAACCGCATCCTTCGTTGCGTTGCTGGCAGGACCCATCGGCGCCGATGGCGCGAGAGGCCCGGCCGCCAGCTCAGCGCGCACGATCACGGTCAACGAGCGTGGGCAGCTACATGTCCTCAGCAAACACGGCTTCACGTTCAACGAGCAGGGCGCCGCCTCAGGCACCATCGGAGGGACGATCCACGTCCAGCTGAAGATCGTCTCGAGCAGCCGCGTGAGCGCCTCGGTCACGATCTCGCCAAAGGGAGGCTCGATCTCAGGCTATGGGACAGCGAGTTATCACAAGGGTGAAACCGCGGCCAGCTTCTCAGGCTCGTTGTCGATCACATCCGGGTCGGGAAGCTATGACCATGCCCGTGGCTCGGGTCTGAGCTTCAACGGCACGATTGCGCGCTCAAATGACGCAATCGCCGTTCATGTGAGCGGCAGCTTCTCAGATTGATCAAGTGCTCGAGCTGCGTGAGCTTGTCAAGCACTACCCCGCCATCGGCGGGGAGCCGGTGCGGGCGGTGGATGGTGTGTCGTTGACGGTCGCAGCAGGCGAGATGATCGCCCTTTATGGGCCCAGTGGGTCAGGCAAGACGACGCTGCTGTCGATGGTCGCGAGACTGCTCGAGCCGACATCGGGAGCGATCGTGATCGGTGGACGTGACATCTCCTCGCTGTCAGAGCGCGAAGCGTCGCGCTTCAGGCTCTCCGAGCTGGGGTTCATCAGGCAGAGCTTCGATCTCCTGCCTGGCGTCAGCGCGATCGACAACTCGGTGTTGAAGCTCCTGAAGACGATGCGTTGGCGCGATGCCCAACGCGAGATGACACCGCTGCTGGAGCGCCTTGGACTGGGTGGGCGCCTGCGCCATCGCTCTGAGACGCTCTCAATGGGAGAGCGCCAGCGCGTGATGATCGCCCGGGCGCTCTCCACCAAGCCCCGGCTGCTGCTCGCCGATGAGCCAACAGGGAGCCTCGACACCCAGCGGGGGCGCGAAGTGCTGGAGCTGCTGCGCGAGCTGTGCCGCGAACGTGGCCTGGCGGTTGTGTTGGTCAGCCATGACCCAATGGCAGCCGAGTATGCGAATCGGGTGTTTGTCCTGCGCGACGGGAGGCTCTCGGCGCAGGAGGCCGAGCGGGCACAATTGACCGTCGGCAGCCGCTGAGCCGACATGAGGCCTGCGAACGTCCTGCGTCTGTACTCAGTGCGGCTGCGCGCGCGTATGGTCCAGGAGTGCCTGGCGATCGCGGGGATCGCCGCCGGCGTGGCGCTGCTGTTCGCCTCGCAGGTGGCGAGCACCAGCCTGCAGAGCTCCGTGGCTCAGCTCTCGCGTGGGATCGTGGGCAGCGCGACGCTGCAGCTCGTGGCGCGCGACCCAGATGGCTTCCCCGAAAGCATGCTCCAGCGGGTACGGCATATCCCGGGCGTGCGGGCGGCAGCGCCGATCCTGGAAGCTGGAGCGCAGGCAAGCGGTCCGGCTGGCAGCGAGTCGATCGAGCTGATCGGGGCCGACGAGAGCCTGTCAAAGCTTGGCGGCTCGCTCGTGCGTCGCACAGGCCTCTCGCCGTTCGGTGGTGTCGGCGCAGTCGTGCTGCCGGCGCCGTTGGGACAGATGCTCGGCGTGAGGAAGTTCGGCGAGGAAGTCAAGCTGCAGGTTGCCGGGCGCACCGAATACGCGCCTCTCTACGCCCTGCTTCACAGGCGGCAGATCGGGTCTCTGATCGAGAGTCCGGTCGCGCTCGCGCCACTGTCATACGCACAGGAAATGACCGCTCGGCCTGGACGCGTGAGTCGTGTGCTCGTGGCACCGACTGCCGGCGCGGAAGGGCGAGTGCGATCTCGGTTGAGGGTGCTGGCCGCCGGTCGCATCGATGTGGAGAGCACGGGCTTTGACGAAAGGGTGTTCGCACAGGCTGCCGCGGCGAGCAACCAGTCGAGCACGCTCTTTTCGGCTATCAGCGCGCTGGTGGGCTTCCTGCTGGCATTCAACGCCACACTGCTCACCGTGGCACAGCGCCGGCGCTTGATAGCGGACTTGCGCCGTGACGGCTACACGCCGCTTACCGTTGTTGCGGTGCTGCTCGTGGACGGGCTCGTGCTGGGAGTGTTGGCGTGCGCGCTGGGGCTGGCATTGGGCCAGGAGCTGTCGATCCATCTCTTCAGGTCCCAACCTGCGTTCTTCTCGTTGGCCTTTGCGGTCGGCTCGCAGCGAGTGGTGAGCCTGCAGAGCATCGCGATCGCCTGCGGTGGAGGGATGCTCGCGGCGGCGGTGGCGGTGCTCAGCCCGATGCGCGACATCCTCTCCGGCAATCCGCTCGCGGCTGTCGCAGTGAGGGATGTGTCGGGGACGGCCCGCTCTGTGAGACGCAGGGCGCTTGTGGGTGTAGTCAGTCTCTCGGGCGCAACAGCGCTGCTGCTCGCCGCGCCGAATGCCGCGGTGCTCGGCATGGTCCTGCTGATCGGGTCGCTGTTGTTGGAGCTGCCGCTGGCGCTGTCGGCAGCGCTTGCGCTTCTCAGACGCGTTGCCTACGCGATCGTGAGTCCCGTGCCGCATGTCGCCGCGATGGAGCTGCGCGCCGCCCGGGTGCGAGCGGTGGCGATCGCTGCGACGGGTGCTGTGGCGGTCTTCGGCAGCGTCGCGATCGAGGGTGCGCACGGCGACCTGCTAGCCGGACTGGATGGCGCCACGCGCGATGTCAACGCGTTCACCGACCTATGGGTGTCGCCGGCCGGCTCATACGACCTCCTGAAGACGACACCGTTTACGCCGGTGGAGCAGGCCAAGCTGACACGCCTGCCGGGCGTCAGCGCCGTGCGCCTGTACCGCGGCGGGCTCCTGGACTACGGCGACCGGCGCACGCTTGTAATGGCTCCGCCGCGCCAGTCCACCCCGCTGCTGCCAGGTGACCAGCTCGTGCAGGGCAATGTGCGCCAAGCAGAAGCGCGTGTGCGCAGCGGCGAATGGCTCGTGCTTTCGAAGGGGATAGCGTCTCAGCAGCACCTGCACGTTGGCGAGGCCTTCAGGCTGCCGTCGCCGAGCCCGATGACGTTCCGGGTGGCGGCCCTTTCGACGAACATCGGCTGGGCCCCGGGAGCCATTGTGATGAACGCAACCGACTACGCACGCGCGTGGGGCAGCGAGGACGCGAGCGCCTACAACGTGCTGCTTGCCCGCGATGCCTCCCCCGTTCGGGTCGTGCGCGAGATCCGCAGGGCGCTTGGGCCGAGCTCGGGGTTGACGGTGGAAACGGCTGCTGATCACGTCGCCCAACAGCAGGCTCTGGATCGTGAAGGGCTCGCGCGGCTTTCTCAGATAGCCACGTTGATTCCGATCGTGGCGGTGCTGGCGATGGCGGCTGCGATGGGAGCGATGGTCTGGCAGCGGCGGCCGCGCCTCGCCAAGCTCAAGCTGGAGGGCATCACCCGAGCCGAGGTGTGGCGGACGATCCTGCTGGAAAGCCTGCTGTTGGTTTGCGTGGGCTGTTTGATCGGGGCGGTGTACGGCGTCTACGGCCAGCAACTGGCCGACCGTGCGCTCTCGAGCGCTGTCGGCTTTCCCGTCGTCCACTCCGTCGCGTCGTTCGCAGCCTTTGGGAGCCTCGTGCTGGTGCCCGCGGCCGCGCTGGTGATCCTGGCAATCCCCGGCTATTTCGCCGCCTCGGTTCCCGCGGCGTTGGCGCTGCAGGACTGACCGAGCCGGCTTCCGCCCGCCGGCGGCGGCGAATCTACTAGCCTTTGCGTTCGTCGCCCAGGAGGGGTGGCAGAGCGGTTGAATGCGGCGGTCTCGAAAACCGTTGTGCGTCTTATTGGCGTACCGGGAGTTCGAATCTCCCCCCCTCCGTTTTCGCCGGGTTTGTGGCCGTTGTTCGAAATTCGCTCGGGCCTGTTGTCCCAGATGCCTGTGAGGTACCCTCCGCTGATGGGCGTGAGTGAGGATCTTCGTCGTGGCGCCGAGGAAAGCGCTCGGAGGCTCGCGTCAATGGCGCCCGAATCCAGCATGCAGGCCGCTGCGCTGCTTCGGGAAGTCAAGCCGCGTCTCGCCAGCGATCGGGAGCGGGGGGTCGCCGAGGGGATGGCTCGCCGCTTCGAGGAGCGCGCAGTGGCTCGCTCACGCGGTGAGCGCGGCTAGAGCTTCTGGGTCACCTCCGGCCGCGAGCAAGCTTTGTACTTCGGCGTCGGTGAGGAGCTCGATCGCGACGGTTACGTACCGGCCTTGGACCTGTGCGATGTCCGTCCCTGCCGAAAGCAACTCGATAGCGAGGCCCACTTTGGGAGCACGTCCCGGGTATCACCAGTCTCGACGGATACGGCATCTCGCTTTATGTCTCCTGCATAGCGGTGCATGTGATGCTCGTTATGGGCGTTGTCGATCAGCCGAATGGTCTGCCAGCATCCCTCCCGAAAGATCTGGAGCATTGCTGCATAGCGGTCCATCGGCCGACCTCCATGACGGACCAATGTGCGGGCATCGCCGCGTTCCAGCGGCACCGCGGGAAGCTCGTAGCGATGTAGAGGCGTGTGGCTAAACGGCGAGAATCGTAAAGCCAGGCCCGAGGAGCGTGCGCATGTCGTCTGGATCCGAGGTCGCGATTGCGTCGCCTCGACGATGCACGCCGACCGCTACGCACGCGTCGATCGTTCCGCTTCCTGGGGTACGTCGGCGCAAGCTGCCTGCTGTACGGGCAAGCCGCTCATCGACAGTCTCAATCGAGGATGCTTTGAGGAGGCGAGCGACTCGCGCGTCTCTGGCGTCGCCGCGCCAGACCTCGGCAAGCACGATTGCCGGAATCGTAGGCACGAGCCCGCGTGCGTACGCGACCGTCAGGATCTCGCGGACGCGCTCGTCGCCGCGCTCGTAAGCGATAAGCGCACCGGCGTCGAGGGTCAGGCCGGCCACTCGGCAGCGACCTGAGTCTTGACGTTCCCAGGGATCGCTCCGAGCTCGACCACGTCCGCAGCAAGCAGCTCCCGGCCGCGAGCGATCTGCAGCTCGTGCAGGACTGCGGCGTTCACGAATGCCGACAGACTCCCACCAGATTGTGCAAGACGCTGCTCGGCCTCGTTCAACACCGACTCCTCGAACGAGATCGAGCGCTTTTGACTAGCCATGCGAAAAATCCTACCACGGTAGGATTAGGCCAGGCTCGGCCTCAGCGCCGAATCTCTCCTCATGAAGCTGTCGGATCAGGGGCCACGGAGATTTCGAGAGCTTTTCCCGCCATCCCCGTTGGACTCCGTTGCCCGGCTACAGGGACCACTAGGTTGGTCCAGTGGCTCGGAGATGCATCTTTTGCGGGGGCGGTCCGCTTTCTGGCGAGCACGTGATTCCCGTGTGGGCGGGCCGGTTCGCGGGCGGTGAGCAGTGCACCTTCTTCCAGCGTGGCGAACGCCAACGCGAGCTGCCCGAACCGGGGGATCGACTTTGGTGGCAGGCCCGTGCCTATGACCGCGAAGCCCGCGCTGTCTGCGAACCGTGCAACGAAGGTTGGATGTCCGATCTGGAGACCGCCGTGTCGCGACTGCTTGATCCCGATGCCTTGGAGGGCAGACCGCTCAGTCGCGACGAGCAAACGCTACTAGCCACCTGGGCCATGAAGACAGCGTTGACGCTGAACGCTGCGAGCCCCGCTAATCGGCGCGCGATCCACCCTGAGACGGCCCGTCGGTTTGGGCACGATCGACAGCTACCCGACAGCGCATATATCTGGCTCGCCAGCTACAAGGGCGATGCCAACCCCGTCCCACGCTATGCCGGATATGGCGTTGAGCTGTACGGCGGTCAAGACAGCGAGCGTGGGTGGCGGGACGTCTCCGTCAGCACCTTCGTCGTGGGGCCGTTCGTCTTTCAGGTCTTCGTCCTAGCCCCTGCGCTTGATCCCATGCAGCTCGGCAGCATCTCAGATGCACGGATTGCCCAGGTGTGGCCGATCGAGCAGCCAGTTCGGTGGCGGCGCGAGCCAAGCTTTGATGGACCCGGCGTCTCGCAATATGCCCGAGAAATTCTTATCGCGCGCAGCAACCTCATCGTGGTGTACCGACAGGATCAGCCTCCAGCGATCTACGTACCGAAACGCTCGGCATGAAGCTTGCGGGTGCACTCCCACACCGGGGTATGTTTCGAGAGTCGTCCCGTTAGCTCCGTTTTCCAGCTTTACGCAGTCCCACCAGCATCCGAGACACCGGCGTGCAGCAAAGGCGAGCATGCCTCATCGACCATTTGACGAAGCCAGTCAGCAGCGGCAAACTTCAACCGAGGCCTGGGTGCTCGCGCCAAACTCGCGCCAGTCCAACGCGCACCCAGACACAGCTCGGCAGCGTGTTTTGTGCTCCCGTATGGAGGGGCGATCCCCGGCGCCTCCTCGCTTCCGCGGGGCGCGGTTCATCCGCTGTTGAGGACCGATCGCTCCGCGAGTGTGTATCCCTGCCCGGTAGGGGTCGCGTACCAGCCGACGGCCGTACATGTGGTCGATGCCGAGCACGACACGTTATTGAGCAGACCGTAGCCCCCCGTCTCTGGGGCCAGCGGGGGCTCCAGTTCCCATACGCTGCCATTCCAGCGTTGCGCCGCTAGTTGCACGGGGCCCGATTCGCTTAGCCAGTAGTCGCCTACAGCCGTGCAGGCATTTGATGCGCACGACACGCCGTATAGGTAGCTCGCGTTCGCTCCTTCAGGGTTGGGCGTCGACACTATCGTCCAAGCAGTACCCGTCCAGCGCTCTGCGAGCGTCTGGTGGACTTTGTTAGCCCACGAATAGCCCACGGCCATGCATTCGCTGCTCGAGGCGCATGACACGCCGGTCAGGTAGGTCGTTGTCGCGCCTCCCACATTCGGGGTCGCTTGCACTGTCCAGGCTTTTCCGTTCCATCTCTCCGCCAGCGTCGCTACGCCACGTTCGCTGCCGACGGCCATACACAGGTTCGATGAGGAGCACGACACGCTCCCAAGCGTAGTTTCGGCCGCGCCTTCGGGCATCGGCACAGACTGCACGGTCCACGCGCTACCGTTCCATCGCTCCGCCATGGCTAGGTTGGGCCCAGATTTACTGGTCTCGTAGGTACCTACTGCCGTGCACGCGTTGGCAGACGAGCAAGCCACGCTGTTCAGCCAACCGACGGTCGAGCCTTGCGGTTCCGGTGTTGTTTCGAGCTTCCAGCTCGTTCCGTTCCAGGTCTCCGAAAATGCCCGCGAAGGCAGTTTTTTTGGTTCGTAGCGGCCCACTGCGATACACGCCGACGGAGATGAACACGCAACTCCCTCGAGAATGCTTTCCTTTGCCCCGGTCGGGTTCGGTGTCGCGACGATTTCCCACACTGTTCCGTTCCAGCGCTCCGCCAGGCTAGTGCTCGTTCCCGAACCAGACGAGTCCCGTCCCACGGCCATGCATGAGGTCGCCGACGCGCATGCCACATCGGTCAATTCTGCACCTGGTTCGCCGCCTGGGTTGGCCGTCGTCTGTATCGTCCACGCGTTCGTCCTGAAAGACTTTTCCTGGCCATACGTCGTTCCACTCGAGCTGCTAGCTACCACCCTGTAGTAGTAGGTGGTGAACGGCGAGAGACCGCTCAATTCGGCGCTGGCATGCACCAGCGTGGTACCGGCGCCCGCATCGCTGCCCGGTAGCGCTGGCGCGGTCGCTTCGAACAGGGCGGCCGTTGTTCCGTATTCAACGTAGTAGTGCGTGTCAGCCCCGTTCGGGTTCACGCTTGCGCTCACCGTAGCGGTGCTCGTGATCGCACTCGCGCCTTCGGTCGTGGCCGTCGGCGGAGGCGGCGGCGGCGTGCCCGACGTCGTGAACGTCTGTTCCGCTCCCACCGAGGTCCCAGTCGGACTGTACGCGATGATCCGATAGTGATAGGTGGTGCCCGGCTCGAGCCCCGAGATCGCACTGCTCACCGGCACCGTGCTTTTGCCTGAGCCCGCTTCCTCTTCCGTAGTGGACCCACTGAAGTTCCCCGCTTCGGTACCGTATTCGAAGTCGTAGGTAGCTTCGAATCCTTCTGGGTTCACCGTCCCGTTCAAAGTCGCAGCGCCTTCGCTCACTCCCGTCGCAGCGTTCGTCGTAACCGACGGCAACGGGCCTTCCTCGGGCCCTTGGCCAGATCCGCCCGCCCCAGCTCCCGGGCAGTGTTCGTACTTGACCGTAAACGCATACTTGCTCGAGATCCCGCTCGGCGTCGCGTTGGTTTCGTGGGTCTGGTTGTTTTTCATCACCACCCGCTCGGTCGGATCCTGGCCGAAGGCTTTACCGTTGGTGAAGCCTTGGAAGGACACCGTACCGACGTTCGTCAGGTCATATGGGCCTTTGCGCTCCAGGATGAAGTCAGCCACGTTTCCTTCGAAACCCCCGTCTGCGATTCCGCGCGCGGCTTCGTGAGTCTTGAAGTTATAGAAATAGAAGCTGAATTCGCCTTTCCCTTATATTGCGTGTCCGCCTCAAACCACGAACCCGGTGTCGCATGAATCGGTGGCACTGACGGTTCTTCTGGTTCGGGCAGGACCTCGAACCAGGCAGCGTTTTCGCCCAGTCCAGGCGTGCCCTGGTCGGTGCCGTCCTGTGCGAGGTTGGGGTTATAAGGGGTGCCGCCGATCCCACCCCAGGTGGAGGAGGCGTCGCTTTCACCGCATGAGTTGTGGTAGTTGTGAGGCTCCAGTACATAAGCAGTGGTGTGGGTGTAGCCCCCGTGCCCGCCCCAGTTGAAGTAGCCAGCCCAGTTGTTCCCGATGGCCGTGGTGTTCGAGCTCCCAGCACGATCTGCTGGCGGGGCGCTCCCCGCCTCTGCAGCGGCGGCAAGCCCGGAGGGTGCGAGTGGACCGACGGCCGCCAATGTGGGGGTCGCTTGGAGGAGGTTCGCGGGCGCGGCCACAAAGTGAATGCCCCATTCGATCATCGACTTCCATTTCGGATATTCCGGAGAGTCGTGTGCGGGTTCTGGCGGTACGCCGAACGTTTCCAGCTCCTGCGGGGAAGCCGTAGCAGCGTCAAAGGATGCTGGCGGTACCGTCAGGGCGATCGTGCGCCCAGACGGCGTGACATAGCGGTATTCCGTGCCGCCATATGGCATCGAGACCGTCGCTACGTGCTGCAGCGCACGAAGCCCGCACGCCGCACGCGTTCCCGCCGACGCTGTGTACGGTTCCACGCTCGCAGGGCACCCCTTGGTCGCGGCAGCTCCGGCTGGAGCAACACACCAAACCATCCCCAGCGCCACGGCAAAGGCGACCGCGGCTGGCCGAACTGTCCCCCACATTGTTCGTCCACGGTCCGGGCATCCCACATCGATCGTCCCCAACGCGTCTACCCTCTCCCGCACGATGCCTCACCGCCTCCTGATCGTCGTGATCGAACGACGTGCGTCGGAAGTGTGGAATGGTTCCACCGACGCAGCAGAGGATCAGCTACCCGCCGGACGATCCAGTCAAACCGGTGAGGCGTTCCAGCGCCACTCGCAGCGCGGGCCCATAAGGGTGCCCGCCACCGAAGCCTGAAACAGAACGAGTCAGCGTCCCGTTGCTCACCAAACCACAGCCCGTAAGAGACACCGCGATCTCCACCGTACGCCCTCCCGTGTAGCGCAAGTGTGCCACCACCTCAGTGCCATCATCAAACGGACAGTTGACTCCCCGACGGGGGAATAGCGGCAGCCGATTGAAGTCGGACACCAGTCGAGCGATCTCGCCGGGCCCACTCACAAACACAGAACGCTCCAAGCCTGTCTTGGGCAAGGGGCCATAGCGGCACAACAAAACCGCCCGTGCGCCAGCCGGTGCAAGTCGAGTGCGCGCGGCGGCCCAGCTACGCGGCGCGATCTTGCCCGGAGCATGCCCCGGGCAGCTACTTGCCTCCGCGCCAACCGGCGTATGGCCCGCTGCCACGCGTGTGCTCGGCGAGGGATCGGCGCCCGGCCTCGCCCCGCCGCAGCCTATGGCGCCAGCCAGCGGTAGAAGCGCGATCGCCGCGCCCAAAAAGACCGCCCGCGTGGTGAACACGCCGTCTACTTTCCCGCATTGGCCGATACTCATGCGTCGGATCCTCAGCGGCTATAAGCACCGCTCCCGCCTCCTCAGTTGTCAGCTACTCGTCTTTGCCCAACCCGCGCTATCAGGTCGTTTTGGGTTCATCTCCGAGCATGCTGGCATGGGCTCCTGACCACTTTCGCCCAGCACGTCCTGATCAAGCATCGCGACAAGCTTGTCGAGCTTCCTGAGTAGTCGCTCCCGCGGCACCGCGCAACCGCCAAAGCCGCGCAGCTATGTGGGCGGTACACGTCGGCGCGGTGCGCCACGGCAAGGACCTTGATCGAGCGGATCGCATCGTCTATGCGATAGGGCCCGCGGCGAGCTGAGTGGCATCCCTCCAGCTCGAAGCGCAGAGGCTTGCCGAGACGACCTCTCAACTGGCGTGCTCCCTCATCAAGGTTATACTCACCAAGTATGACCGGTCGGATAGGCGCAAAGGGTCAGATCGTCATCCCAAAGGCGCTGCGCGACCGCGCCCACCTGCAACCCGGCGATCAGGTCGACTTCGAGATGCGCGATGAAGAGATCGTGCTCGTGGCGCGGCGAACCGAGGTACCGCTGGGTGGCCGGTTCTCCAAGACGGGAATGGCAGCTCGTCTGCTCGAGGATCGGGCCCGCGAGCCGCGGTGAGCGTCTGCCTTGATTCGTGGGCTGTCCTGTCCTGGCTCGACGGCGAGGAGCCGGCGCTTTCCCGGATCGAGGGGGTGCTCGCAGATCCTCCCGTCGTGAGCTGGATCAATCTCGTCGAGGTCTATTACCGCGTCGCGCGCGACCAAGGACAGGCAGCAGCTGATGAGACCCTCAGAGATCTCCGGGCTTCCCTTGCGCTCGACCTCCCAGGCACAGCGCGGATGATCCAAGCCGCGCGCCTGAAGGCCTGGGCCTCGATCGCTCTCGGCGATTGCTTTGCGGTTGTGACCGCAGCCGCTCATGGGCTTCGCCTGCTCACAGGCGACCCCGAGATCATCGATCTCGCAGACCGACCTTGCCCGGTCGAGGATCTGCGGCCCAACTGATCACGCCCAGCGAATATCCCCAGCTCTCCGCGCAAGCCTCACCGCCGCGAAGCAAAGAACCCGCTGATCAACCCCCCGCACTCTTCCGCCAGCAAACCCCCGGCGACAGCCGGCCGATGGTTCAGACGCGGCTCCCCCAGCACGTCGAGCACGCTCCCGCACGCCCCCGCCTTGGGATCGCTGGCTCCAAATACGACGCGCGGCACCCGCGCCAGCACGATCGCGCCCGCGCACATCGCACACGGCTCCAGCGTCACGTACAGGACCGTGTCGAGCACCCGCCAGCTGCCCACCGCCCGTGCCGCCTCACGCAGAGCCAGGATCTCGGCGTGCGCGGTCGGGTCTTTGCGCAGCTCGCGCTCGTTGTGGCCGCTGCTCAGGACCTCCCCGTCGGAGACCACCACCGCGCCGATCGGCACATCGTCGTGTTCCAACGCACGCTCGGCCTCGCGCAGGGCCATGCGCATGAAGTAGTCGTCGCGTGGGAAGAAATGCTCGCTCATTGTCATGCCCGCTACGTCTGCCACAGTGCTTGCCCCGGCCCAGGCGGGCGGGAGCATCATCATTACCCAAAGCCCATGCCCATCCGCCCCTCTCGCTCCACGCGCCCCCTGACCGTCCAACTGTGTGCGCTCGCGCTCGCGCTCGCGCTGCCCACGGGGGCAATGGCAGCGGAGAACTCTGAAAGCTTCGTCTCCAACGTGGTGCTCGTCCGATACGCACCCACGCCCCCAGGCGCGCATGCCGCCGGCCTCGCAAGCTCGACCGATCGGGCGTCCTCCGGCGCCCACACCGTGCGCCTGCGCCTCGCTCCCGGAGACAGCGTCCCCTCAGTGCTTCGCCGCCTGCGCCGGGAGCGCGGAGTGCAATGGGCAGTTCCCGACTTCGTCGCCCACGCCACCGGCAGCGTAGCCCACGCCGCCGCGGGATGGCTCATCCCGAACGACACCGGCTTCGGCACAGTCGCCGGTGACTGGCAGCAGCTGCAGTGGAACTTCTCCGGCCCTTTCAGCGTCAATGCGCCCGAAGCCTGGGCCAACGTGGCAGCCGATGGAGCCCCCGGAGGTAGAGGCGTGACCGTCGCGGTGCTCGACACGGGCGTCGCCTACGCCAACCGCGGACGCTTCCGACGCTCGCCCGACTTCAGTCGCCACACGTTCGTCGCCGGCTATGACTTCGTTGCCAAAGATCGCTTTCCCAACGACCGCAACGGCCACGGCACGTTCGTAGCCGCCACCATCGCCGAGGCCACAGGCAACCACTATGGCGTCACCGGTCTGGCCTTCGCAGCGCACATCATGCCCGTCCGCGTGCTCGACACCCAGGGCGAAGGCGAAGCGTCCACCATCGCCGAAGGCGTGCTCTTCGCCGTCAAGCACAAAGCGCAGATCATCAACCTCAGCCTCGAGTTCTCGCCCGGGGTCACCGCCTCGGACATACCCGAGCTGATCGAAGCCATCCGCTACGCCCACCATCGCGGTGTGCTCGTGGTGGCGGCCGCCGGTAACGAGGGACACTCCGCGATCGCCTACCCGGCAAAGGGACCCGACGTGGTCTCCGTGGGGGCCACCACCGAACACGGTTGCCTCGCTTCATATTCAAACGACGGGTCCGGGCTAACGCTCGTGGCGCCCGGCGGCGGCGCCGACGCCGACCTGCCCGGCGATCCCAACTGCCGCCCCGAACAGCCCGCCGGTCGCGACGTCTACCAGGTCACCTTCACGGGCAGCTCGCCCAAACGCTTCGGTCTGCCCACCGGCTACGAAGGCACCTCCATGGCTACCCCGCATGTGGCAGCAACCGCGGCGCTCATCATTGCCAGCGGCGTGCTCGGGCGCCATCCAACCCCCGCCCAGATCGTCGCTCGTCTGCGGGCGACCGCCACCAGACTCGGCGGCTCGGGCGATGAACGCCTGTATGGGGCGGGCCTTGTCAACGCCGCTGCCGCCACGGCCCCCGGCGGCCTCGGTGCCGTCGTCGGCTAGCACCCACGTCAGCCCGTGGCAGCGCAGTGACGAACGCCGACAGCCACTCGACTTCACCGCCCCCCGAGAGCTGCGACCTTGCGGTGATCGGCGCAGGCATCGTCGGCCTCGCCGTCGCACGCGAGCTCGCAGGGCGCCATCCCGATGCCTCCGTGTGCGTGCTCGAGCGCGAGCAAGACATCGCCGGTCATCAGACAACCCACAACTCGGGGGTGCTGCACTCAGGCATCTACTACACGCGAGGATCGCTCAAGGCCCGCCTCTGCGTGGAAGGCTCGCGCGAGCTTCTCACCTACTGCCAACGGCGCGGCCTGCCGCACGAGCGCTGCGGGAAGCTGATCGTCGCGACAGAGCGCTCCCAGCTCGCCGGCCTCGCAGAGCTCCAGCGACGCGGAAACGCAAACGGAGTCCACCACCTGCGCCGTCTCGACGCAGCCGAGATCCAGGAGATCGAGCCCCACGCCCGCGGCGTCGCGGCCCTGCACTCGCCCAACACAGGGATCGTCGATTTCGCCGCAGTCGCCCGCGCATTCGCCATGGACCTCCAAGCAGCCGGCGGGACAGTCGCCTGCAACTGCCGAATAGACGCAACCTGCGCAGCACCGCGCGCCCTGCGCCTCGAGCACTCGCAAGGTGTGACAGTCGCCCGCCACGCCGTCTTCTGCGGGGGTGCATGGGCCGACCGACTCGCCCGCTCCGCGGGGGCGACTCCCGATCCCAGGATCGTCCCCTTTCGCGGCGCCTACCTCCGTCTGCTGCCCGCGCGGCGTAGCCTCGTTCGTGCGCTCATATACCCCGTGCCCGACCCATCGCTGCCATTCCTCGGCGTGCACCTCACCCGGCGTCTCGACGGAGAGGTCCTGATCGGGCCCACCGCGTTCGTGGCCGGCGCACGCGACGCCTACGAGCTGAGCACAGTCCACGGCAGGGACCTATTCGACACGCTCGCCTGGCCTGGCACCTGGCGGATGCTCGCCCGCCACTGGCGCAGCGCCGCAACGGAGCTGCGCCACGCGATCTCCCCCGCGGCCTTCCTGGCGACCGCCGCCCGCTACGTGCCCGCCCTGCAGCGCAGCGACGTGGAGCCCGCGTTCGCGGGCGTACGCGCCCAGGCCGTCTCACGCGACGGACAGCTCCTGGACGACTTCGCCTTCTCGAGGACCGAGCGTTCGCTGCATGTCCGCAACGCGCCCTCGCCCGCCGCCAGCTCCTCGCTGGCGATCGCCCGCCACGTGGCCGATGAGGCCTCACGCGCATTCGACCTGGGCAAATGAATGAGCCCTGTCAAGCACTTGCCGTGCGCTCTCGCGTTGGCTAGCCTTTTCCGCTCGGCGCTCGAGCTGCGGGTGACCGTCCATCCATGGAGGAAGAGAATGGTGCGCAGGAAGCGCAGTGCAGCGATCGCCTGCCTGGTGGGGCTGCTGCTGGCGGCAGCCGGACAGGCGCAGGCCGCAGAAGTGACAAATTCGGCAGACAACCTGCGCACCGGTTGGTACCCGGGCGAATCGTCGCTCACCCCGCAGCTCGTTAGCGGAGGCAGCTTCGGTCAGATGTGGTCCGCGCCGGTGGAAGGCCAGGTCTACGCCCAGCCGCTGCTCGCCAACGGCACGCTCGTGGTCGCCACAGAGGAGAACCACGTCTATGGCCTGGACCCGGCCACAGGCGCCCTGGAGTGGTCGAAACCCGTCGATCTCGGACCCTCCTGGGACCCACAGGAAATCCAGTGCGGCGATCTCACGCCCTCGATCGGCGTGACCGCCACACCCGTGATCGACACGAGCACCGGCATCGCCTACCTCACCTACAAGACCTACGTGTCGGGAACTTCCGGGCCGGCCGCGTGGTACATGGACGCGCTGAGCGTCGCCACCGGCGCCCAGGAGCCGGGCTTCCCCGTACTGCTCGGCGGGAGTGCCCAGAACGCCCCCGGCCAGACCTTCGCCCCGGCCACCGAGCTACAGCGTCCGGGCCTTTTGATGATGGAAGGGGTCGTGTATGCGGCCTTCGGCTCCGACTGCGATCACCAGCCGTGGCAGGGGTGGGTGTTCGGCGTCTCCACCGCCGGTGCCGTGACCGCCCGCTGGGTAGCCGACGAGACCGGCAATGGAGCCGGCATCTGGCAATCGGGCGCCGGGCTCACATCGGACCGGCCCGGCAACATCCTGCTGAGCACCGGCAACGGGGGGGCGCCCTCGACCCCCACGCCCGGCGACACCCCGCCCCCGAACCTCGGTGAGTCGATCGTCAGGCTGCAGGTCCAGCCGGACGGCTCCCTGCAGCCGACCGACTTCTTCGCTCCCTACGATGCCGCCTCGCTGGACTCATGGGACGCCGACTTCGCGTCGGGTGGCGTCACGGGGCTCCCGGAAGAAACGTTTGGCACTCCCTCGCTGCCCCACCTCGCCGTGGCGGTCGGCAAGGACGGCTACGTCTACCTGCTCAACCGCGATGACCTCGGCGGCATCGGGCAAGGGCCCTCGGGCTCAGATGACGTCGTCCAGCGAATCGGGCCCTACGGCGGTGTGTGGTCGCGTCCCGGGGTCTGGCCGGGGGAAGGCGGCTGGGTCTACATCCCGACCGCCTCCGGCGGCACCAGCCCCAGCGGCTCCGCGGGCAACCTGCGGGTGTACCGCTACGGACTCTCAGGCACCGGCGCCCCCACTCTGTCGCTGCAGGCCACCTCCTCCGAAGCGTTTGGCTTCTCATCCAGCGCGCCCGTCATCACCTCCCAGGGCACCACCCCCGGCTCGGCGCTCGTGTGGATCGTGTGGGCGCCCAACGGCTCTGGAGAAGGCGCTCAGCTGCGGGCCTACGATCCCGTGCCCGTCAAGGGCCAGCCGGTCCTGCGCTGGAGTGCGCCCGTGGGCACCTCCGCCAAGTTCGCCCTCCCGGGAGTCGGCGCCGGGCGTATCTACGTGGGCACGCGCGACGGTCACGTCCTTGCCTTCGGCTCGCCCGTGACGCCTGTTCTCAGCGGCCCACCCACGACGTTCCCGACGACCACCGTCGGCGAAGCCTCCACCCAGACCGTCACCCTCACGGCCAACAAGGCGCTGACCATCACAGGCCTCTCCTCGAGCTCCACCGAATTCGCTCTCGGCAGCCCCTCAACAGCCCTGCCGGCGACCCTTGGAGCCGGACAGACGATCCAGGTCCCGGTCACGTTCGCCCCAGGCTCCACAGGCGCCCTCGCCGCCACGCTCACCGCGACCATGAGCGGCGGCGCGAAAGCCACGTTTGCGCTCTCCGGCGAAGGACAGGCCGCCGCGGCACGCCTTGAAGTGACGCCGCCGTTGGTGACCTTTGGCGGCACCACAGTCGGCACTCCCATCTCAGCCACCGCCACATTCCGCAACGTCGGCGGCACGCCGATGAAGATTGAAGCCATCGAAGCGCCGCAGGCGCCCTTCTCCGTCGAAGGCGCTCCCCCCGTAGGCTCGACCATCGCGCCGGGCAGCTCGGTGACGCTCACCGTCACCTTCGAACCGAGCGCAACGGGCACATTCAACGGCCAGATCGGCCTGCAGACGAGCGGCGGCGACGAAGCCATCGGGCTGTCCGGCAGCGCCGGCCTGCCCGGCGCGCTAGAGATCGACAACGAATCGCTCGAATACGGATCCGTCGAAGTCGGGGACACGGCGAGCCGGAGCTTCTCCATCACCAACACCGGCGGCACCGCCGTCACGGTGACCAAGTCAAAGCCACCGGTCGGGGGCGAGTTCACCGCGACCACCGCGCTCTCTGAGGGAACGACGATCCAGCCAGGAGAAAGCCTCACAGAGACCGTCCAGTTCACCCCCACCGCCCCAGGGACGGTCAGCGCGGCCTGGGCGCTCAACGGCGACGACACAACCGGCCTGCACGAAGTTCGCTTCAGCGGCACGGGCTTCGTGCCACCGATACCGAGCACGCAGAGCAACGAAACCGAAACCACCGCCCCCGCGCTCACCGCTCCTCTCACCGGCTCGACCGCCATGGTTGGCAGTCTGGCCTTCCAGGTCCACAGCCCTCCCGCTGTGCCGGCCGTGGGAATCGACCGAGCGAGCCTCACCGTCGGCGCAGCAGGCTTCATTCCAATCCGGATCAGCTGCCCGGCCGCCGAGAGCAGCTGCGCGGGCACGATCGTGCTGCGCCTGGGCTTCGGCATCCTGCTCGCCTCGCATCGCTACCTCTTCCCGACCCTCGCGAGTGGCACCTTCGCGCTGGCCGGCGGACAGCACGCGACAATCGAGCTACGCCTGTCAGCGCGTGGACGAGCGCTGCTCAAGCGCTGGCACACGCTGCGCGCCCGGGCCACCGTCACGGCCCACGATCGCGCCGGCGCCAGCCACGTCACGCGCGCGCACGTGACGCTCGCCGCGTAACACGGCGCGCGTTAGCTCCCCATTTACAGAGCGGCCACAGCTGCCGCGATCCCCTCGCGTGCGGTCGGGTAAGCAGGGCTCCAGCCGAGCTCTCGCTTGATCTTCGCGTTCGACGAGCGCGCCGAGCGGATCACCGCATCGACCGCGTTGCTCCCCGCGACCACACGTGCGAGCGCGGCGGGGATGCGACGCGGGGCACCCACGCCGAGTGCCTTTGAGGTCAGGAGCATGAAGTCGTAGAACGAGATCGGCTCGTCATCGACCACATGGAAGACCGAGCCGGGAGCGCCATTCTCGGCCGCGAGGACGAGCGCCTGCACCACGTCGTCCACGTGGACCACGTCCCACAGGTTCGTCCCCCTGCCGATCACCGCAAAGCGCCCGGGCTGACGCAACCGGGGGATCAGCTCCTGGGCATACCAGCCACCCGGCCCATACACGTGGGAGGGGCGGAGCACGATCCCCGCGAGCCCGGACTCGAGCAGCAGGCGCTCGCCCTCCTGCTTGGAGCGCCCGTAGGGCGTCTGCACCGGCAACGGCTCCTCCTCGGTGAGCAGCGCGCCATGCGCGTCGCCGGTGACGACCGTCGAGGAGAAGACCACACGTGGCCCGCCCGAAGGCTCTCCCTCGCCGCACGCGAGGCAGGCGCTCAACAAATGTTCGGTGCCCGCCACGTTGACCTCGCGCACCTTCTGCTCGCTGCGCTGGGAGGCGATCTCCGCGGCGAGGTGGACGACGCAGGCGGGCCGCTCGGCGAGCAGCACGCGCTCCAGGCCCGCTCGATCCTCGAGCGCCGCCCGAACAGGACGCGTACCGGTGGGCTCGCTGCCCATCGTGCGCACCAGGGCGACCACCTCATGTCCCTGCTCGATCAAGCGCCCACACAGCGCCTGCCCGATGAAGCCGCTCGCTCCGGTGACGAGGAGGCGCATACCGCTACATCTCAAAGGCCGTGCGCCCGCCGCTGTCCACGAGCTCCTGCAGCAGCTCGCGACCGTCGCCGATCACAGGGCCGCCGTGAGCCAGCAGCAGATGGCTGAACTCGAGCTCGGACAGCAGCCGCTCGCACGCCTCCAGCAGCCCGCGCTTGGTAGCAGGCGGGTCGTCCATCAGCGAGTCGGGCACGAAGCCCAGCGGCCCGCCCTGCCCGTATTCGCCGCCCCGCACGATGCCGTCGGCGAGCACCACCGCGCCCTTGCCCGACAGGTGCAGAGCGGTGTCATCGGGGCAGATCGCATCCATTTCGTGGGCCAGCACGCCACCCGGCAGGCGATCTCCGATCTCAAAGCCCTGCACAGGCTCGCCTCCCGAGAACTCGTGCAAGCCGGCGCTGTTGCAGTGCACGGTGCAGCCGTAGCGCTCGATGAAGCGGGGCGACTGACGGTAGTGGTGGCGGTTTGAGAGCAGGATCGCCATCGGCGCGCTCGGGCGCCCGGCAAACCACTCGATGCCCTGCTCCGGCGGCACCAGCGGGTCGATCAGCACTCCCTCCTGCTCCAGCCAGTAGGAGGAGACGAGGGTGTGGATACTCGGATGCTCGGCGGCCCAATGAAAGACTCCGGGAAGCACTTCCTCCATGTGCCAACCCTACCCCGCGCCGGCCTCGGCGGTGGGAATTGCGAATCCCCCCTTGAGAAACGAGCCTTGCGGGCCGATGATGGACTCATGACAGACGAGATCCGCCAGATCATCAAGGACCATGCACGCCTCACCACCGCCGTCGACTCGCTGCCCACGAGCGCCGATCTGCATCAGGCTGGGATGACATCTCATGCCAGCGTCAATGTGATGCTCGCGCTCGAGGATCACTTCGACGTCGAGTTCCCCGACCGCATGCTCAAGCGCAGCGTGTTCGAGAGCCTCTCCTCGATCGCGGCCGCGCTCGAGGAGCTGCGCGTGGAAGCGGCGGCATGAGCGTCTCGGTCGATCCCGACACGGGTTTCCTCGACGCGGTCGAGCGCGTCGCCGAGGACGTCGCCGCCGTGCACGCCGGCGACGTCGACCGGGAGGCACGCTTTCCGCAGGAGACGATCCAGGCGCTGCGCGATGCGGGCGCGCTGTCCGCGTTCGTCCCGACCGAGCTCGGCGGCGGCGGCGTGTCGTTCGAGGCGATCGCTGCGGCCTGCTTCACGCTCGGACGCCGATGTGGCGCCAGCGCGATGGTGTTCGCGATGCACCAGATCCAGATCGCGACGATCGTGCGCCATCTCGACCAGGCGCCGTGGTTCGAGGATTACCTGAGGACTGTGTCCGAGGAGCAGCGCCTGGTCGCATCGGTCACCTCTGAGGTCGGAACCGGCGGAGACATGAGCCGGTCGGTGGCGGCCGTCTCGCCGGCCGGTCCCGATACCTGCTCGTTCGAGAAGCGGGCGCCG